>NZ_QVFL01000005.1:0-227018 GCF_003434225.1 Absiella sp. AM29-15
AAGATTTACACTGGTTTTTTTTTAATTGTCCTTGACAAAGGGTACACTTTAAAAAGTCATTTTCATAAAATCAGCTCCTTTTATACCTAAAGTTTATCATTTATATTTGAAGTAGAATATATTAACTATGGCATTAAAATCTGGTAAATTTTTAAAACAATAATAAATTAAAAATTTACCAATAAAAAGAACCAGTTTCTTTTAGCTACAAGCACTATTAAAATGATAAGTTAAAGATGGAAAGGAATAAATAATGTTATTAAAATAACGTTATGAAAGGGATTGATTATGGATATTTTTGAAAAAATACATCGATTAGGTATACTGCCGGTTGTCGTTTTAGATGATGTAAAAGATGCAGCACCTTTGGCGATTGCTTTATGTGAAGGAGGACTTCCAGCGGCTGAAGTAACTTATCGTACAGCTTATGCTCATGATGTCATCCAAGAAATGAAAAAAGTAAAACCAGATATGTTGGTAGGAGCAGGAACTGTTTTAAGTATTGAGCAAGTTGATTCTGCGATTGATGCTGGTGCAGAGTTTATAGTTTCACCTGGCTTTAACCCCTCAGTTGTAGCTTATTGTATAAAAAAAGGAGTGCCAGTGATTCCAGGAACAGCAACACCAAGTGATATCGAAAAAGCGTTGTCCATGGGACTATCAAATGTGAAATTTTTTCCTTCTGAAATAAATGGCGGGGTAAAAGCAATTCAAGCATTAGGAGCGCCCTATGTTGATGTGAAATTTTTACCTACAGGGGGAGTATCAGAAAAAAGCTTACTAGATTATATGAAATGTAAGCGGGTATTGGCGTGTGGTGGAACATGGATGGTGAAGAAAGAATGGATAAAAAATGGTGATTTTAAAGCAATAGAAGATTGTACAAAAAAAGCAGTTTTTACGATGTTAAATCTTCAAATAAAAGGTTTATCAAATGATAAAAAATATTTAAAGATTACAACACCATCCATCGATAGAGCGTTATATCACTTAGCAAATATGGGAATAGCATTCAAAGATTATGTAAATGATAAATATCATATTGTTTTAAAGGAGGAGTAGTACTATGAAAGTTATCACATTTGGAGAAATCATGTTGCGATTAGCACCGCATGGCTATTATCGTTTTACCCAGGCAAACGACTTTGAGGCAAGCTTTGGTGGTGGAGAAGCCAATGTCGCAGTATCACTTGCCAATTTTGGACTGGATGTGGCTTTTGTCACAAAACTGCCTGCGCATGATGTCGGGCAGTGTGCTATTAATGATCTAAGAAAATATGGTGTTGATACTTCTATGATTACCCGTGGTGGGGATCGTGTTGGTATCTATTATTTAGAGAAAGGTGCCAGCCAACGTGCATCACAAGTCATTTATGATCGTGCACATTCTGCCATCGCAGAAGCAATACCAGAAGATTTTAACTGGTCAAAGATTTTTGAAGGTGTGGATTGGTTTCACTTTACAGGGATCACACCAGCATTAAGTGATACTGTTGCTAAAATCACATTAGAAGCATGTAAAGCCGCCAAAGAAGAAGGCGTTATGATTTCTTGTGATCTAAACTTCCGTAAAAAATTGTGGACAAGTGAAAAAGCTGGAGAAATCATGGGAGAACTAATGCAGTATGTCGATGTATGTATCGCGAATGAAGAAGATGCTGAAAAAGTATTTGGTATCAAGGCAAACAATACAGATATCACAAGTGGTCAGTTAAATCATGAAGGATATATCGATGTCGCAAAACAATTAACGACACGTTTTGGATGTAAAGCAGTAGCCATCACCTTACGTGAAAGCATTTCCGCATCCGATAACAATTGGGCAGCGATGTTGTATACAAATGATCAAGCTTGCTTCTCAAAGAAATATCCTGTACATATTGTTGATCGTGTTGGTTGTGGAGATTCCTTTGGCGCAGGCTTAATCTATAGCATGTTAATGAAGAAACAGCCACAGGATACAATTGAATTTGCGGTCGCGGCTAGCTGTTTAAAACACAGTATTGAAGGTGATTATAATCGTGTCAGTGTAAAAGAAGTAGAAACACTTACAAGTGGAGATGGTTCAGGTAGAGTGCAACGATAATAATAGGAGAAACAAATTCTAAAAACTAAGAAAGTTTGATAAAAAGCCACAGTAACATATTAGTTAATGTGGCTTTTTAGTTAATTTATTTCTATAATAGACTCTCTTTCAATTAATTGAATAGGAATTAATATTTTAATTGGTAAAGATTGATAATAATTCATTTGTTGAAGTAATGTAAAGACGGAAGCGGATCCCATAATTGATACATTAATTTCTATTGAAGATAATCTAGGATAGATTAATTTAGATTGCTCTGAATTATCATAACCTATGATACTTATATCTTTAGGAACATTTAAGCCAGCTTGCTGAATAGCTTGCATAGCCCCTAAAGCTAATCGATCATTAAATGCAAAGACAGCAGTAGGAAGTTGATTTGCTGTTTGTAAAAAGTTTTTCATAACTTTAAAACCATCGTCAAATTCCCATGAGTTTTCACCTAGAATATAGGATGATTGAATTGGAATATTAAATTCTCTTAATGCAGAAAGACTTCCTCTTAGTCGTTCTTTATTTGTTGTGTAATTTTCTTCACCTTTAATAATTGCGATTTTTTTATGTCCTTTTTTTATCAATTCTTTACATGCTTGATATGCTCCTTGAAAATTATCTGATAATACAGAAGGCATTTCAGGATGAAAAGAGTTAATTAAAACAGCAGGTATTTTCTTCTCTATTGCATAGGAAAGATGCTGTTTGCTTACATTACTTACAAAGAAAACACCAGAAAACCTTCTGCTACTTAGTATTTTCTCTAAATCGTCATCTTCATCTAAAGTTAAATAGATGAGTGAAAAACCCAACTTTTGACATTCTTCTTGAATAACATAGAATAATTGAGAATAAAAAGGCTGCCGTATTCGATCACTGTTTTGAGCATTACGGGGAAGAAAAAATGCAATTTCTTTATCATATATGCTTGTTTTTGGTAAAGGATCTGGTATATTTTCTGATTCTTTTGTAGGAAATATGGTTGTATCATTTAAGTCTTTTACAACAGTTCCCTTTCCAGCTTTTTTTTCAACTAAGCTTTCATTTACCAGAACCTGTAGCGCTTTTCTTACAGTTGTTCTATCAACATTGTAAGTTTCACCTATTTCTCGCTCTGAAGGAAGTAGACTTCCTGGTGGATAGGTGCCATCAAAAATTTTTTCTTTGAGTTTTTTTGCCGTCATATCGTAAAGAAATACCTTTTTAGGCATAAAATCCCCCCTTGCTTTTTGCTTTTACATTATATCACGCTTTTTTGTCCTAAACAATTACTTGCTTTTATCACAAGCCATACGGAAGGCATCAAAGATTAATTGTTCGTTCAAAGGTTTAGGATTACATGTAATATGACCAGTTGTACGTTTCACTATGTCAATGATTTCATCTATTGTAGGACTGTTCTTTATATAAGGTGTTAAACAATTAGGTGCATCAATGGCGGCACGAATCTCTTTTACGCGTTGAATAGCGTTCATTGCATTTTTTTGATTAGATGCAGTAGAATCATAAACATGAAGGGCCTCTGCTATTTTGGCATATTTCTTTGTTGCATAAGGTAAATTAAGTTCCATTGCAATAGGTAAGAAAATAGAACAAGCATCCCCATGAGGAATATGATAAATAGCGCCAAGTGGCTGAGCCATAATATGAGCGATGCCTATACCAGCTGTTATAGCACATCCCCCTAAATAGCTGGCAAGCATCATTCCACCGCGTGCTTCTAAATTATCTGGTTTGTGATATGCTTTTTCCAAATACTGATTAATCAGTTCAATTGATTTTAAACCAAACATTTCAGTCATTGGAGATGCATTCAATGATACATAGGATTCAATAGCGTGGCTTAAGGCATCCATACCTGTTGCTGCTGTTAGTCTTTTTGGTAGACCTAAAGTTAAATTTGGATCTAATATGACGATATCGGCAATCATTGATGTGTGATATAAACTTTTTTTCAAACCATTATCATTATTTGTAACAACACTTGTTTTTGTTGCTTCTGCACCTGTTCCAGAAGTTGTAGGAATGGCAATAAATAAAGGTGGTTCTTTTTTTACTTCTTTACCATGCATCTGATAATCATCAACATTACCTTCATTTACTGCCAGCATACCAACAGTTTTAGCAGTGTCAATTACGCTACCTCCACCGATAGCAATGGTACAATCACAATTTTCAAGTTTAAAAAGATCACGACCTTCATGAATGATATGCATATCAGGTTCTTTACCTACTTTATAAAAACTAATTGATGCAATACCTTCTTCTTCAAGCAATGATTTGACTTTGTTATATACATGCTCACCTTCTGGATAAACAGCACAAAACGCTTTTTTACACCCATACCATTTTATAAGTTTTCCTACTTCATTGATCTTATTTTCTCCAAAAATAAGTTGACGGTTGTTAACTAATTCAAACATAATATATCCTCCTGTTTTGATATCCACTTTAAAAACCAACATGTTGTTTTCAAAAACAAGGATAATGCATACATGTTTAAATGTCAATAGTGAATTTAAAATAAAACATGTTGTATTTTAAATGTTGACAACTGGTTTCCTTAATGATATGTTTGAAATAAAGAAGCGTAAAGCGAAAGGAGAAAAAAGTAATATGCAATTTAAAAGTCAAACAATAAGGGCAATTGCCCCTGAAATGGATCCATTGAGAATTGGAATGGGGTGGACACTGGAAGATTTAGATAAACCACAGATTATGATAGAAAGCACATATGGACAAAGTCATCCCGGAAGTGCACATCTAAATTGGTTCGTAGAAGAAGCGGCATCAGGAATCAAAGAAAATGGCGGAAAAGAAGCACGATATTATGTAACAGATATTTGCGATGGAATGGCACAAGGACATGATGGCATCAATTATTCTTTACCAAGTCGTGACATGATAGCGAATATGATAGAAATACATGGAAATGCGACAACTTTTGATGCAGGGGTTTTTATTGCAAGTTGTGATAAAAGTATGCCAGCAATTTTGATGGGAATTGGAAGGCTAAATATTCCAAGTATCGTGATAACAGGGGGCGTTATGGAAGCTGGGCCTAATTTATTAACGTTAGAACAAATAGGCATGTATAGCGCTCAATATGAAAGAAATGAGATAACGAAAGAACAATTAGATTATTATAAACACCATGCTTGTCCTACATGTGGTGCATGCTCATTTATGGGAACAGCAAGTACTATGCAAATCATGGCTGAAGCATTAGGACTTATGATACCGGGTAGTGCATTAATGCCTGCAACAAGTCATGAATTAAAAGATATGGCTCATAAAGCAGGTATGCTTGCAGTAGAATTAGCGAAAAAAGGCATGAAAGCAAGCGATATTGTAACAAAAAGAAGTTTTGAAAATGCGATAATGGTGCATGCAGCAATCTCAGGATCAACTAATTCATTACTGCATTTACCTTCAATAGCAAAGGAATTTGGGATTCAGTTAGAAGCAGATGATTTTGATCGAATTCATCGAAATGCTCATTATTTATTGGATATTCGTCCAGCGGGGAAATGGCCAGCACAATTTTTCTATTATGCAGGTGGTGTACCTAGGGTAATGGAAGAAATTAGATCTATGCTTTATTTAGACGAAAAAACAGTTACTGGTAAAACAATTGGAGAAAATTTAGATGACTTAAAAGCTTCAGGATTTTATGAAAAATCTGAGTCTTATTTAGATAAATGGGGAATAAAAGCGATTGATGTGATTCGTCCATTTGATAATCCAATTGGTAAAAATGGAACTATTGCAATATTAAAGGGAAATTTAGCACCTGAAGGGGCAGTGGTAAAACATTCAGCTGTGGCAAAAGAGATGTTTCATGCGACACTATATGCAAAACCGTTTGATTGTGAAGAAGATGCAATATATGCTATTTTACATCATGAAATACATCCCAATGATGCAGTAATCATTCGTTATGAAGGACCAAAAGGAAGTGGAATGCCTGAAATGTTTTACACAACGGAAGCAATTTCTTCTGATGAAGAATTAAATAAATCAATTGCTCTAATTACAGATGGGCGTTTCTCAGGAGCTAGTAAAGGACCAGCGATTGGACATGTTTCACCAGAAGCAGCTGAGGGTGGACCAATCGCATTAATTGAAGAAGGCGATTTAATACGGTTTGATATAGAAAAAAGAGAAATTAATATCATTGGCTTTAAAGGTGAAGAAAAAAGCGATGAAGAAGTTAAAAAAGAACTTAAAAGAAGGAAAGAACTTTGGATACCTAAAAAACCAAAATATACAACAGGTGTTATATCATTGTATTCTAAACATGCAGTTTCGCCTATGAAAGGTGGATATATGGAATAAAAAAGTACCGTTATTAAATACCACATGTTTTTATTTGTAAAACTTACAATTACTATAAAATATAGTCAGGAGGTAAAACATGACACAGAAAGTTGATAGTAATAACAGAAAAATTTTGGAGTTACTTCTTAATACTGAAACGGTAACAGTGGCATGGTTATCTCAGGAAATAGGGATCTCCGAAAAAAGCGTTAGAACGAAAATCGATATTGTAGATGTATTCTTACAAGAAAATGGTTTAGGCACGATTCAGAAAAAAAGACATTTCGGTATTTGGTTAGAAGCAAATGAAGAACAAAGGTTTCAAATACATCAAATTATACAAAAAGATCAAGATGTAGAGACGAAAGTAGGTAAAGATCAACGTGTATACAATGTATTAAGAGTTCTTTTGAAAAATGCGGATAAAGCTTATATTAGTACAAAGGCTTTATCTGATCGATTATATTTGAGTTTACCAACTACTCTAAAAGTTGTTCAAGAAGTTAAAGAATGGCTATCTAAATACCATGTTCGTATGATTAGTAATCGCAATTTAGGATTAACCTTAGCTTTTGAAGAGGTTGATTATCGATTGGCAGTTAGAAACTTTATTTCAAAATATGCTGCAGCAAATTATCAAGAAGAACTAACATTTATTTGCCCTGGAATTGATGTAACTGTGATAACAGAGATTATTTTGCAAAGTGAACGTAAATGGAATTTTGAATTTGCTGAAGACTCATTCCAAGATGTAGCAATATATATTTCCTTAGCCCTTCATCGAAATGCATTTCAATCTATGCCAGTATTCAAGCAACACGACATAGAGCAATTGCAAGAACATACAGAATATGAATTCGCAAAATATGTATTGGATAGTGTATTTACACATTTTCATCAAGTTGCTATAGAGGAGGATATTGCTTTTCTTACTATACAATTATTATGTTCTAGATTAACAGATATTGGAGATATTACAGACACACAAAAGTTCTTCTTTGAGTTTAATACAAAAGTTGAAGATTTTGTACATAAGATTATGGAAGTCTTAAGCGATGTTTTGGATATGGATTTAATGAAAGATGAAACATTATTTACAGCATTAAAATTACATTTAAAACCATGTTTATTTCGATTGAAATATAAACGTGAATCTGGATCCCGGATGACAGCATATCTGAAAAAAGAATTTCCTGATACATTCCGTGTGGTATGGATTGTAAGTATGTTGATAGAGGAATATTTCGATTTGAAAATTACTGAAGATGAATTGAGTTACATTGTAATTTATATTCAGGCGGCGATAGATAGAAATGCTGAAAATATCAATACAGTTTTGGTTTCTTCTAGTGGTTTTGGAATCAATATGATGTTAAAAGAAAAAATTATGCGAACATTTCCTAAAATTAACATCATAGATATTATTACTGTTCATGAGTTTCGATTTAAAAAATATAAAAATGTTGAGATGATCTTGACTCTTTCAAATCTTGAAAACGAAAGCAGAGCTGTAGAAATTGATGGATTATTATCAGAAAGTAGTATGAAAGCTATTAATACAAAGTTATTAGAAATTAATAGAAAAAAAGAAGAACAAGTTCATTTTGATAAAATTTGTCATCAATTATTTGATCCAGATTTAATATTTACTCGCGTCAAAGGAAAAAGTAAAAAAGAAGTATTACGACAAGTACATAAGCAATTAGTGAAAAAAGGATATGCGAAAGAGAACTTCTTAATGACTTTATTAGACAGAGAAGAAAAAACTCCAACTTCTATAGGGAATGGAGTCGCTATACCACATGGTTCACAAACTGAAATTTATATTTCAAAAGTATGTTTTGTGACATTAGAGACTCCCATCCAATGGGATGTTAAAGAAAAAGTAGATTTTATTGCAGTCTTAGTCTTAAAAGCTGATTGTGATATAGAAATCAGAAAAATGCGTTCGTTTTATAAGTCATTTTTAGAGCTGGTAGATACAAGAGAACGTGTTGAAAATCTTGTAGCACTACAAAGTCCTATGGACTTTTATAAGTGCCTGATTCAATAGGAGGAATGGGTAGTATGAAAATTTCAGATGTAATGGACGAATCAAGGATTGATTTAAAACTAAAAGGGAAAACAAAAGATGAAATCATTGAAGAAATGGTTGATTTATTTGACAGAAGCGGCGTTTTGTGTGATAGAGAACAATTTAAAAAAGATGTTTACTTTAGAGAATCTGAGGGTGTAACTGGAATGGGTGATGGCTTAGCTATACCACATGGAAAGTCTAAAGGTGTTGAGAAAACATGTATCGCTATTGGAAGATCACAAACGCCAATTGAATGGGAGTCTCTTGATGATAAACCAATTAAAGTATTCGTTATGATGGCAGTTAAAGATACAGATAAATCAGAGTTAGTATCACTGCTTTCACAAATAGCTATTGCACTATGTGATGAAAATGTTACAAAAAAATTATTTGTAACAGAAAGTCCTAGTGAAGTAATAGATTTATTTAAATAGGAAGGGAGGTGCCAAGATGAAGATTGTTGGTGTAGCAGCATGTACTGCAGGAATTGCGCATACTTACATGGCCAAAGAAAAACTTATGAAAGGAGCAAAGGCCCGTGGGCATGAAGTGAAAGTTGAAACTCAGGGAACAATAGGTATAGAAGACGAGTTAACAGAAGAAGACATTAGAAATGCAGATGTTGTGATTTTAGCAGTAGATGTGAAAATTTCAGGTGAGGAACGGTTTAAAGGAAAGCCCCTTATCAGAGTAGGTACAAATACTGTTTTGAAAAATCCAGTAGGTTTAATTGAAAAAGTGGAGAAAGCTTTAGCTAAAAAATAAAGCGGGAGAGGAAGAAATATGGAAAAGACAAGAAAAAAATTTGAGATTAAAAAGCATATTCTAACAGGAATCAGCTACATGATTCCATTGGTAGTAGCAGCCGGTCTTTGTATGGCATTAGGGCAGGTTATCGATTCAGATGTTCGTAATTCAACTGCAGGTATTGGGTATTATTTGTATCAAGCTGGTAGCTTTGGTATGTCAGCTGTAGTTCCAGTAATTACAGCAGGTGTAGCTTATTCCATTGGTGATAGACCAGGAATTGCTCCAGGTTTGATTATTGGTTTTATCTGTTCAGCAATTAAAGCAGGATTTATTGGTGGTTTAGTTGGCGGTTTCTTAGTGGGTTATTTGGTATTAGCATGTAAAAAATATATTCGCGTACCAAAAGCTATTCAGGGATTAATGCCAATTATGATTATTCCTGTTTTAGTAACTGCAGTTAGTGCAATCTTAATGTATACATTGTTAGGACAACCATTTGTTTGGTTAATGAATGTCTTAACTGAGTGGATTACTGGTTTACAATCAGGAAGTAAATTTGTATTCGGTGCTGTTTTAGGTGGTATGGCTTGTTTCGATTTTGGAGGCCCTGTGAACAAAACAATGTCAACGTTCGTTAATGGTTTGATGATTGATGGTGTTATTGGCCCTGAATCAGTTAAATTCGTTGGTTCAATGATTCCACCATTTGGTATTGCAATTTCATGCTTATTAACAAGAAATAAATATACAAAAGCAGAAAAAGAACAATTAAAAGCAGCAGTTCCAATGGGCATTTGTATGATTACTGAAGGTGTTATACCTATTGCAGCTCGTGATTTATTCCGCGTAGTATTTGCATGCGTTTGCGGTTCAGCTGTAGCTGGTGGATTATGCATGGTTTGGGGTACAGGATCTCCAATTCCACATGGTGGAATGTTAACAGTTCCTTTATTTACGAATCCTATGATGTTCTGTGTGGCATTAGCTATTGGTTCTATAATTACTGGTGTTATTTTATCATTAATTAAAAAACCTGTAACTGAAGAAGATGAAATCGCTGATTTAAACGATATTGATTTTGGTGCGAATACAGATATTAATGATGATGAAATAAAGATTGAAAATATTTAATGGATAGATAACGGGAAGAATCGTGAAGGAGAAGATGATATGTTATTAACAATGAAAGAATTACTAGATGTAGCACATGAAAATGGTTTTGCAGTAGGAGCATATAATGCAACAGAAAGCTGTTTGTTTCGCGCGGTTGTAGAGGAAGCAGAACGTTTAAATGCACCAGCTATTATTCAAGTTTCACCAGGTGAATTTAATTTTGCTACACCTGAATTTTATGAATATGTGAGAATGCGTTTAGCGAACAGTAAAGTACCATTTGCCTTACATTTAGATCATGGAAAAACATTAGAGGAAATCATGAGAGCTATTAAAGCAGGTTTTACATCTGTAATGATTGATGGATCTATGTTGACATATGAAGAAAATGTAGCATTAAGTAAAAAAGTAACAGAATTAGCTCATGCAGCAAATGTTACTGTTGAAGGTGAAATCGGAACAATCGGAGCAATTGGAAATTCAGATGAAGGTGGCGTAGATAACATTACATATACTGATCCAAATGAAGTTGTAGATTTTGTCACAAAAACAGGCGTTGATTGTTTAGCAATTGCCATTGGAACTGCACATGGCATTTATCCAAAAGGATATGTTCCAAAATTACAATTAGAATTATTGAAAGAAATTAAGAAAGTTGCGCCTGTACCATTGGTATTACATGGTGGAAGTAATAATCCTGATGATGAAATTGCTGAATCTTGTAGAATCGGTATTTCTAAAATTAATATTTCAAGCGATTTTAAGAGTGCATATTTTGCTAAAGTAAGAGAGGTTTTGGATACAACAGGAGGATTTGTGCCTGCAAAAGTATTAGATCCAGCCATTCAAGAAGCCAAAAAGGTTATAGCACAAAAAATGGAATTATTCAGTTCCATTGATAAGGCAAAACTTTATTGGTAATTGAGGATAAAATATGGATAGATTTGAATTCTACGCTCCTACTAAAGTGTATTTTGGAAAGAAACAAGAAACAAAAGTAGGAAAAATATTAGAAAAAAGTTGTTATAAAAAAGTACTAGTACATTATGGAGGTAATAGTGCTAAAAAAAGTGGTTTATTAGACATTGTATGTAATTCATTAAAAGAACACAACGTTGATTATGTTACGTTAGGAGGAGTTGTATCCAATCCAGTATTATCTAAAGTAAGAGAAGGTATTTCAATATGTAAGGAAGAAAATATTGATTTTATTCTAGCTGTAGGTGGAGGAAGTGTTCTTGATTCCGCTAAAGCAATTGGATATGGCGTTATGAATGAAGGGGATGTATGGGATTATTATTTAGGCAAGAAAGAGCCAAAAGCATGTTTACCTGTTGGTGTTGTATTAACTATAGCTGCAACAGGAAGTGAAATGAGTAATTCTAGTGTGATCACAAATGAAGAAGGTGGCTATAAACGTGCATTAAACCATGAATTAGGTATTTGCAAGTTTGCTATACTTAATCCAGAATTGACATACACATTACCTAATTATCAAACAGAAAGTGGTTGTACCGATATTCTGATGCATACAATGGAAAGATATTTTAATAAAGTGAAAACATTAGAATTAAATGATCAATTTGCAGAAAGTTTGATGCGAGTAGTCATTATGAATGCTAAAATACTGAAAGATCATCCTAATGATTATGATGCACGAGCTGAGGTAATGTGGGCTGCAAGTTTATCTCATAATGACATAACAGGCAGCAGGACATATGGCGATTGGGCTTGTCATCAATTGGAACATGAATTAGGTGGGATGTTCCAGGTTGCACATGGAGCAGGATTAGCAGCAATTTGGGTAAGTTGGGCAAGATATGTATATCAAGAAAAACCTGAACGATTTGCTAGATACGCTAGAAATGTTTGGGATATTCATGAAGCTGATGATATAAAGGCTGCTTTGGCTGGAATTGATGCTACCGAAAAATTCTTTAAAGAAATTGACATGCCAATTAATCTTCATGAACTTTTAAATAGAGATATTACTGATAAGGAAATCAAAGAGCTTTCATATAAATGTAGTTTTGAAGAAAATCGTACAATTGGAAAGTTTAAAGTGCTAACCATTGAAGATATGGAAAAGATTTATATGATGGCGAAATAAGGGATAGAAAATTTTCAATATACAAAAAGTGCTTATTTTTTAACTAAAGCACTTTTTTTGGCAGGTAATTAAAATTGAATTTTTATCTTATCACGATGAATCATGAAATAAAAGTGTGTGACTTTTTTTGGAAGAAAATATTAGTATACAAAGACCTAATAAAGTGTTAAAATGAAGTTGCACTTCATAATTGTATGAAAAAGGAGGCGCTTTTTATGTATCAAAGAGCTATAAAAAAACAGGTAGAAATTGCATTAAATAATTATCCTGTTGTCATTATTACAGGAGCAAGACAAGTTGGAAAGTCAACTCTTGCATATGAATTTGTAAAAGAAAAAAACTTCGATTATGTATCATTAGATAACATTGATCAAAGAAAAATAGCGATAAAAGATCCTAAATATTTCTTACAAACAAAGTATAAATTTCTAATTATCTTTTTATATTTTCTTAAATGCTCGTAAAGCCTTATTCTATGTGCTTTCGAGTATTTTTACTGTAGGAAGATACTTCACGTTTCTTTGCATATTTCCTCATGTCTTAGCTGTCAGAAGTGGTAAATAAGTAGTAAATTCATTTGTACTACTAAGCAACAAGACGCTCCTGTTGCTTCTCTTTATTCAAGCGTTTCATTTCTGCCATTGCAGAATCGAATGTTGCATGTGCGTAATAGTTCAGCGTCATGGCTATATTAGCATGTCCCATAATGTACTGTAATGCCTTTGGATTCATTCCTGCATTTGCATAGTTGGTACAGAATGTATGTCGCAAACTATGTGGAGTGATGTGTGGCAATTTATCCTCGTTATACTTATTGTATTTCTTAACAAGACCTTTCATCATGCCGTTGTAATCACTTGCCACTTTTGGATAGTTCTTTCTATTAAGAAAGAGGAAATCACTATATCCATCAATCTCAACACGCTTATCATTCTTTCGATTCGCTAACACTCGCTTAAATGCTTGATAGGCTTCTTCAACCATAGGAACTTGACGTTCGCCACTTTTGGTCTTTGGTGTTTCAATGTAGTACCCAATTTCAGTATCTCTCAATAGCTGATGGTCTATATTGACAAGACGATTCTCAAAATCTAAATCTGGAAGTGTCAAACCACCAAACTCTGAAATACGAAGACCTGTTTTTAAGAGTATCAGAATTTCATCATAATTTTTGCTGTAGGTTTTATCAGCTTTTGCAAAGGCTAACAGTTTTTCTTCCTGTTCTTCTGTTAGTACGGTCTTAGGGACAGTATCATCATCAAGAACTGCTTTCAGTTGAAAGTCAAATGGATTCTTCCGAACACAATCATCTTGTATAGCAATATAGAATGAAGCCTTTAAAGAACGTTTGTAGTTATTGATGGTTTGATAAGCATAACCATTTTCACTCATTCTAATAGCCCATTCTTTAGCGTCTGATGGCTTAATACTGTCAATACTTCTTACACCTAACTTGTCTTTCTTCAAAATATCCATAAGATATTTGCGTCCAGTTTCAGTGTTTTTTCTAACCTTTGGTCTTTGAGCGTTCTGTTTTGCGTAAAGCTGGCAGAGTGTCATTTTCTTTCCTACAACATCAATACCATCATGAATGTCTTTCTCTAACTCTGCGATTTTCTCTCTAAGTGAGATACAATCACGCTTTCCTGCTGGTACTCGGTCTGTAGCCACAAGTTTCCACGAGTAAACAAATTGCGGTTCTCCAAATGAATCTATATATTTGTATAAGTATCTTCCGTCTTTTCGTTGGCTCTCTCCAGTCTTTAAGATTCGACCTTTATTGTCACGTCTTTTTTCTGACATGGCATTTGCTCCTTTCCTTTATGGAAAGAGCCTTGATACGACTTAATACTATTTTATCATATACAAGACCCTTTGGCGACGCTAGATTGCGTCCAATGTATCTATAATTTTTTCAAATTGTTTTCGTTTAATCTGAATACGATTGCCATTCATAATCAGCCAATTTGCATTTTTATTTTCCTCTGCCAAGCGTCGTAGCTTGTTTTCGCCAATACGAAAATATTTTGACGCTTCTTCAATGGTTAGGGTATAACGTTCCCAAATAGGAATGTCAGTCTGCTTCATAAAATCCTCCTTTCCAAATCACTTATTTGGATTTCATAAAAGTTGTTTTACCAGCAATCGAACAGCTTTAGCAAAGCTCACGGGAGTTCCACCCCTGCATGGTTCTCATGTAGCCATACTCATTGCCTGCGACGGTTTTATCACGCTCGGACTATTGACTGTATGGGAGTATCATTATCACGATAAGAATGTCGTTGCAGGCAATCCTGCTAAAGATTGCTTCTCGGATCACTAACATGAATCGCTCGCTATCTTTATAAGATAGGTCATGGCGGTTAGTTCCGTTGGCTCTTTTCTTATCGAAACGTATTCGATTACTTTTATTCAGTTTTCAAAGAACAATGGCTCGTTAGCCTATCAAAACACATTGAAAGCTCAATATGCTTTGGTGGAATAACAAACCTCCCTGTTCGGGAAGCGTGGAATGGTTTAGCACGCTTCCACGAAAGGAGAGAGGATATTACTTAATTTCAAATGACAAAATCTTTGTAATCAGTCTGGTTTCCATTCTTCCACGTAAGACTTCATCAACGACCATACTTTGATTGCCATATTCATCTTTCATAAGTCGTAGGGAACGCTTCGTTATGTACCCTCTGTAATGATGTAGAATCTGGTTAATCGCTTCGGTATCGCCATCTGTTGCCTTTACAATGAGAGGAAAGGGAATCATAGGATATTGTGTTTTCATTCTTCAAATTCCTCCATAAACTTTTTAATTAAGGCTAGTCCACTGGTTCTATGCCGATAGACAGTAGAACGGTTCAATTTCAACAGGTCTGCAATTTCTGAATCGCTCATGTCCATAAAGTAAAACAGCAGTAGAATTTCACGTTTCTTGTCTGGCAACTCACGTAATGCTTCACTCAACAAATCATTTTCAACGCCTACTGATAACCCATTGAGTGTAAAAATCTGAAAGTCAGTTGAATAGTTATCTGTTGTCGCAAACTGGCTAACAAGATAATCGCCAACATCCGAAAAGGACACCTCACGCTTTGCAATCCTTGAAAGATAAAGCATATAATTCTTTCGCTCGTCTTCCATAGCACGTTTACAGATATAGTCAAACTGATTTTCTATTGTGGTCTGAAAAGAAGATGGTTTCATGTTTCTCACCCCCTTTCTGTCTAGGAAAGGAAGTGAGCCTTGCTCGTTTATCTCCTTTCACTCTTAGTCCCAATGTGAAAGGGGGATTTGTTGCATTACTGATAAATAAACTTTGTAAAAAAGTTCTGAATAGCCAAAAAAGCATATAAACAGATTTATTTCTCTGTTTACATGCTTCTGTTATTCTATCTATATGATTTATAAAACCACATTGGTGGACGTACTTATCTATTGCAGATAGACGACTTTTTTTGACAAGAACCCAATGTAAGGAAATTTATTGTATATGATGTACTTCATGGCGACGTTGACCTCCAACAAACCGCCATTTGGAAGTAATATACAATATTTTAACAGCGTAAATAGCACTACCATATAACGGTTTTTTTTATTGGCGTTTAGTAGTGCTTTTTATTAAATATAAACCTATAAACCATATAACACGTTTTTCTATACCTGTTTTTAATTCAGTAGGAACAATAAAATGTATAGAGGTGGTCTACTATGCGTAAAAAAGAAGATAAATATGATTTTAGAGCCTTTGGTTTAGCCATTAAAGAAGCTCGATTGAAACGAGGTTTAACTCGTGAACAAGTGGGAGCATTGATTGAAATTGACCCACGGTACTTAACTAATATTGAAAATAAAGGGCAACACCCCAGCATACAAGTTCTTTATGACCTTGTATCGTTACTTCATGTTTCCGTTGATGAATTTTTCTTACCTGCTAATAACTTGGTAAAAAGCACCCGACGATTACAGATAGAGAAATACATGGATAGCTTTACAGACAAAGAACTATCCTTAATGGAATCTTTAGCCAGCGGTATCAACGAAGCAAGAAACATCGAAGACTAATTAAAAGAATCCATACATAACGGAAAGAGCCGATAAAATGAGATTGTATTAATCTCATTTTATCGGCTCTGCGTCTTTGCGTCTGGCTCTGTAATCACAGTTACTTTGAACTGCTTTATTTCAATTAAATTTTCTTGTCTGCATTTCGGACAATAGAGGGGGAATTTTTTTAATTCAGTATCTTCCCTTATCTTTAATCGTGTTTTATTTCCACATACAGGACACAATATCCACTTGTAGTTTATAATAACTATCTCCTCCTTTACACTTTAATTCAAATCTTTATTAAAAAATATTTCATCTTATTTAACAAGAAACCATATTTATATAACAACATAAAATACACTAAGTTATTTTATTGAACATATATCGTACTTTATCTATCCGACTATTTGGACGACGGGGCTGGCAAACAGGTTCACCGGTAGTAACATGGTACCCTTTTAACTCTGTTAAACAAACACTACGTCCATTTGTAAAGAAAGTTAAATCACTACGATATTCTTGAATACACCGAGCAGGGATTTCTCCACTAAGAATGACCTCATTATTTTTCAATTGAGTGTCTACGATGTTCGCACAATATTTAGGAGCATCGTTGTATGCTCGTGAAAGATATTCCTGTGGCGCATAAATTTTAAAACTAAGATATGGCTCTAACAATTCTGTTCCAGCTTTTTTTAAGACTTGTTCCAATACAATAGGAGCAAGCATCCGAAAATCTGCTGGGGTACTAACAGGGCTATAGTATAAGCCATACTTAAAACAGATTTTACAGTCCGTCACATTCCAACCATACAATCCTTGTTCACAGCCATAGCGTATCCCCTCCATAACTGCATTTTGAAACGATTGATTTAAGTATCCAAGAGAAACCGAGCTCTCATACTGCATTCCACTTCCCAACGGAAGCGGTGATACAGATAAACCAATGGAAGCCCAGAAAGGATTTGGCGGCACTTCGATGTGAATGGTATATTCTGCATTTTTTAACGGTCTCTCCATATAAATGACTGTAGGCTCTTTTAGTTCTATCTCCACATG
The DNA here is from genome assembly GCF_003434225.1 of Absiella sp. AM29-15. Lineage (NCBI taxonomy): Bacteria > Bacillati > Bacillota > Erysipelotrichia > Erysipelotrichales > Erysipelotrichaceae > Amedibacterium > Absiella sp. AM29-15. The sequence continues at coordinate 17,551 of NZ_QVFL01000005.1, forward strand.
ATACTTTTCTTGCAACAGTGCACTAATCACTTCCATTTGTACTTTCCCTAAGAAAGAAAGTATAATTTCATGTGTCGTAGAATCCACGTAATATCGTAGAAGCGGATCACTATCTGAGATTTCCAAAAGGGCATCAAGCAACATTTCTCTCTGTTCAGGTTTACTCGGTTCAACAGTTGTTTGTAGTAGAGGGTGCGGATTTTCAATCTTTTTTCTCTGTGGCAATAGTTTTGTATCTCCAAGAACACTATTTAACTTCAAAAACTCATTTTGCAAAATAACAATTTCTCCAGAATAAGCTCTATCAATCTTACATAATTCACCATTTATTGAAGTATACATTTCTGTAACTTTTATTTTTTCTTTTTCTGATACTCTAACCGAATCTCGTAAATGCAGTACGCCACTATAAAGACGTATATATGCAAGACGCTGTCTTTTTTCCGAATACTCAATTTTGAAAACTTTTCCGCAAAGTTCAGACTGACCTCGATGTGTTGATGAATAAAATTTATTCGTAATCACTTCTATAAGGTTATCAATCCCTATATTGTTTTTTGCACTTCCGTGATAAACAGGGAACAGGGAACAATTATGAAATCTTATGCTTTCCTCTTGTTCGAGTTCCAATGCTTCTAATGATTTACCGGACATATATTTCTCTAAAAGGTCATCGTTTCCCTCTATTACCGTATCCCATTGTTCAGATTCGGTAAAGTTCGTCACACACATATTAGGATACAGTTCTACCTTCTGTTTGATTACAATTTCGGCAGAAAGTTTCTCTTTAATATCCTGATAAACCGTTGATAAATCAATTCCATTTTGGTCAATCTTATTGATAAAAAAGATTGTGGGAATCCCCATTTTCCTAAGTGCATGAAATAATATACGAGTTTGTGCTTGTACGCCATCTTTTGCAGAAATCAGTAGAATTGCCCCATCTAAAACTGATAATGAACGATATACTTCTGCTAAGAAATCCATATGTCCTGGCGTGTCTATGATGTTCACCTTCGTATTTTCCCACTGAAAAGAGGTTATTCCTGTCTGAATTGTAATTCCTCTCTGACGTTCTAAAAGCGTATTATCCGTCCTCGTTGTACCTTTGTCCACGCTTCCTAATTCTGTAATCGCTCCACTGTTATATAATAAGCTTTCTGTTAAGGTAGTTTTTCCTGCATCAACATGAGCTAAAACTCCAATATTAATAATTTTCATGTGATTTTCCTCCATTCAAAAACCCAAAAGGGCATAAAAGCATACAGATATTCTCCGGATACTTTAGAATCACATGATAAAGGTATTCTTAAACTGGGTACAAAAAACTAAGCCCTCCTAAAAAAGGACATCCAATTATTTGTTCCCACTATCAAATTGACAGTTTATTTAAGAATACCTTGCCGCATATTTATTAACTCCTTTTAAATAGATACTTAAATAATAGCACGTAAGAGCATATTTGTAAAGGAATCTCCAATTTTTTATCAAAGAGAGTACGTGATTACAAAATAGCTGTAATAATGTACCAATATTTGTTATTCTATAATCTTCCAATTACTCCCGTTCTTTTCAAGTACCAAATCAAATTGAGATACCTGCGTTGCTTTGGTCTGCTGGTCGATATACTCCACTGTCAGCGATACCGTGACTTGATTATCCTTACGATTGTGAATAGGATTTACCAGTTCTTGAAAGATGTACTCTTTTCCGATTGGTTTTAATATCCCGTCATTCACATAGTAGGAAAGTTCACTGGCTGTCGCTGTAGGATAGAGCTTGAAGAACGTCGTTAAAAACTCATTGATTTCATTGGTTGTAATGGAATCAACCGTCCCCTCACTTTCAATGGCTTTTGGTTTATAACTTGATTTCTTAGGTATGTTGGTAATGGTCGGATTCTTAACCAGTACCATATTTCCAGAACCATCTACATAGACACTCACTATATAAGCAGAGTGGACGGTCTTTGTATTTTCTCCCTCTGTAATGAGCTGGTCTACACTGTAGGTTACATTAAACTCATTGTCGCCAGTTGGCTCTACCGTCCATATCTGAAATCCTCTTACAGAAGACGATACAGGAATATCTTTGCGTACTGTATCAACATTGAGAGCTTGAAGTTCATCTGTCAGATAGCCTTTTAGACTTTCCATTCGATTATCAATGGACTTATCGGATTGCTCCCATGAATAGTAGACTTTCGCAAAGTTCTCTACAAAATTTTCTACATGATGAGTATCAACGTATTCCTTTTCTATGATAGTTGTTTCGTGAATAGTATGAGTATCTATAGCTGTAAAGTGCTTGAATATCGCAAAGCTGAAACTAAGCCCTAAAAGTACCCACAAGGCAATCACAACCTTTTTATGAGGATTGACCTTATAGACACGAGGTTTCTTTTCCTTTGGTATCTGTTTTTCTTTATTCTGATTTTTTCTAAATTTCATCATTAAATCTTCCTTTCTCATTGTTTGATTCGTCCTGCTCCCACTAAATGCTGTTGCCAGTAGGGGCTTGTTAAGTCGGCATAACCGATTGGGTCGCCTGCATGAAACATACGGTTATTGCCAAGGTATATCCCAACATGAGTAATATAAGAGCCAGCGTTATAGGTAGAATGAAAGAAAACCAAATCGCCAGCTTGTGCTTCCGATAGTGGGATATGCTGGGTCACATCATATTGCTGTTGTGCGGTTCGTGGTAAGTTAATTCCAGCTTTTCCATACGTCCATTGTGTCAGTCCGCTACAATCAAAAGAAGTAGTCGGGGAAGCTCCACCGTAAACGTATCGCCAGCCCTCATATTTCAGTGCTTCGTCCATGATGGCTTGTACCGTATCATCATCAAACTCTGTTGTGACAAGATACTGCGTTACCAGTTGCACATAAAACATATTGCCATAGTTGTATCGCCAGCCCCCATTGATAGGTATGGCTATGGGATTGGGGTAAGACACTTTTTCGCCACCTGAATACTCTTTTGAGAAACTTTGAGCCAGTTCAAAGGTATATTTATTTCCACGATTAGCCACATACCCTAAGAAACCACCACCATAATTGTAGGACTGGATAACCGATTCTAAATCTACACTGAGCCTTTCGCTACTGGCTAATAATTCACTGAAATACTTCACACCTTGCTTAATGGATTCTTCTGTACTCAATGAATTAGGTGGAAGACCGAGGGATTCCGAGGACTGCATAACATCTTCCGCAGTACCGCCCGATTCCACCTGTATAATCGCAAGAAGTATGTTGACATATTCTTCAACGCCATATTCTTTGGCATATTTTTCTACCATAGGCTTATGAGCCAGCACTTCTGCGGAAACATTCACACCTCCATAATGAATATTGGAAATTCCGCTGTCCTGTTCATCTGAAAATAAAATGGCAACAAACAGAAGCAGTGAGAAGACCATCAAGAATAATCCAGAACCACCAATCACTAAAGTTTTCAACTTCATGGTTTCTTACCGACTTTCTTAATGGTGGCGGTTTTGATTGGTGGTCTACTTCTTGTATTTTGTAGTGGTACTCTTTGAACAGTAGACGGACGTTCTTTTGTGATTGGACGTTGTGAAGTTCTATCTGCTGTAGTGGTTGAAGTTGCTGGCTTTTGAACGGTTTTTTCTTGAACGGTATTGCCTTGGCGTTCCACTTTTGGACTTGAAAAATCGGACTTAACTGCTGGACGCTCTTGTTTGGCTTGTTGAGATTCCTTATATGAAGTCTGAATATTAGACTGTTTTGAGGTCTGTTCATCATGATATTGTTCTTGTCTTGTAGTCGGTCTTTCATGAACAGAAGAAGCAGGCTGTTTTTTCTGTTTGACCTGTTCCATTTCAGAGCGACGCTTCGCAATGGTTTTTCGCCTTTGTTCCTGCTGTTCCTTGCGTCCACTGGCTCTGTCCGCTTTGGTTTGAGAAATACTACTGGTTAAATCACGGACATTCTCTTTTACTTTGGATTTTCCTTGATATACTGCATATCTTGCATTGGTCGGCAAATCTTTAACCTGTTCTTTCAAACCACTAGCAGTGTCTACCATTCTGTCTTTGGTATCAGCTACTGTACCGATGGTTTGACCGATACGTTTTCCAAGTGTTGATTTTTCCTTTCCGTCTGGTCGGGAGTGATCTGCTTGTGTCCTTGCAGAACTCCCCGAACCCGACTGTCCTTTTTTACCTGTAACAATGGCAGACCCAGCCCCTAGAGTAGTCATGGAACGTCCAAGTTTCCGCTGTAGACGGTGCATGTGAGCGTGCATAAGCATACGAGGTTTTCTCATCACACGACTTCCCACACTTTGAGAATCGTTACTCTGTAGAGAAAACATACTCATTAAATCGCCCAGCTTGAAGTAGATTCCTGCAAAGGTCACAATCTGTAGAAAAGCAATCAAAAAGAACGGATAACCAGCCGATAAGGTATAGAGCATGGTTGAAATACTAAATGCTGTCGTAATAATCAATGTGATTCCAGCTCGTGTCAAAATGGTATTAAAGAGCTTTGTTATGGCTCGTTTTGACATACCATCAAATGATGGAATCATGCTTAAAATAAAGCTCACAGGCAGAAACATAGCATAGATGATAAAAAGTACCTGCGAGAAAATCATGATTCCTGTTAATAGGAATACAAATATGGAAATCCCAATATTGAAGACAAATAGGAAGAAGACTGTACCTAAACGGTTAATGGTCTTTGTAATGGTTAGATTGGTATTGCTTCTGTCTTCAATTTCTTCCGCAACAATTTTTTCTCTGTCTTCGCCATTGTTGGAATCTGGGCTGGTGGAGAGCAGGCTTTCCACACGGTCAATACCGATACTTTCAATGTCTGAACTGTTGTATTGAAGCAGTAGCCACGGTTGCTGAACCTGTATGGAAAACAGGCTATCTCTGATTAAGTCCACGCTGTCCTTGCCTTGACTATCGGAATGGGGCATGACAATCTTCGTGCCAAGTGATAAACTGGCATTACTGATGTCTGATGAAAAGTCATTGATTTTTTTAATGTAGTCGGGAGCGTAGGCAATAAAGGAAGCCGATAGGATAAACACCAGCACAAAATTCATAATGGCATGAATTGCCTTTGTGGTTTCTCTCTTTATCAGTCCCGTATAGGCAACATAAACCCCAAGAACCAAAATCAAGAGTAAGAGGAATCCAACATAGAAACCCTCTGTTGAAAATCCGTTTGCACTCACACCAGCTAAGGTCTGCATATTCTTACCAATGGAATCTGCTGTAGCGGAAATGAAGTCTAAGGAATAGGCTTCCTGTACTAAGTAACCTGTCGCATTGGAAACATACAAACTGATTGTCCAAATAAAATTGGTAATGGCATATAGTCCATACATGACCTGTTTTCCAATCCCGTCCGACCAGTTCCACGGAAGCCAGCCCCAGCTATTATCCACATAAAAATCCAGTTGATAGTTTTCAAGTGGGTATCGGCTGTATTCATTTGCCACATTGACCGTATCATCTACCAAGCCCGCAGCTTGAACCACCGTTCCCAGCATGGCTAAAAGAAAAATGGCAATCACAAGTGTGAAAGCCACTGTCATTGCCACTTTACCTAGACGTTTCAGCGTCCAGTTTGATTTTATTCTGTTTACTATTGATGGTTTCACATTTACACCTCTTTTCGCACAGGTGGTCTGGTATCAAAGGCATGGAGCAGTTCTTCAAATACAGGGTGGAACTGTATCACACCGACACGACCATATAAATCACTGATAAGGCATTGCCCGTTTTCCAAATCACGCAATCGCTTCTGATTGTTTTCGTCCTCTGGGTCTACACCAAAAAAGGCTAAGGTCTTTTTAATCTCGTTAAGGTCAGTGGAACGAAATGCAAATTTTAAGCCGAGGTTATTTTTCAGTTTTTCATCTAAGAGGTCGTCTGTATTTTGGGTCACGAAATATACCCCAGCGTTCATAGCACGACCAGCCCGAACCAGCTTCATAGATAGTGTTTTTCCTTGTGCTACCTGTAAAAAGCTCCATGCTTCGTCTAAATCTACAATCTTGAAAATGCTTCGGTCTGTATGGATAAAGTCTAAAGCAAAGGTACTAATGACAATCAGCATAGCAACGGATAAAAGCTCCATAGTGGTATATTCCTCAAAGGAAGTTTCCTTGTCGGGAAGTACCAAGTCCGCAACCTGTATAATGTTCAGTTGTTTTTCTAAGCTGATAGACTGCTCCACATAACCATTACTGAATAATAAATGTGCAAAGTCATAGTCTGTAAAACTTTCGATATGGTCGGCTATACTGGTACTTAGTGGCGTATTCTCAACCCGTAATTCCTCAATCACTTTCATCAACCCTCGTACTTCACTATTGGTTACTGCACGAATGGCTTTTCTAAGGATTGGGAAGCGTTCCCCATCACGAGAGGAAATCCCCGTAAGGAATGTCAGAATATCAATAGCCAGTGATTCAGAATCTTTGGGATTTTTCATAATCACATAAGGGTCAAGTAAGCCTTTGTTTTTCTCATCAGAAGTCAGAGTGACGATATTGATTTCATGGGAAATCTCTGGCAAGGTTTCTTTCCATCTGCCACGTTCTGCTTTTGGGTCTACAATCACTGCTTGTGCCCCATAAAGCACCGCATAATAGACGATAAGGTTATTCGCAAAGGATTTACCACCACCCAGCGAACCAACAAAAGCCGACGCTAACGCATTGGTTACTGAACCCTTAACCCCTTGACTGGCAAGAGCAGGTTTCAGATAGACATTGCGTCCAGTATCTAAGCTGTAGCCAACATAAATCCCCTCATTTTCCCCCAGCATTTGAGTAGCACCAAAACCTAAACCAGCGAGGAAATCAGAGGTCACGTATTGAATATAATCATTCATATAACGCTTGCTGGCAGGTAAAAATTCTTCATGTAAGCCGAGCATATCCCCAAATGGTCGTACCAGTTTTACGCTTAAATCGTCATAAAAATCTTTCACTTCATTACAACGACGTTTGAGTTCGTCAAGATCATTTGCTGATACCCTTACCACATAAGACAGCTTGTACATAGATTCCTTGCTTTGGTCTAAATTGGTTTCCAGCTCATTCACACTTTCCAGAGCTTCCGCCACATTGGAGCTGGTTTCATTATCACTTTGCCAAGCGTGGTTATCCAAGTCTTTCAGTTCTTTCTTTTTATTGCGGACAGTAGATAGGGCTTTACGATTCGCTACAATTTCCACATTCATTGACGTATCAATCGGGAATGTAAATTGCTGTTGCTGGTAGTAGAAGATTTCAGAGGACGGGAAGTCCAGTTCTCCGACAATGCTGTTAATGGTAAAGTAAGCTACATAGACGGTTTCATCTTCCTGCTGGATTTTCAAATATCGCTGTTTTTCTTCCACCAAACAGCGAGTAGGCTTAATCAAGTCATAGTATTTAATCAGCGTTTCATTATCCAGCTTTTTCTTTGATAGATGGTACTCATACTCTTCATAGGCAGTGCCTGTCTGTCCGTAAAGGTGTTCAATCAGATAGCCGAAGTCGTCCTTATCTAACCTGCGGATTTTGAAACGACGAGAGATTTTATTTTCTAAGAGCTTTTCCATCTTCTGAAAACGCAGGATTTCATCATTACTCATACTAACAAAATCGCCCATCAGCTTATGGTTCACATCATAGACAAAATCAGACAAAGCATTTTTTGCTTCAACGGTAAGACTTTTCATAGAAAACTCCTGATCGTTGAGAAGCAACTTAAAGCCGATAAAGAAACGGTAGTTCACTTGATTTTCGCCAATCATGGATATTAAAGCGTCTGTCTGTTGGTCGATTTTGTCATAGGCAACCGCTTTGAGCTTGCCAGTGACTTCATTTTTGGAACGCTCTTGTGCAGAACGTATGCTGGATTCTGTACTGATTTGTAAAGCATGAATTTTGCCATCACGATTTTGTGCGATAAGCTGTCTGAAAGAATCATGCACTTGTATTTTCTGTTCTGGACTTAGAAATGAGTAATTGTAAGGAACAAGCTCATAGTAAGCATAACATTCCCCGTCTTTATTCCAGACGAGATTGTTTTCAATGTATTTAATTGGATATGCCATAAAATTCACTCCTAACTGCTGTAATGGCTTCTTGTGGCTGGTTTCTGCCAAGCGTTACTTTTTTTCCTGCATAGGTCAGCTTTGGTCGCAGTGCATAAGCAATGACAGACTTCAAAAATCCATAAGGCTTTTTACCATCAAAAGTTTTTGTAGACATAAACCATGTGAAAGCCACAGGAATCCCAAAGTATTTGAGAAATGCTCCCTCTATCATGGAAAGAGGGGGCAAGTTGCCAAGTATCATCACTGCAAAGAGTGACACGACAAACCATGTCATTTGCGTAAAGGTTATGGGAAACGGAAGTCTAAAATCATTGATAGAATACAGTACCTTTTCCACAGACCAGATACTGGTATAGCTTCGTATTTTCTTCATGTAATCAATCCTTTCATAAAAAATAGGGGTAGCTGATTGAGCCACCCCGTAAAATAGAAAATCTGCCAGTAGTAATGTACCGACAGATTTAATAGACGATTTCAAAAATCCCATGATTGGTTGAGATAAACGTTCCTGAAAGGTCTAAATCCCGACCATAGGCTTGATAATCAATATAGTTTTGAAGACTAGCTGGTACTTCGCCTAAAGCACCCGTTTCTTCAATGTAGTAGCGTGCCACGTCATACATATCATCACAATCGGAATGAATGATAATATCCTCTTGATGTTCGCTTAGTTCTTCAATGCTTGAAAAATGAGTGAGCAGAGCAGATAGCTCCGATTGTAATTCTTCGGGTAATTCCGATACCATTTCCCATAGTCGATTGAGTTCGCCAATGGAAGTGTATTCGTCAACCGTAAAGGGTAACTCGTAGTCATGAATGGCGTATTCCTCATATTCATCATTCAAGCCGATTTTCTCTTTGACTTCCTCAAAGTCAATGGGAAAGGTAAACCACGCACCGACCAATTCGCCCTCATTGTATTTGCCTAAATTCGCAATATAGACTTGCATATCGTCCATATATTCACGTCCTTTCTTTGTAGAGATTCAAAAATCCCTACCGCACTTCGTTTGGTGTACCATTCCTTTGCGGAACATAAGAAAACCACTTATATTCCACAAAAGAACGGTTTTATTTAAGCACCAATAATGCGATTGAATAGCTCTAGTAAAATGTCTTTTACTCCAGCAGCGTTGAAGACTAAGCCAACCGCAATAATCGCAATAATTAAAAAGCCAATCAGTTTGCTAAACTCACGCTTGAAGCCAAGATACAAGCCAATCACAACGATTGCTAAAAGCACCAGTGATTGAGCGTTTGATAGAAACCAGTTATAAAGGTTTTGTCCAAAATTCATAAAAATGTTCTCCTCTCTATATTCAATGAATTTGTATTTGAGTTATTTTTTTGTTGTTATCACGTCCTGTTCTTTTACTGACTGTTGCTTCAAAATCTGCTTGTGTCGGTCTGTCAGTTTCGCATGGTCGAGAATGTCTTTTACAACCTGCGTCTGGTTGATTTCATCAAGTTTAATCGCAACCTTTAAGGTCGGGGCAACTTGATGAGATAGCCAGTTCAGCGTCCTTTGGAAGGAGTAAGGCTCTGGTTTTGTGGTTAGTTTTAATCGTTCACGATTGTTCCCAATAAACCAAGCCCATTCTTCATTCAGTTTCCAATCAGAACGAGGTTTGGAATCGTCTTTATCTACAAAACGGATATACCGATTGATAATTTTAAAGGCGGTATGCTCTGGATTGTCATAGACGAGTAAATCACGGACTGCATAATAGGCACGCTCATTTTTCAATCGAATCTCAAAACGGTTTTTTACTTCTGCGTCTTCAATGGGAATATCATTTTTCTTGTACTGCTCGTAGTCCTTTTCATAGATACAGAAATAAACTTCACTTTGTAATGAACCGATATAGAGGGTGTTTCCCATACATTCCTTTTCCTCTTTGCGTACCAGTTCGCCACTGCGATAGCTTTTAAAACTGCGGAAGACGGAGATACATTCTTCCTGTTGGCACTTTTCAGTGAGTACAGGGATATTCAAAATCCCTGTCTTATCGTTAATGGCAAGGTCAAGGCGTTTCATCACACCGCCAGCCACCAAAACGTCCATAAAGAACTCATACCAGCTTCTTTGTTGTGCCAGAAGATAGCTTTCAAATTGTCTGCACCCACGACCTTTCAATTCCACCAGAACTCCTTTGTCCAGTTCATGGGAGCAAAGGACGAATATGTCGCCTAAAGCATAATGCTCTGAATAAGAATAGAAACCATAGTCCTCATGAAGAAAATAGGACAGTTTCAGTTGTAAGATGTTTTCGACCACCTGCTGTACGTCTGTTGTCGGAAAGCGAATCCTTACATAATCAAACAGCATTTCAAGGGGAGCGTCGGGATTGAAGCGTTCCAGAGCTTCCCAAAGGGACTGCTGTAAATCCTCTGATGGCTTGACTTTTCCTGTTTCAATATCGCTTAGATACTGCCTTGTAATACCAGTCGCAACAGCTAAACGGTTTTGAGATAGTCCATAAGCCAAGCGTTTTTCTTTTAAATGCTGTAACCAAGTTTGTTCATTCAGTAAAAATCCCTCCAATCAAAAAGGCGTATGTCAACTTTTAAAGCCCATTTGACATACGCTGAAATTTTGTAAATCCCTTGTAACCAAAGGATTTTCTAATGTTTTTTTGACTGTTTCCTGTCGATTTGTACCCCCCTGTTAGATACGGGGGGTTAAGTGCTGGCGTGGCTATTGCCACACCAGCCAGCAAGATCAGTCCACACCTGCGACTTCCGCTTCGCACGTCGCCTGCGTGGACTGTCTGCTGTTGGATAACTTTTTAATTTCCTCCAAGAAATCATATCCTTTTGGTACAAGGGGAGTATAAAACTCTGATATGACACTTGTTCCTACATCAACATAGCCACGACCTTTGATTCGCTTTAAGAAGAAATCCTTTTGTACGTCACTGCCAAACATCATGCCATAGCCCATTTCAGACATACGACCTAAAGCCACTCTGAAATTAAACTGATCACGGATTCCGTCGCCTAAATATTTTGCGTCTGGACGTTGACAAGCCAGTATTAGAAAGAAGCCAGCTTGACGACCTAACATGACAATCTGTTTCAGCTTATTCATAACTGCGGTGTTTTCTTTTGTTCCCAGCATTTCCATGAAAGCGACGTATTCATCAAAGATTAAGAAGTGTGCCGGGAGACCTAAGTAAGCATAATTTTTGCCAGTCTTATAGTTCTTCATCTGCTTCATTTCCTCACTACGTTTCATCATTTCTTCATAGAATGTTTCAATGCAAGAAAGCAAGTCTTCTTTTCTATAGTAGACATTTGCCATCACAGAACCTAAGTCCGCAAGGTCAGCATTTTTCGGGTCAAGAATATACAGTTTTGAATCTGTATGAAGCAAGGCTTCAATCAGTGTCAGTATAAAGTAAGTTTTACCGCCACCTGTACCACCAGCAATCAACATATGAGGGAGCTTATCATATTCCCACCATACGTTTTTCATTAAGCGAAGTTTACCATCTTTAGCTTCTACTTCATCAATAGAAATACGACTGGCTATGGTGTCATAGAGCAAAGTATATTCCACATAGGAATCCTTTAACTCTTTATCCGTCAGCTCACAGTACAAGCCACTCTCTAATTTCTTTTCCAAGTGTAAGAGTTGGTCTTGATATTTTCCCAGCGTGATTTCCACCCGTATCTGTATCAAGCCATTTTTAAGTCGATAATACATTTTAGGGAAGTAGGTTATCTTTTCCTTTGTACGACCAGCACTATCTTTAAAGAAACCCTCTGTTTTGACCTGTTCAGATTCATACCACTTGTTTTCAAGTATCATCTTTGCCAGTTTTTGACGGTGGTAAAGTTGTTTAACCGTATCATAGCGAACCCGTTTGAATACAAACGCTACCAGCAAGCAGATAAGAATTGCGACACTGAAACTGATAATTAAATAGGGAATGTCAATCTTATCTGCTTGTGATAGGTTAAAATCCTGCCAGTTGATCTGCTGGATTGTCTTCACATGAAACAGTCCGACAACCAGCAGGAAAACAGGCAGGAGTGACGCTATCGTAAAATGAAAGACTAAATCTTTACCAGATGGGCGAATCCTTTTACCACGCTGTTTCATGCGAAAAAGTCTCCTTTCTACCTAGCGACTATTTGTCTTGTGTCGGTTCTTTCTTTGCTTGTGGTTGAGCTTTGAATGAACTAGAATCCTTTGTCAGCACAATATCGTCTGCCTTGATATACCAGTCAACATCTGCTCCTTGATAGGTGGCAGTAGCAACGGTGTCCGCAATGGGATTGATAAGTTCCACCCGTGCGTTATAATCAAACTCTTTCAAAGGCACGCTGGCAGGAATACTTACTTGAATCATGCGTCCTTGTCCTTTGGATTTTAAGTCATAGGTACGTTCCTTGATTTCATCTGAAACCGACCCGTCTTCATTTTGGATTCTCACTTCACGACGTAGAGCAGAGAATTTCAATTCTCCAAAAGTCGTGTCTTTATCTAATACAATGCCATTTGCTAATCTCATCATTTTTCCTCTCTTTCTTTATTCTTTTATCATGTCGTCAGCATGTAAAAGGTAATTTGTAAAACCACGAGTGCCGATTTTGTAGCCCTCTGCGGTAATACGTGGATTGACTAACTTCACACGTTCCTCAAAGCCGAAATGTTTTTCGCCAGCTTCAGCAGGAAGCACCACCACAATATCATCTGCTCTTTGAACATCAGAATAGAGATTATAGCTTCTTGATAAGACAGTTAGCCGTCCGTTGATTCTTCGCTGAACGACTTTATCCTCGCCAGCAAATTCTAAATTGCCGAATGTTTTTTCCATGTTGGGAATCACAAATTTAAGTTCCATATTTTTACCTATCCTTTCTTTTTTATTGGCTGAATGAATGTTTGATGGTCTTAAAGAGTGGGGAACGACCTTTTGATTCTTGATTTTTTGTTTTCATAAGTTCACTTCCTTTCAAAATCGGGTAAAAAAATAGACACCTCATTTTTTGAAGTGTCTACCTATTAAATATTCAAATTTTATTGGAAGTATCTTTATATCTTCACTTTTCAAGGATAAATCGTCGTATCAAAGCTCATTCATAAGTAGTAAATTAGTAGTAAATTGAGTGGTTTTGACCTTGATAAAGTGTGATAAGTCCAGTTTTTATGCGGATAACTAGATTTTTATGCTATTTTTAAATATAACAATTCCATTTTCCATTGATCATTGACGAGGTCCAATATGCTCCAATATTATTTGAAGTGATTGAAGAAATCGTCAACATGAAAAGATTAGAAACAGGCGAAGCAAATGGAATGTTTTTACTAACAGGTTCACAAGCATTCCACCTTATGAAAAATGTAACACAATCTTTAGCAGGTCGCGCTAGTATTATACAAATGGAGCCATTAGGGCTAGATGAAATAATGCAAAGAAAAACAGAAATTTACATTCCAACACAAAATAGGGCATGTTTATATCAAAATGATAATCCTTTAGACGTAAAAGAAATCTTTCAATTGATATGCAAGGGGATGTATCCTGAATTATATCGAAGTGAAAAAGTAATCAATGATTATTATGAGAATTATATCTCAACTTATGTGGATCGTGATATTACGGAATTCATCAATGTCAAAGATAAAATAAAATTCCACGATTTTCTTGAATATTTAGCCGCAATGACATCCCAGCAGGTTAATGCTGCTGATTTGGGAAGAAGACTTGGAATCAGTGGTAAAACAATTCAGAATTGGTTATCCATCTTGGAGGCTACAGGACTTATATATTTTTTACAGCCATATAATGATCATTCTATCGCAAAAAGAATTGTAAGAACGAGTAAGATGTATTTTAGTGATACAGGTTTAGCAACTTTTTTGATTAAAATGAACCATCCTGAAACTCTACGTATTTCAAATTTATCAGGGGCTTTTTTTGAAACGTTTGTGGTCAATGAAATAAGAAAAACATTTTTGAATAATAAGCAACCATTCCAGGCGTATTACTATCGTGATAATAATCAAAATGAAGTTGATCTAGTATTACTATATGAAGGGAAAATGTCTTTAATAGAAATTAAACAAGGTGTATCATTTCATCTGGGAAGTGTGAAAGGCTTTAAACAATTAGAGGGTTCTATGTATCCAATTGAAAATCGAGTGATTGTATGTAATACACTAAAAAGCTATCCTTTAAACAGAGATATACAAGTTGTGCCTGTATCAAGTATATAAACAATTCCTTCTTGATTATGTGGGAAATGTCGCCTATAATCAAACTAACAGTAAAAAGGAGTGTATCTCATGGATAAAGAAAGAATAGAGAAACAATTTGCATTTTGTAGAGAAATTGATAAAGAAAAATTTATTGGTCGTCAAACGTATTTGACTGGCGCAAAACGTAAAGAAAACGATGCGGAGCATGCATGGCATATGGCAATCATGACACTGTTATTAAGCGAATATGCAAATGAAAAAATTGATGTATTAAAAACCATCAGTATGTTATTGATTCATGACTTAGTGGAAATTGATGCAGGTGATACCTTTGCATATGATGAAGAAGCAAAGAAAACACAGCGAGAACGTGAATTAATGGCGGCTGATCGTATTTTTGGTTTATTGCCAAGTGATCAAGGAGATAAGTTAAGAGCACTTTGGGATGAATTTGAGGAAGGTACTACACCGGAAGCAAAGTTTGCACATACCATGGATAATATTCAACCTACCATGTTAAATGCTGCAACGAATGGCAAGTCCTGGAAAGAAAAAGGTGTGCATTTAAGCCAGATATTAAATAGAAACAGCAATACGGCAGATGGTTCTCAAACACTTTGGGAATATTCTTTACAACATTTTATTGAACCAAATATAGAAAAAGGAAATATCATAGAAGATACAGAAATAAAGAAAGTTTAAACATTATGAAAGTTATATCAATCAAATGAAAGGCACAATTTGAAGTGCCTTTTATTTACTATAAAAATATGCACTGATAATGCGATTGTTTATTTTCTGTTTAATAGATTTTCAAAGAAAAATGGATTTTCTATTTGATTTTCCCATTTCAAACAACCTAATTTATACAAAGCCTTGGCATGGATTCGATCATGCCATATAAATCTTCTTAATATTTTAGATATGGTCCATGCTTCACCACGAACTGTTTTGACGATTCCATTGTAAGATTTAAAATTTTCATCTAATAGTTTCATTGCTAGAACACGATTGGTATACAGATCATGTTGATCATCAATTTGTAAATACAATCCATTCAAATAAAAATTTGTGACACCATTTGTATGTTCATACATTTCTTTTGCAGTTCTTGGGACTAATCCATAAAATGTTTTCCTTATAGGATTACGATAATAATTTTTGTCAGGAATGCTTTCATATAATGTTTGAAAATCTTTTGCGGAACGAAGTACTAGCTCTTTCATATATTCATATTCTGCATATGTCAATGGTTCTAATTCCTTATGGAATAATATTTCAGTGTCACCATCACAGACTTTTGCATTACTTTTTTCTTTTTGTGTAACAATAATATTTTTCATTTGGATAGATTCAGTTAATTGTTGATGATCTCTCCACAATAGATAAGTATTAAGTTCTTTTTCTACTTTTTGTAAAGCCTCCGCAACATATTTCCCTCTTGTAAATGCACCTGTAAAATCCTCTAAAAATATCATGCAGCCATCTTGATGATATTCAATTATAATATTTATATTCATCATGATCTCTCCTATTCTAATTTTAAGTATAACAATCTATTTCAGAAAATAAAAGAGATACCTTGTAAAGGAACTAAAAAATGTTATGATAAAATTAAGAAGAAAGGTAAGTGATACTTATGAAAATATTAATGATAAATGGCAGCCCTCATAAAATGGGCACCACCGCCTTAATGATGGAAAAATTTATGCAAGGTGCGAAGGAAGCAGGCCACGAAATCAACGTATATGATGCAGCAGAGGAACTGGTGCATCCATGTATTGCATGTGATGCATGTCGAAAAGGAAATGATGGATGTGTATTCAAAGATGGAATGGAGAAATTAAATCCCATGTTGTTTCAATCAGATATTATCGTATTTGTGACACCATTATACTACTTTGGAATGAGTACACAAATCAAAGCCGTTATCGATCGTTTCTATGCCAATAATACCAAACTTAGAGAAATGCCTAAGAAAGTAATTGTTTTAGCATCTTGTGGGGATACGGATGATGATACCTTTGGTGCATTGAAGCATCACTTTGAAGCGATATGGAAATATCTGCACTGGACACAAATTGGCAGTGTTTATGCATTGGGCATGTATTTGCGTGAAGATATAGAAGCATCAAATTATCCAGCACAGGCATACGAATTAGGAAAACGTTTATAAAAGCGAGAAGATCAGTTGCATAAACTGGTCTTTTTTAGTGCCATCTAACCAGGATGTGCCAGATAAAAAATTCAATTTCCTATAGATATATCCTTCTTTATAAATGGGAATATTTGCAGTTATATATCCAATATAAGAAAAATTTCACGATAATAAAAACAGAAAATGAAATTAATTGCAAAAATTATAAAAATATTGCTTTATTTGAATTAAATTTTATAATTAGAATCAGATAAGCGCTTACAATATTGAAAGGAGAAATATCTATGTTAGATATCGTAAATCAAATCTGGGTGGTTATTTTTAACAACATCTTATCTCGCCCGGCAATCTTTATCGGATTGATCGTCATGATAGGATACATTCTGTTAAAGAGGAAATGGTATGAGGTGCTGGCAGGTTTCATTAAGGCAGTTGTTGGATATATGATCCTTCAAGTTGGAGCAAAAGCACTTGCAGGAACCATTACACCAATTCTTACAGGAATTCAACAAAAATTTGAACTAAAAGCAGCCGTTATAGATCCTAATATCGCATATATTGCCGCAAACAGCGCATTAGAAAGTATTGGAGTCGTTACATCATTCGCAATGTTGACATTGCTTGTCGCATTTATCTGGAATATCGTTCTGGTATTCTTCCGTAAATTCACAAAAGTCAGAACACTATTCACAACCGGACACATTATGGTTACACAAACTGCAGTAGCAACATGGATTGTATATTATCTAATTCCATCTCTGCAAAACTTTGTGGGTATTGTCGCAGTTGGCTTATTGATTGGTACATATTGGGCAGTATTCTCTAATATGACAGTCGAAGCAACACAGGAATTAACCGAAAATGCAGGATTTGCCGTAGGTCACCAGCAGATGCTTGGTATCTGGATTGCACATAAATTTGGCGCAAAACTGGGTGATAAAAATAAAGGCGTTGACAGTATGAATATGGGAGGCGCCTTAAAGATTTTAGAAGATTATGTTGTATCCACAACACTGTTGATGTTGATCTTCTTTGGCATCATTCTATGTATCATTGGCGAGCCTTTATTGAGAAGTGTAGATACTGCCGCATTCCCGGCTAATATTTCCTTCATTGTGTATATCTTTGAAAAATGTGCATCCTTCGCAGTCAATCTGGTTATCCTTCGTACAGGTGTCAGAATGTTCGTTGGTGAAATGATTGAATCATTCAATGGTATCTCAAATTCAGTATTAAAAGGTTCTTTACCAGCAGTCGATTGTGCTGCCACATATGCATTCGGTTCACCAAATGCTGTTGTATTAGGCTTCTTATTTGGTGCAGTTGGACAGATGATTGCCATCGCAGGACTATTGATCTTTAAATCTCCATTGATGATTATTCCAGGCTTCGTTCCATTATTCTATGACAATGCAACGATTGGTTTATATGCGAATATGAAGGGTGGATACAAAGCGTTGATCATCCTTTGTGTAGGATCTGGATTACTTCAGATCTTAGGAAGTGCCGGAGCTTTATATCTATTCGATATGGCAAAATTCGGTGGTTATGTAGGAAATCTTGACTGGGCAACCTTATGGCCTGCACTTGGTATCTTAATGAAATATTTAGCAGTTCCAGGATTGATCTTAGGCGTCGTATTGATGCTGGCAATTCCACAAATTCAATATAGAAAAAATAAAGAACATTACTTTGATTTAGAAGTAGAGGAGGAATAAACATATGTTAAAAGTTATGGTAGCGTGTGGCTGTGGTATGGGAACAAGTCAGATTATGAAAACAAGAGCACAACAGGTATTAAAAGAATTAGGTATACAGGCAACGATTCATCACACAAGTCTTGATGAAGCTCAATCAATCGCAAATGATTTTGATTTGATTATCATCAGTGAAGCATTTGTTAAAAACTTTAAAGTACGTGAAAAGACCAAAGTTGTCGGTTTAAAAAATCTTCTTTCAAAAACAGAATTAAAAGAGAAAATACAAGCATTAGGAATTAGTGAATGAGAAAGAATGTCCTATACATTCATACACATGACAGCGGTATCTATTTTCAACCCTATGATATCCATATCCATACACCAAACTTAGATGCCTTTGCGAAAGATGCCGTGTGCTTTGATGAAGCATATTGCTGCTCCCCAACATGTTCTCCAAGTCGTGCTTCTTTATTGACTGGTCGATATCCGCATACCAATGGTATGCTGGGGCTTGGAAATAGAGGATTTGAGATACACGATTATGGAAATCATATCGTACAACGTTTAAATCATGAAGGATATCATACAGTGTTGTGTGGTATCCAGCATGAATACGGCCGTTATAAAGATCATCAATTAGGTGCAGATAAAATTGGTTATCAGGAAAATATCACAACCAGCTGCAGCGAATATAAAGATAAAGATCTGGTGGAATGGGATGCCCATAATACAGATGCCTTATGCCAATGGCTGAAAACAGAAAGAAATGAACCATTCTTTGTGTCCATGGGTTTCTTTAGTACACATCGTGAATATCCGGATATAGATATGAGTGAAGAAGAACTACGAGCACTTCATCTACCAGAGTTTTTAAAGGATACCATGGAAGTAAGGAAAGATTATGCAGGACATATGCGTTCAGTGGAAATGTTTGATCAAAACTTTGGGAAAATCATTCATATGTTGAAAGAAACTGGTCATTATGATGATACATTGATTATGTTTACCACTGATCATGGGGTACCTTATCCATTCGCAAAATGTACACTGTTTGATTCAGGTATTCATGTGGCTTTGATAATGCGAGATCCTAAAGCTGTAGTCAAAGGCGTACATGTAAAGGGATTGGTATCTCAAATTGATGTTGCGCCAACGATATGTGATTTATTAGGAATAGAAAAAGATGATGGCTATCATGGGAAAAGTTTTGCGAAAGTATTTTCCAATCTACATGAAGAAATGGATGAAGCAGTGTTTGCGGAAATCAACTTCCATACATCCTATGAACCAGCAAGATGTGTTCGTACAAAAGATTATAAGCTGATTTGTTACTATGGAGATTATGAAAAAATTAATAGATCAAATATCGATAATTCTCCAACCAAACAGTATTATATGGAGCATGGCATGTTGGATAAGGAGAAATGTATGCTGGCATTATATGATTTAGCAAAAGATCCACTGGAGCAACACAATGTAATACAGGAAAAAGAATATCAGGAAGTTTATCAAATGATGAAACAAAAACTGGAAACATGGCGAAAGGAAACTGGCGATATGGCACTGCCATTAACAGAAGATAAATGGGAAAAAGTGTGGCAGGTCAATCAGCCGGCTTGTATTGATCCAAAAAGCAAACGAGAAGAAGATTTTATTCAATGAGAGGCAGCTGCCTCTTTTTGTGCTCGTTATGTTACAATATAACCAAAGGGGAAATCATTATGAAAGAGAAATATTCAGAAAGTGAAATGAACATGATTGCGGAAGTTGCACGTATGTATTATGAAGAAAATCTGCCACAAACAACCATTGCGAAACGTATGTTTTTTTCTAAATCAAAAGTGTGCCGCTATTTACAAAAAGCAAAGGAATTAAAGATTGTTGAGATACAAATTAATTATCCTTTGAAACAATCCACCACACTGGAAACGATGCTGAAAGAGAAATATCAGCTGAAAGATGCCATTGTCATTACAGATTCATCCAATGATGAAAATAAAGATTTTATTATCAAGCGTTTAGGAGAACAGGCTGCTAAATACATAGATGGATTGATTAAAGATGGTGATTCTGTAGGTATTTCCTGGGGAAGAACATTGAATCAGATGGTGCAGCAGATGAAACCTAAAACCAGTAAAAAGGTAAGATTTGTACAATTAACTGGAGGTTCTGCGGAGGGATATCATAATGGATTAGATACCGCCAATCTGGTACGTAAGATGACAGAAAAATATAACGGTACCCAGACGATGTTGTATGCCCCATTATATGTAGAAAGCGATATCGTAAGAGAAGAACTGATGAAAGAGCCTATCATACGTCAAGCATTTAAGGAAATTAATCATTTAAATTATATCATTACCGGAATTGCTAGTATCCGTGCAAAAGAGTTATCTGGAACATGGGCAGGTTTTCTAAATGATCAATCAAAAGAAGCGATGATTAAAAAAGGTGCGATTGGCTATATGTGTGGACATTTCTTCGATGTGGCAGGCAACCCAATTGACGATCATCTTGAGAAAAATATCATTGGTATCCAGCTTGACCAGATACGAAAAAATCAGAATGTGATTGCAATTGCTGGTGGCGTAGATAAAGCAAGGGCGATTCATGCGGCTTTGGTAGGCGGTTATATTAACTATTTGATTACAGATAGCAAGATAGCGGAAAAGATATTATCATTTCATTAATGTAAAAGAAGTATAACGAAAAACTATTTCTCAGATCATCGGGAAATAGTTTTTTAGAATCGTAAAAGGTAAATATCAACTACACATATCCTATGTGTTTACAAGCCATTGAAATTTATCAAATATATTTTTCATAAATTTTCTGAAAATTGTATGAATACCCATGGAATTATTGTATAATAGGGTGGAAAAAAGGGAGTGAAGTATAATGAGCCTTCTGGATGATGCTAGAAAGCGAATCAATGAAGTAGATGCGCAAATGGCTGATCTTTTTGAACAGCGGATGCAGGCTGTAGAAGATGTCATACGATATAAAGTGGAGCATCAAATGGATGTTCTGGATACAGGCAGAGAAAAAGATGTATTAAAGCGTAATATGAGCCTGATCAAACAAGATAAATATAAGGATAGTTATTTAGCGTTCATGGAGGATATGCTGAAGATCAGTAAGGATTATCAAAAATCTGTCATCTACCATGATACAGTAGGATATCAGGGCGTACAGGGAGCATTTTCCCATATCGCCAGTGAAAAAGTATTTCCTTATCGAAAGAAAAGAAATTTTGCGTCTTTTGAAGATGTATTTCAGGCAGTATGTCAAAATGAAATAGCTTATGGTGTCATTCCTTTTGAAAATTCATTTACCGGAGAGGTTGGGGAAGTGCTGGATCTTTTACTTCGTTATGATGTGTATATCCAACAGATCTATGATTTGAAAATATCGCAAAATCTATTGGGTGTCAAAGGGGCTACCTTGCAGGATATCAAACAAGTATATTCTAAAGATCAGGCAATTTACCAGTCTAAACAGTTTTTAGAGGGACGTGGATATGAGTTGATTCCATATCCAAACACAGCACTTGCGGCAGAATATGTCGCAAAGCAAAATGATAAAACCAAAGCAGCGATCGCCGCTAAAGAAAATGCGGAATTATATGGGCTGGATATATTAGCTGAGGATATCAATACCAGTGAACAAAATACAACAAGGTTTATTATTATCGGAAAAAAACTTGTGAAAGAGGGAAATCGTTTCTCTATGATCTTTACCGCAAAGCATGAAGCCGGTGCACTTGTAAAGGCAATGGAAGTGATTTCCAAACATGGATTCAATATGGAAAGCATCAAATCCAGATCCATCAAAAACAAGCCATGGGCTTATTATTTCTATGTGGAAATTGACGGCAATTTACAGGATACGAAAGTAGTGGAGCTGTTGATGGAAATGAATGAAGTTTGTGAAGATGTTAAATTATTAGGCGCATATACAAAAGAAAGCAGGGATGAAAAATGAGTTTTGTGAAAAGTAAGGTAAACACAACACCAATCGAGGATACAGTATTTGCGATTGTGAAAAAAGCGAAAGAAGCAAAAGCAGCCGTAGGAGCTGAAAATGTAGTGGATGCGACCATTGGTTCTTTATATAACGAAGAAGGAACAATTGTTGCATTTGACAGTGTATTTACACCATACAACAATATTCCAAAAGAAACTAAAGCCGCATATGCCGGCAGTTTTGTAGGAAATGATAGTTTCCGTGATCAGGTATATAACTGGGTGGTAAAACCTAGTGGATGCAGCTTAGCACATAGTGTCATCGCAACACCTGGAGGAACTGGTGCTGTCGCAATCACGTTGAGTGAAATTCTGGATGAAGGAGAAACCGTAATCCTTCCAGAAATCGCATGGGGTTCTTATAAATTAATGGCAACCATGGATAATCTGAATGTAAAAACTTATTCATTATTTGAAGGAGATCATTTTAATCTGACAAGCTTTAAAGAAACTTGTCAGGAAGTCATGAAAACACAGAAGAAACTTTTAATGATCATCAATGATCCATGTCACAATCCTACAGGGTATTCACTCACGATAGAGGAATGGAAAGAAGTTGTGGCATTCTTAAATGAATGTGGAAAACAGGTACCAGTGGTATTATTAAATGATATCGCATATATCGATTATGCATATGATTTACCTCATTCAAGAGATTATATGGCAACATTTGATGCATTTAGCGAAAATGTAATGGCAGTCATTGCGTTTAGTTGTAGTAAGGCGTTAACATCTTATGGTTTGCGTTGTGGTGCGGCAGTATTGTTGGGAAAAACTCAGGAAATTGTCAGAGGTGTAGAAATCGTATTTGAAAAAGCAGCTCGTGCAACATGGAGTAATGTTCCAAATGCTGCTATGGATAACTTCACATATGTCACAACAGAAAACTATGATACGTATATGAAGGAAAAAGCATATTATGTGGACTTACTGAAACAAAGAAGTGATATCTTTACATCAGAAGCAGATGCTTGTGGACTGGCGTATTATCCTTATAAGGAAGGATTCTTTGTTACCGTGAAGATTGAAGATAATGCATTACGTGATCGTTATCATGAAGCATTGATGGCACAGCATATTTATACTGTAAAAGTCAATAAAGGTATTCGTGTTGCGGTATGCTCCTTAAGCGTTGATAAGACAAAAGGTCTTGCGAAACGCATGAAAGATATTCTTAATTCATTATAAAATAGAAATTGGCTCTAAAAATGGTACGAATTGTACAGTTTTTAGACCCTTTTTACAAAGTTTCCTCTAACTGATATGTGATACGCATTCTAAAACTATTTATGGTATAATGCATACGTAGTAAAGAAAGAGAGGAACCTAAATGAAAAGAGTTTTTAAGAATTTATTTTTCTGTATGCTTATTCTGGCAGGACTAAGTGCATGTGATGTGACAACAAGTTTTTGTTATACGTTTAACATCGATAATGGTGATAAAGTTGATGTCACATTGAATACGTCAGATGGACATAAAATAAGCCAAAAAGACGGTGAGTTCTTTATCAAAAAAGATGATAAAACGTTATTAAAGGGAAATTTTATGAGGCAATCGGATTATGAAAATTTTCGTGATCGTGCATTAAATATGGAGGGCGTAACCATTAAAGAGGATCATTCTAAAGATGAAGTACCATCTATTCGTTTTAACGCAAATTCTGATGGAGATAAGGTATTCTTTATCCAAAAAGTAAAAGATACCAACACTTTTATTGGAATTTCCAGTCCTCTATCCGATGATGAGGCAGTAAAGGCATTTTCTTATCTGACATTTCAAAAGCATGAGTGATTTATAAAAGGGATACACCTGCCAGATATCCCTTCTCATTATAAAATAAACATATTATAAGGCTCTCTCTTTCAGCACTCTTTCGGAGTGCTTTTCTCTTTTTTATAATCCAATCATTTGTATTCTGTATCAAACTTTTGTATAGTAATACCAGAGGTGATGATATGATTTTATTTGTAAGTGGGCGATGTGACATCCCAGCATATTTTAGTAACTGGTTTTTTAACCGTTTAAAAGAAGGCTATGTGGATGTAAGAAACCCATTTAATCCACATCAGATATCTAGAATCATATTGAATGAAGCCAATATTGATGTCATTATTTTCTGTACAAAGAATCCTTTGCCTATGTTGCCAAGATTAAAAGAAATCCCTTTTCCCTATATATTTCATGTCACATTAACTGGATATCATAAGGATATTGAACAGGCAGTACCTGATAAAAAAGCGATTATCGAAGGGATAAAGAAGATGTCAAGTCAGCTGGGTTCTAAACGTGTAATCGTCAGATATGATCCCATCTTATTAAACGATGTATATACCATAGAGTATCATTGCCGTGCATTTGAACGGTTGTGTAAACAATTAGAAGGCTATGTAGAAACGGTGATTATCTCCTTTGTGGATATGTATAAAAATACGCGTAAGAACATGGCTAAAATGAAGCTTCAGCCATTAGAAGAATCACAGATGAAGATGATTGGAAAGGCTTTTGGGGAAATTGCCCAAAAGTATCATATGCATATACAAAGCTGTGCAGAAAAAGTAGATTTATCCATGTATGGCATTGAAGCAAGACCGTGTATGAATATGGAAGATATTACCCAGGCAATCGGACATTCATTTGAAAAGCCAAAAGGAAAAGGTGTCAGAGAACAAGTCTGTGGCTGTATTGCTAGTGTAGATATTGGGGATTATAATTGTTGTCCTCATGAGTGTTTATATTGTTACGCCAATTATGATGCAAAATCAATTAAAGAGAGAATCAAATTGCATGATGAACATAGCAGTGTTTTATTAGGACATTTAACAGAAGAGGACCATATTACTATTAGAGGTAATAAAAACGTGACACAAAAGGCATTTAATTTATAGAAAAAAATAGAAAAGACGTATATGTGACAGTGTTTTTTACCACTTTTTGATATGGATTTCCAATTTTCGACAATTTTGAAGATATTTCAAGAGCCCTTTGGTATAATAAATGTGTATAGAAAGGGACAGATTAAAATACTGTCAGAGGGATGGTTATGAAAAAGTTTTTAGCATTCGCATGTGCAGCAGTTTTATTAGCAGGTTGTGGTTCATCTGAACCAAAAAAAGAAACAAAAACATGTTCCATGGAAGAAGCAGGAATGAAAATGTCTATTAAGATGGATGCAGAAGATGATGTAATTAAAAAGATGGAAATGTCTTATGTTTTCCCTGGATCTATGTTTAATGGAGATGCTTCTAAATTAAAAGAAGATGATTTAAAAACAATGGGAGATGCTGTATTATCTCAATTAGGCATTAAGGAAGGTGAAGGTATTGCCGCAGTATTCAAAGCTGATGGAAAAGATTTGAAAGCGACAATCAATATTGACCTAACAAAAGCAGATACTGATATTTTGAAGAAACAATTCAAGATGGAAGGCAACACAAAAAATATTAAGTTAAGTGAAACAGTTAAAAGTGGAGAAGCAGACGGCGCTACATGTAAATAAGTTTCATGATTATAAATGAAAAATATTATATTTAGAAGATGGAGAAATACATAATGAAACATAAACAAATAATGGCATTTCTTTTTGCGGCAGTTTTATTAACCGGTTGTGGTTCTAGCTCAAAAGAAGTAAAAAAAGAAACTAAAACATGTACAACCGAATATCAGGGCATGCGCATGTCTATGAAAATGAATGCGGAAGATGATGTCATTAAAACAATGGATATCCAATATCTTTATTCAGAAGAAATGCTTGGTTTTGATGCTTCCAAAGTAGATAAAGACCAGTTAAAAGTGATGGAAGATACCGTGATGACACAGTTAGGCTTAAGCGGTGATGAAGAAGGCGTTAAAGCAACCGTGAAAGTTGATGGTACCGGCATGAAAATGGATATCCATGTCGATTTGATGAAAGCTGATTCTAAAGTGTTAAATAAATTCAGCATCACAGGAAATACGAAAAATGTAAAACTTAGTGAAACGGTAGAAAACGCAGAAAAGGGTCAGGAAGGTATTAAATTTACTTGTAAATAAATGAGGAGAGAAAACTATGAAAAAATTATTCGCAATCGCATGTGCTGCTTTATTATTGGCAGGATGCTCATCAGAACCTAAAAAAGAATCAAAAACCTGTTCTATGGAAGTTTATGGAATGAAAGCAAGTATCAAACTTGATGCAACAGATAACAAAATTACCGCAATGGAATTGGTATACGATGTTCCAGAAAGTGTATCACAAAAAGATGCTTCTCAAATGACACAGGAAGATCTGGATAAAGAAGGAAAAGCAATGTTAAGCAGAATGGGCGTTGATGGTAAAAAAGGTGTTAGCGCAGAATATAAAGCAAATGGAAAAGATTTAAAAGTAGTTGTTAAAATTGATATGGCAACGGTAGAAGGTTCTACACTTAGTACATTAGGCTTTGGTGATTCTAAAGATGCACCATTTGATAAAACAATCGAATTATCAGAAAAACAGGGAATGACTTGTAAATAAGCATACAGAAAACGTATTGGTATCATACTAATACGTTTTTTTTGTATGGAATTTTCTTCCTTTTGAAAATAATATTATATAGAAAAGTGATATAATTGCTCTGAATGAAAAGGAGGAAGGATGTTATGGTAAAGCTTTTTGCGTGCGATTTAGATGGCACTTTACTAAATAAATATCATGAAACAGATGAAGTGATTTTGGATGCTGTGGATCAAGTTATAAAAAATAACCGCTATTTTGCGATTGCGACAGGTCGTCATATGCATGGAAATCAGAAAGAAAAGTTAGGGATGTATCATCGAGGGGTATATACGATTTGTATGAATGGGGCATTGATATTTGATCCAAAAGGAAACTCTATTTATGAAAATTATCTCAATCAGGATTTTCTAGCAAAGATATTAAAGACATTTCCTACCATTGATTTTGAGTGTATCGGAAAAGATCATACATTTCTTAGAATCTCCAAGGACCAACATATAAAAGAATTCGAGAAGCGCAGTATCTGGAAAAAGGTGTTACGTAAAACAGATATTCATGAATTTATGAAAGATTGTTTATATGAACAAAGTGATGAGGAAATCTTAAAACAGGGGATTATGAAAATCAATTGTCGGGTAGAGGATGAAGCGTTGCATCATGATTTAACTGCATTTATCCAAGCACATAGCGATATCGTCGTCAACGCACCTTTTCAGGATGAAATTTTTGAAATCACAGATAAAAGTGTAAATAAAGGCGAAGCAGTCGCAAAGCTTGCCCAACTTTTGAATGTCGCAGAAGATGAAGTTGCTGTTTATGGTGATGGTGGAAATGACTTTGAAATGTTAAGTAGATTTACCCATGCGTACGCAACAGAAAATGCAAGTGATGCCGCGAAGAAAGCCGCAGGGAATGTGATTGGACATTGTGATGATCACGCAGTACCAAAACATATTTTAGAGATAATATATAAATCTTAAGATGAATCCTGGCTTTATATGTAGTCTGCTTTAGATACATAGAAGGCTGGGATTTTTATAATATATTGTTATATTGCGCGATAAATATATATAAAAAATAATATTAATATTTTAGAGATATAGTTTTATTTTACATATGGATTGCTTAATCATATCAGAAATACATACAAGTATTCTTTCATTTGTTATAATCCGATTTGAGAACGGTTACATTTAAGAGAGGAGAACATAATGAAAGGTATAACAAGATATGTAAAAAAAGCAGCGCCAAGTTTTTTATTGGCTTGTGCCATGGTATGCACATGTATACCAGTAAGCAGTATGCGAATACTTGCAACAGATAATCAGACTACACCGGATTTAAAAATCAATTTTGATGAACCAGTGAGTGAGGGAACACTCATACCCGGAAGAAGCGGTGGTTTTAACACAACAGAGGAAAATGATCGATGGCAACAGTTATCTTTACCGATTGGCAATTCCAGAATGGGTGCCAATGTGTATGGTGAAATTAGCAAAGAGCACTTAACATTTAACCAAAAAACATTGTGGACAGGAGGACCAAGTGATTCTCGCAAAGATTACAATGGTGGAAATGTCACAACCGTTGATGGAATGCCAATGGCAGACTATGTGAAAAAAGTCCAGGATATGTTTTTAAATGGTGACCCGGATGCTGCAAATGCTTGTGGAAAAATCGTTGGCAGTCATGATGGATATGGCTCTTATCAGGCATTTGGCGATATCTATTTAGATTTCGGTTTAAATGGGACACCATCTAATTACGAACGTGCATTAGATTTAAATGATGCGTTAGCAACTGTGGATTTTACATTAAATGGCACAGATTATCATCGTGAATATCTGGCAAGTTATCCAGATGATGTAATTGCGATGAAAGTAAGCGCAAAAGGTAATGATAAACTAAACTTTCATGTATCATTTCCTGTAAAAAATGAAACAAGCGAGAATTTACAAAAAGATGTTGTCACAACAGTGAAAGATAATACCATTGTCGTTCAAGGAAAAATGAAAGACAATCAGCTGAAGCTAAATGGACAATTAGCTGTAACAACACAGGATGGAAGTATAGAAGCAGCAGATGATCAATTATATGTAAAAAATGCATCAGAAGCAACGATTTTTGTAAGTGCATCAACGGACTATAAAAACGATTATCCTGCATATCGTACAGGAGAAAGTGATGATCAATTAAATCAACGTGTAAAAAATGTAATTGATGCAGCCGTAAAAAAAGGCTATGCTCAAGTCAAACAAACAGGAATAGAAGATTATCAGAATATATTCCAACGTGTTCATCTTGACTTAGGACAGACAATGCCAGATTTAACTACAGATGAACTATTGACTGCCTACAACAATGGAAATGCAGATGCAGGAAATCGCCGTTATATAGAAACTTTATTATTTCAATATGGCCGATATTTACAGATTTCTTCATCCAGAGGAGATGATTTACCTGCCAATTTACAAGGTGTATGGAATGATCGTGTAGGAAATGAAAACGAAGTTCCATGGGGCTCTGATTATCATATGAATGTAAATCTGCAAATGAATTATTGGCCAACGTATGTTACCAATATGGCAGAATGTGGCATACCTTTAATAAAATATGTGGATAGTCTTCGTGAACCAGGTAGAGTAACGGCTGAAACTTATTTTGGCGTAAAAAGTGACGCAGAACATCCGGAAAATGGATTTAGTGCACATACCCAGAATACACCATTTGGCTGGACATGTCCGGGCTGGGCATTCAGCTGGGGATGGTCACCAGCGGCAGTTCCTTGGATTCTTCAAAATTGTTACGAATACTACGAATACACGCAGGATAAAGAATTCTTACATAATGAAATTTATCCAATGTTGAAAGAAGAAGCTACATTATATAAACAAATATTACGGGAAGATCCTGAAACAGGCAGACTTGTGACAGTACCAGCGTATTCACCTGAACAAGGTCCATATACAGCAGGAAATACCTATGAACAATCACTGATCTGGCAATTATATAAAGACAGCATTGAAGCCGCAGAGGCATTGGATGTTGATCAGGATTTAGTAAAAGAATGGAAAGATATCCAGTCAAAATTAAACCCAATCGAAATCGGCGATAGTGGACAAATTAAAGAATGGTATAGTGAAACAACACTGGGAAGTGTTCCTAATACGGATTTACACCACCGTCATATGTCACATCTATTAGGCTTATTTCCTGGAGATTTGATCAATGTAGATAATGAAAAGTACTTGGATGCTGCCATTGTTTCTTTAACATCAAGAGGTGATGATGCGACTGGCTGGGGAATGGGACAACGATTAAATTCATGGGCACGTGTTGGTGATGGTAATCATGCATATGAAATTATCAAAGCATTCTTTAAAGCAGGCGCATATCCAAATCTTTGGGATGCACATCCACCATTTCAGATTGATGGAAACTTTGGCTATACTTCTGGTGTAGCAGAGATGCTCATACAAAGCAATATGGGATATATCAATTTATTGCCTGCATTAGCTGATGAATGGCAGGATGGACATGTGGATGGATTAGTTGCTCGTGGCAATTTTGAAGTAAGTATGGATTGGAAATCTTCCAATCTGTATAGTGCTTCCATCTTATCAAAGAGTGGAAACGAATGTACAATTGCATATCCAAATATTGATCAGGCAGTGGTAAAACATAATGGAGATATCGTAAAAACAACACAAAAAGATGGAAAAATCAGTTTCCAAACAGTCGCAAATGAAACATATACTATCGAAAATATTCCTGATCGACCTTTAAAAGCTGTGGAAAATGTAAAAGCTTATACAGATGGAAATAAAATACTCATTGACTTTGATGAAATGCCATCCGCAACACGTTATGATATTTATCAAAAAGATGAGAACGAACAATATAAAAAAATTGGTGAAACAGCACATACACCATATCAAATGGATGGAAACAGTGGCTTTTATAAAGTCGCTGCTGTGGATACTGATGGTAGAAGTGGTACATTAAGCAAAGAAATAAAACCAGAGGATATCTATCATATCGTAAAAATGGATGATCGTGATCCAATGATAAATTATTCCTCTGGCTGGGGTGACTGGACAGATGGTGGACAGTATATGTCCACAGAAAAATATACAGACCAGGATGGAAGCTCTTTAGATTTCTATTTCTCAGGAAATGGTTTAAAAGTCATAGGCATGAAAGCAGGGAATACCCATACGTTTGACTTATATATCGATGGTAAAAAAGTAGGAGAAAACATAGATACCAATAGTACAGAAACATTGCGACAACAAGTGTTTTATGAAGTAAAAAATCTTCCAGAAGGCATTCATCATGCACAGCTTATAGTCACAAAAGCGAAGATTTCCTTAGATGCATTTGAAATACTCCGTCAAGGAAACCCAACAAATATGAGTATCATAAGTGATGATCAAATAGATCTATCAAAACAAACAAGTATCCCATTAAGCGTAATGACAACACCATCAGGAACAAGTGCAGGGGATATCACCTGGTCTGTGGAAAATGATTTAAAACTACCTAGCAATATCGCAACCATCGATGAAAAGGGAGTATTAACATGTACACATCCAGGAACAATTATTGTCAAAGCGGAAGATAAAGAGCATTATTTATATGCACAGAAAACGATAGAAATCGTTATGCCACAGAATTGTGTAAAAGTAGATGATCGTGATCAAAGTATTACATATTCTGATGGCTGGACAACATGGGATGAAGGAAAACATGAGTTTGGCACAATCAGTGAAACAATCCAAAAAGGCAGCAGCTTCTCATTTGAATTTACGGGAAATAAACTTGCCTTATATTTCATGAAATTAGAAGCATCAGGTGGTTATGCTGGTGCGAATATCGATGTCATCATAGATGGGGTAAATCAAGGAACATTCTCTACCTTTACCAAAGTCAGTGGCAGTGAACCAAAAAGTAAAGTGTTTGAAAGTAAGCCATTATCTAATGAGAAACATAAAGTAGAAGTGGTTGTGAAAGATTGTCCAAGTGATGCTCCTGAAGGCAGTAAACCAAAAGTATCATTTGATTATTATGAGATTACGACAGAACCACAAAAAGCATTAAGTTATGATGCATTGAAGAAAGAAATGGAAACGTATTTGAATATGAATCTTGATGCTTATCAAGAAGAAAGTGTAAAGGCATATCAAGCAGCATTCCAAAATGCCTCTAAAATTTATGAAATCGCAGATACACAACAACAAATTGATGATGCAACATCTTTACTGGAAAAGGCAAAAAATGCACTACAGTTAGTGATTGATAAAACAAAACTGGCTGCGGAAATTGCGGAAGGCATGAAGCTTCAAGAAGATGATTATACACCAGACAGCTGGATAGAATTTAAAAAAATACTTGAAACTGCACAGGGTGTATTGAAAAATGAACAGGCAGATCAAACATTGATCAATGATACATTAACAAGCCTGCAGAAGGCAAAAACATTACTTGAACCGAAACATACACCAGTTCTTGATAAAACAAAATTACAAAAAGCACTACAATCCGCACTTGAAAAAGAAGCCCAGGGTTATACAAAAAACAGTGTCACAAAGATGAGCTGGGAGCCTTATAAGAAAGCATATGAGGAAGCGGATGCGCTGCTTCAAACAACAGAGGTTGAACAAAAAGTCATAGATGATGCTGTTGAAAAACTTCTACAAGCTATGGATCAGTTAGAAAAACGATCATCATCAAATAGCTTATCAAAGCTTGGACAGATCACAAAAGAAGTAAAAGATTTAAATCAATCAAAAGATGAAGCAATAAATACAATGATTACATCAGCATATCAATTGAGCGCAAATCCAGAAAATGCTAGCGAACAGGCAGTATCTGATTTATACAAACAGCTACAACAGGCTCGCTCACAACTATTGATTCAACAGGCAAAAACACAGGCTCAAGAGCTATTGGCATCATTATCTTCTCTTGTGAAAAATCAATACACAGTGGATAGCTGGAAGGCACTAGAAGAAGCAAAAACACAGTTAGATGGCATTCTACAATCAGATAAAGCAACGTTAGATGAAATCAATACTGCTTATCAAAGACTATTTGATGCGAAAGAAAACCTGAAAGTAAAGGAGCTTAAGCCAGATACAGATAAACATGAATTGAATACAATCATTCAACAGGCACAAGAGCTTATCAAGAACCCTTCTGTTTATACAGAAAAATCTTTAAAAGAATTACAGAATGCATTATCACAAGCTATCTTAATATCTCAAAATAATAAAACAAATGATGCTGAGGTAAAAACAGCTATTACTAATTTACGACAGGCAATCAAGCAACTTCAAAAACAAGAAGCAAATGCGGTTGTGGATAAGGAACAAAAGAATGATAAAAAAACAGAAGATAAAAATTCATCTTCCGTTGATACAGGCGATCATAGTCATGTTGTTTTCTTCTCTTTCTTAACATGTGTAACAGGATTTGTTGTGATCAAAGGTATTAGAAAAAGTAAAAAAATGAAAAAATCTTAAAACAAGATTGTGAAGGCTAATGATATATTAATTGTATGATTAGCCTTTCTTTTAGTGTTTTATATCCATAAAAATACCATAGTAAATGGTAAATTAATTATGTGAGCGCTTGAAATAGCACTTTTGTTTGATATAATGGATTTAGAAAAAAACTTCTATAGCAAATGGTTGCTACAAGAAAGAGTATGTTACTGATGATCAGGCAGAACTCAAATTGCATAAATTGTCCTTTTTTATGCAGTTTGAGTTTTTTTCTGGAAAGGAGATGGAATTTATGAAAGTAAGTCAGATTTTAAACAATAATGTTGCATTGGTTCAGCGAGGGAAAAACGAGATTATTGTTTATTCAAAAGGAATATCTTTCAGAAAAAAAGTTGGGCAAACAATTGCAGAAGATGAGATTGAAAAAACATATGTATTAGACTCTTCCGATATGTTAGAACATTTCAGTTATCTTTTAGCAAACACAGATGAAAAAATTATTGCATTGGTAAATGAAGTGATTTCATATGGTGAGAAATCATTAAATATCAAAATAAATGATTATTTGAATCTGACCTTACTAGATCATGTGAGTTATGCACTAATACGTGCATCTAAAGGGCAATTCATTAAAAGTCCATTGGCATGGGACGTTAAGAAATATTATGCTGATCATTTCCAGGTGGGAAAATATGCTTTGAAGTTATTAAAAGATCAATTTGATGTGGAATTTCCAGAAGATGAAGCAGTATCTATTGCATTACACTTTGTAAATGCACAAAACGAACAAACAACATTGGATGATACAATTCAGGCAATGAAAATTTTAAGAGATATGTTATCTATCATTCAGTATCATTACCGTATACAATTAGATGAAAATTCATTAAATTATATGCGGCTTGTAACACATTTACAATACTTTATCCAAAGGATACAATCAAATTCATCTTATACAGATAATGATGAAGCATTAAATTCCAACATACGTGAAATGTATCCCAAAGCATATGCGTGTGTTTTAAAAATAAGAAGATATGTAAAAGATAATTTCGATTTTGATTTATCAATAGATGAAGAAACATACTTAATGCTGCATGTGCAACGTGTTACGAATCGTACGGATTCAGGAGGAAAATAAACATGAAGTATAAAGAGTTTAATGAAAAAATTATTCAATATGTTGGAGGAAAAGAAAATATCCAGGCAGTTGTTCACTGCATGACACGATTAAGATTTACTTTAAAAGATCCAAAACTTGCGAAAAGTGAAGATATTAAAGCAATGGATGGGGTGATTGATGTTGTCAACAACAAAGTATCCTATCAAATCATTATTGGTACACATGTCAATGATGTACATGCGGAGTTATTAAGTATGCTTGGCATGGATAGTACAAATGAAGTGAAAATAAAAAAGAATGTTGTAAAAGCGATTTTAGACTTATTATCTGAATCAATGACACCTTTACTTGAACCGATTCTTGCTGCTGGTATGATGGCTGGTATTCTTGCAATACTGACATTATGTGGACTTATATCAACAGAAAGTCCTACATATTTGATTTTTGATACTATTAGAAGTGCTGTTTTCTTTTTCTTGCCGATTTTCATGGCAATGTCTTGTGCAAAGAGATTAAATGCAAACCCATATCTTGCAGTAGCTCTTGCCTGTATACTTGTTTCGTCAAATATTAATGGAATGGAAAATTTAAGTCTATTTGGATTAAACCTTCCTGCTATTACTTATTCAACATCATTTTTCCCAATCATTTTAGCAACATGGTTTATGGGATATGTTCAGAAATTCACTAAAAAGGTAATTCCTGAGTTTTTACATTTCTTTTTAGTACCTGTTACAGTTTTAGCGATATGTCTTCCTGTTACATTATTCCTATTTGGACCAATTGGAACATGGATTGGTGATGGAATCGCCCTAGTTTGTGATTTCTTTATGAATACATTTGGCAATTGGAGTGTGATTGCTCTATATGCAGCAATTCAGCCATTCTTAATCATGATGGGAGCAGGTAATTTTGTTGTCCCTGTTGTAATGAATTTCTTTACAACTATGGGATACGATCCTATTTTCATGGCAGCTTTTACAATTTCAGACATCGCCGTTGGTGGAGCAATGCTGGGATATTTCTTTCGCACAAAAGATACGAAACAAAAACAGTTATTTGGAGGAACTTGTTTTAGTGCTGTATTAGGATGTACAGAACCAGCAGTTTTTGGAGCATTTATAAAGTATCGTCGACCTTTTATCGCTGTAATTATTGGTGGTGGACTTGGGGGATTATTTGCAGGTTTAATGAATGTTAAGAGTTATGTAATGGCAAGTGGATTATTTGGATTACCTACCTATATTACTGATAGCGGTTATGGAAATTTCTATGCTATGATTGGTGCAGTTGCTATTTCATTTATAGGTGCAGCAATAAGTGCCTATCTACTAGGCATTCCATCAGAAAATAATGTAGAAAAGGATGCAGCAATTCATAATAGTGAGGAAGGAATTTCATTAATGCAAAAGGAAATGGTAAAAACCCCTGTAAAAGGAAAGATAATTGCATTAAAAGATTTAAATGATAAGGCCTTTTCAAGTGAAGCTTTAGGTAAAGGCTGCGGTATCATTCCAGAGGATCATACAATATATGCACCTATTTCAGGAGAAGTTGTGACCGTATTTCCAACAAGCCATGCAATAGGGATTAGATCTGAAGATGGCGTAGAAATATTAATTCATATTGGGATTGATACTGTTGAGCTAGATGGAAAAGGATTCGATATTAAAGTGAAACAAGGCGATTTTGTAAAGACAGGTGATATATTGGGTGAAGTTGATTTCAATTTCATAAAAGATTCCGGCTATGATCCAACGGTAATAATTGTCGTAACGAATTCAAATGATTATTTAGATATAGTTCTTGAAAACAAAAAACAATTAGCGATAACAGACAATTGCTTTGCAATTATCTATTAAACGAGGAGAATACATATGAAATTAAATGAGAATTTTTATTGGGGTGCAACAATAGCTGCGCATCAACTTGAAGGAGCCTGGGATGTGGATGGAAAAGGTCCTGGAATAATGGATTATGTCAGTAATGGAACGAATAAGGAAGCAAGGAAGGTTTATAAAGATATGAAAGATCTTCCAAAAGATAAGTATTTTCCATCTCATGAGGGAATCGATTTTTATCACAATTATAAGGAAGATATAAAATTATTTGCTGAACTAGGCATCAAAAGTTTGAGATTATCAATTGATTGGAGCCGTATCTATCCTACTGGAGTTGAAGAAAAACCAAACGAGAAAGGTTTAAAATATTACCATAGTGTAATTGATGAATTATTGAAGTATAAAATTGAACCAATGATAACTTTATGCCATTTTGAAATGCCTATGCATTTAGTTAATCAATATCAATCGTGGTTAAATAAGGAGATGATCAACTTCTATTTGAAATATTGTAAAACTTTATTTACTGAATTTAAAGGTAAAGTAAAATATTGGATGACATTTTATGAATTAAATCATACATATCAAAAAAGTGAAATGTCCAGTATTTTATCATATATGGTAAGTGGTCTAGAACATAAAGATTTAAAAAATCCCGAAGAGGATATTGCAAATATATGCTATAACATGTTACTTGCTAGTTCTAAAGCAATTATATTAGGACACTCTATATGTAAAGATTATCAAATTGGGTGTGTTTTAGCATTTATACCTACTTATGCTGGAACGTGTCGTCCAGAAGATGCTTTACAAGTTTTACATGATAGCGATCGTGATTTGTTTATGGCCGATACTCTTTGCAATGGAAAGTTTCCAGACTATAAAATGAAAGAATATAAGAAAAAAGGATTTAAAATTCATGTTAATGATGAAGATCAAGAAATATTCAAACTAGGAACAATAGATTTTTACGGACTTAATTATTATATGACAGGCATTAGTTCGTTTGATGGAAAAGGACTTGAACAAGCCTTTTATGGTGGGTATAAAAATCCATACTTAAAATCAAATGAGTGGGGATGGGAAACAGATCCAATTGGAATACGATACGCATTGAATTATCTTGATCGCCGTTATGGGAAACCTATTATTATCACAGAAAATGGCTTTGGTGCTGCTGATATTTTAAAAAACGGTACAGTTGAAGATGACTACCGAATAGAGTATATAAAAGAGCATGTGATACAATTAGAAAAAGCTATATTAGAAGACAATGTAAATTGTATAGGCTATTTTGTATGGTCACCAATAGATTTAATTTCAGCTACAACAGGGGAAATGAAAAAACGTTATGGATTCATCTATGTTGATAAAGATGATCAAGGTAACGGTACTTTAAAAAGATATAAGAAAAAATCATTTAACTGGTATAAGAAAGTTATTGAAACGAATGGTGAAGTTTTAGATTAGAGAGTGATTGATAAGACCAATTATATTTATGATATAACTGGTCTTTTTTCTATCACGATTTATTTAAAAATACCATGGTAAATGGTAAATTAATTATGTAAGCGCTTGAAATAGAGCTTTTGTTTGATATAATGGATTTAGAAAAAAACTTCTATAGCAAGCTGCTATAGATTGAGTATGTTACTGATATGCAGGCAGAACTCAAATTACTTGGAATGGCTTTTCCTATGTAATTTGAGTTTTTTTCTGGAAAGGAGGAGCTGCAATATGAAAATCAGCCAGATATTGAACAATAATGTTGCTATCGTAAAGAGAGGATCAAATGAGATTATTGTGTATTCCAAAGGTGTTGCATTTAAAAAGAAACCAGGACAGGAAATTACCAGCGAAGAAATACAGAAAACCTATGTACTGGATTCTCACGATAAACTAGAACACTTTAGCTTTCTTTTATCCAATACCAAAGATGAGTACTTGCAAATGGTAAATCAAATCATTGCCTTTGGAGAAGAAAAACTCAAAACATGTGTATCTGATTATCTTTACCTAACATTATTGGATCATTTAGATTTCACAATTAAGCGTATCAAAAAGAATCAGTTTATTAAAAGTCCGCTTAGCTGGGAAGTTAAAAAGTTTTATCCAGAGCATTATCAAATTGGTTTATATGCAGTATCCATTATTCAGAAAACGATGGATATTGACTGTCCTACAGATGAAGCTGTCGCAATTGCGCTTCATTTCATCAATCTGCAGAATGACACAAACAACGCAAATCATCAGATAAAAGCAATGGAAACAGTAAGAGATATTCTGGCAATTATCAAGTATCATTTTCATATAAACTTCGATGAAGATTCTATGAATTATATACGCTTAGTCACACACTTACAATACTTTGTGACAAGGTTGTTAAAACATGATGTATATGATTCAGATGAACAAGAATTAAATAATCAAATCAGAAGTTTATATCCAGAAGCGTACAGTTGTGTAAACAAAATCAGAGTTTATGTACGCGATGCATTTCAAAGTGAATTAACAAATGATGAAGAAACATATCTTATGCTTCATATTCATCGTGTAACCCAAAGAGAAGAAAGGAATTAATTTATATGAAATATAAAGAATTTTGTGAACAGATTATTGAATTGGTTGGTGGAAAAAATAATATTGAAGCAGTTGTCCACTGTATGACACGTTTACGTTTTACATTAAAAGACAGAAATAAAGCAAAAACAGATGATATCAAAGCATTGAAAGATGTCATTGATGTTGTATCCAATGAAGTAGCTTATCAGATTATCATAGGAACACAAGTAGCACAGATTCATGAAGAATTATTACAATTATTAGGACTGGAAACAAGCGTAGAAAAGAAGGTAAAAAAGAATCCTGTTAAAGCTGTACTTGATGTATTATCAGAATGTATGAATCCAATTCTTGAACCTATGATGGCCGCAGGTATTATTGCAGGACTACTTTCTATTGTTTCTTTAACTGGGTTAATTTCTCCAGAAAGTTCTACCTACTTCATTTATGATACACTTAGACAAGCTGTATTCTATTTCTTGCCTGTTTATATGGCAATGGCTTTCGCAAAAAGATTACATGCAAGTCCTTATTTGGCAGTAACAATTGCTGTTACCTTATTATCAGTTGGTATCAATGGTGTTGAAGGGTTAAATGTATTTGGTATAAATCTTCCAACAATTACATATTCTAATTCATTCTTTCCAATATTGCTTGGCGTATGGTTTATGGGATATGTAACAAAAGCATTAGAAAAATTGATGCCACAAGCCTTACAATATTTCTTTAATCCAGTTTTAACACTTGTTATTTGTCTACCTATTACTTTGGCTTTATTTGGACCTATTGGCACATGGTTGAGTGACTTATTGAATTTGGTATTCCAGTTCTTGATGAATACATTTGGAAATTGGAGCGCAGTCATGTTATATGCCGCATGCCAGCCATTCTTGATTATGATGGGCGCTGGAAACTTTATCATACCGATCTATATGAATTTCTATGCAACGCAAGGATTTGATCCAATATTTACTTTGGCATGGATTGTATCAGATATTGCAGTGTGTGGTGCTGTACTTGGATATTTTTTCAAAGCAAAAGATGCAAAACAAAAACAATTATTTGGAACGACAGCTTTTAGTGCATTCATGGGAATTACAGAACCTGCTGTTTATGGAGTATTTGTGAAATATAGAAGACCATTTGTTGCTGTCATGATTGGTGGTGGTCTTGGAGGATTATTTGGTGGATTAATGGGCGTCAAATCCTATGCACCAGTAACATTATTTGGGATTACTTCTTTTATTGGAAACAATGAATATATGAATTTCTATTGTGCAGTAGGGGCAGTAATTATTGGCTTTATTGGGGCATTTATTGCTGCTTATCTATTGGGTATTCCACAAGAAGAACATGTGCAAGAAGAACCAAAACGAATGAACTCTACATTCACAAAAACTGAAATTGGTGTACCTGTCAAAGGCAGAGCGGTTGCATTGGCACAGGTAAATGATAAAGCATTCTCCACAGGCGCATTAGGTAAAGGCATTGCCATTCAACCAGAAGAAAATATCATTCATTCACCAGTAGAAGGAGAAGTAGTCAGCTTATTTCCTACAAACCATGCCATCGGTATCAAGACATCTTATGGGATAGAAGTACTGATTCATATTGGTATTGATACTGTAGAATTAGAAGGAAAATATTTTGAAGGAATGGTAAAACAAGGAGATCATGTAAAGGTTGGAGAACCATTAATTAAAGCGGATTTTGAAGCAATTACAAAAGAAGGTTATGATACAACGGTGATTATGGTTATCACAAATACAGCGGATTATCTGGATGTGTTACCATCTACTGAAACGATATTTACAGGAAAGGAAAACTGTTTAACAGTGATTGTATAGAGGTGAATCATATGGAATTAAATGAAAATTTTTTATGGGGTGGCAGTATTGCGGCTCATCAATGTGAAGGCGCATGGAATGAAGATGGCAAAGGCTTGGCCATGATGGATGTTGCGACATCAGGTGATGTACACCATGACCGTTTGATTCATGATGAAAAACTCCCTGGATACACATATCCATCAGAAACAGGTATTGATTTTTATCATCGCTATAAAGAAGATATTGCGTTATTTAAAGAAATGGGATTTAAAACATTGCGAATATCTGTGGACTGGTCAAGAATCTATCCAAACGGGGACGATGAACAGCCTAATGAGAAAGGTATCCAATATTATCAAAACGTTGTAGATACATTATTGGAGAATGATATTGAACCAATTGTGACATTATATCATTTTGAAATGCCACTTGCGATTGTGAGAAAGTATGGCTCTTGGACAAATCGTAAAACCATTGATTTATATTTACGTTATTGTAAGACGATGTTTGAAGCATTAAAAGGCAAAGTACACTATTGGGTAACATTTAATGAAATGAATCATATTGATTCACAAATGGCATTATCAGATTTCTTTACATATTTTGTGGCAGGTATTAAATATTCTGAATTAGAAAATGCACCGCAAACACTTGCGACATGTGCTTACTATATGACAGTAGCAAGTGTCAAAGCGGTAAAACTAGCTCGTGATATTGATGCAGACAATAAAATCGGGTGTGTGTTTGGATTAACACCTAATTATCCATACTCCTGTAACCCTGAAGATGTGATGTTATCATTTAAACGAATGACACGTGATTTGTATCAGATAGATGCGATGTGTTATGGAAAATTTCCGGAATATAAATTGCGTGAATATCAGCGTTTAGGTATACAGCTAGATGTAACAGAAGATGATAAAATGGCATTTAAAGAAGGTGTTTTAGACTTCCTTGGTATTAATTATTATGCATCTGAAGTCAGCATTGCCAAAGAAAAAGAAGGTATGGAAAAAGCGTTCTTTGGTGGTGTGAAAAATCCATATCTAAAAGATAGTGACTGGGGATGGTCGATTGATCCTACTGGACTTCGTTATTTATTAAATTTTATTGATAGAAGATATCAACTTCCTATCATGATTACAGAAAATGGGCTAGGTGCTGTAGATGTTGTTAGTGAGGATGGCAAGGTACATGATGATTATCGTATAGATTATTTAAAACAGCATTTGTCAGCTTTGAAAAAAGCAGTGATAGAAGATGATGTTAACTGTATCGGATACCTTATGTGGGGACCAATTGATTTAGTTAGTGCAACAACAGGTGAAATGAAAAAACGTTATGGTTTTATCTATGTAGATAAACATGATGATGGTACAGGTTCTTATGAGAGAATGCCAAAAGATTCTTTCTATTGGTATCAGCAAGTCATTCAAACAAACGGAAAAGATTTATAATGTAAATAAGAGCATGCTTGTAAATAACGCTAACAAACATGCTCTTATTCTATTCGTCAATTAAATAACAGGTGTTTTGAAAAATGTTATCAACTACTTGTTTTTTATGCATTCCTTTAAACAAAGAACATAAAGAGCGTATATCGTTGATTTTTCTTTCATCAGATGTTTTTAAAACATCATGCAAGTCAATGTTTTTAGAGGTATTGAAGTACTTCGCTTGATTCTGTACTTTTTGAATATTCATTAGGAC
The DNA here is from genome assembly GCF_003434225.1 of Absiella sp. AM29-15. Lineage (NCBI taxonomy): Bacteria > Bacillati > Bacillota > Erysipelotrichia > Erysipelotrichales > Erysipelotrichaceae > Amedibacterium > Absiella sp. AM29-15. The sequence goes on from NZ_QVFL01000005.1 coordinate 59,787, forward strand.
TTTACTTATATCGAAGGAAGTAAGGTCTTTTTTTATAATATAGAGAAAAACAAGCTTTAAGCCTGATTTTCTCAGATTAATATCCTTAATATCGGATTGATTTACTAATTTTATGTTTTTAAGAACTTTTTCAAATAATCGTGTTGCAATATATGTTTGATCTGATTGATTAAGATTATTGATATAGGCGATAACATCATCGTTTTTACAGCCAAGACGCAATGTAGAGTTATCATAAATACCAATTATTTGGAATAAAATGATAAAGAAATCTTTCATCTGCAAGTGGATATGTATTTTTTCACAAAACGGTGTGATTACGTCAGCATAAGATTCTAAAGGCTGATTGAAAATTTGAAAGGTTGATAGGCTTAATAATAAATGTGCGCATTCTTTTTGGTAAGCATTATATTGTCGATAAAAATATGTTGCGGATTCTTGATTGTGACTATTGATTTTGAGAACAGGAACTTGAGTAGCGTTTAACTTGGCAATGACAGTTTCTGGCAATAAAGAAAATGTAAGTCTAGTAACTACATTGCTTTGTATATATCTACTGTAAATTTTTTTACATGCATTTTTTTCACTATGTTTAAACTCGTCTAAATATGTCAAAATGATTTTTTTAGAAGTGATATTTCTTAATTTGATTTCATCATTATAAAACATGAATAAAGTTTTTAAACGTTGATAGCCATCGATGATTTCATAATGATCATCTTCATGATAAGTGATAAAAAGATTGAAAGATAAGCCTTGTAAAAGGGCTTGAAGGAATTCTTCAACCATAGCAGGTGTCCAACAATATGGGCGATGATAATTTGCATCTAAGTCACATGTTCCTTGCACAATATCCTCTATTAGATTCTTTAGTGGAAGTATTGTTGTAAAAACCTGTGTAGTATCAACTTTACTCATTTCTTATGACACGTCCTTTCTCATCTATAATTAACCATTTTAATTGTTTTAATAGGTAGATGCCACTCATTATTTTTTCTGTAGTCATGATACCAGTAAGTTCTTCATTTATTTCTTGAATATCTATTGAATTTGATTGCTTTATCAATTCAATTAATTTTATATATTCATTGTATCTAATTTTTTTATTATATATGACCACTTTAGTTATATCATTTTTACAATAAATAGTAAAATCTAAATCAGGATGAGCTTTTTTGATTAACGTCTGAAATCCTCTTCCAGCAGCTTCCATATATTGTGTACATGCCAAAATATTGATAAAATTTCTATTTACTTTTCTAAAGGAAATAGGTAACTCATGCTCATATGCTGAAACAATTATATTTTTATTAATCTCACCATCTGATGAAAAAATGATATGACTGGAGTATATTTCAATTCTAGGTGTTGTATCAGGGAAATTGATGTTATGTACAAAACTGTTAATAATTATTTCTCTTATTGTTTCAATATCCAAATCAAAGATTTTTATTCTTTTGCCACCAAGAGTTTTTGATAATTTAAAAACACAACTAGAAAAATAATCAAGTGTATCATCAATCACAGAAATGAAACATCCGTCCATAATGATATCATCTTTATTTATATCATTATAGATATGAATACGATGAATAAAATGATCGCTTAAATAATATAAATCAGAGGAAATATAGTTTTTTTTGATATGTAAGTTACTTCTGAGTTTTTGTTCTAAAAGTATTGGATCATCACAACTATCAAATAAAGCATTAAAATCTTGTGGAGAAAAAGGGATGTCCATATATCTTAAAATATTTTTGTTCTTTTGCGAATATAAATTAGCTACTTCATTAGGTGTCATTAAAACGGTTTCATCCATATATCGTTTATAGTAATTAGATTTATATGGAACTGGATAATCATCACCAGTAATATCAATTCTAAGATACTGTTTTTCATTTTCTTTAATTTCATGAAATGTTATGTGATGAAGTGATCTTGGGAAACTATGATTGATCATATCACGTAATGAAATAATATCTTCTGGACTTATACCTGTGATTTTAAATGTTTCATCTTCAATACCAATAAACAAATGGAATGTTTGATTTGGGTGCATGGAATTTAAAGCAGCACTGATTGTATTACCAATTTTCTTTAAATCTTTTTTAAAACTTTTATCATACTCCTTAAACTCAATAAAAGAATTTTCTAAATTTGTTTTACTCATATTGTCCTCCTTTGCTAATTATAGCATGTTTTTATTTAGAATCTAAAATATTCAGAAGAATATTACGTTTTTTTTTAGATTCTAATTTTTCCAGAGAAATGTAAATAATCCCTCTACTATATACATACGTAAAAAGAAGGTAAAAATCCTAAAAAAAATCAAATTAATCGCAAATTAATTATAACCGGTTATATTTTTTCCATATTGGTCTATCCTAAAAAGGTAAAAATTCTGAACAGTTTATGATGAAATATATAAAATAGAAAAAGAACGGCATTCACCGTTCTCCTATAAAAACTTATCCAATTCCTGTTCGATTACAGGGTCTTTCTTAACTTTTGGCTGATCAATAATCTTGCCTTGCGTCACAACCATTTCAATATCTCTTAAAGCTGATAAATCATCTAACGGATTGTTTGCTGTTACAACAAAATCAGCACACTTACCTGGTTCAATAGAGCCAGTTATATTTCCTATGCCCGCAATCTGTGCGTTTCGTTTTGTGGCAGTATATAACGCAAATGTATTCGATACATCACAATATTTATGGAAGTAATATAGTTCTCTCCACATATCATAATGCGTAACGTAAGGACATCCAGTATCTGTACCTAATCCTACAGGAATATCATTTTCCAAACATGCCTTTGCACAGTTGATGATACCCTCAAATACAATATTTCCATTATATTGTTCCATCTCTGTAGCATGAGAAATAGAACGATCGAATAATGCATAAGGCAAGGCAGGTGATAAGGTTGCGACCTGACATGCGTGGCGTTCTTTAAACAAGGAAAGAATTGTTTCATCTGGCTGTGCACCATGTTCGATGGTATCAACACCATTTTCTAATGCAACACGTACCCCTTCAGGGCTTTCGACGTGGGCGGCGACCTTTAAACCAAGATGATGCGCTTCTTCACAGGCAGCCTTTACATATTCTGCTGGCATTTTTAATTCGCCAGGTTCACCTTTTGCTTTCGCATCCAAAACACCACCGGTGATCATTAATTTGATTAGATCAGGATGATCCTCTGCTATTTTTCTAACATATTGTACAGCTTCATCAGCGCTATTTGCGATATAGGCCAAAGAACCAGCCATATGACCATCAGGTACGGATATCGCATAATTACTTGCCAATACACGAGGACCAATCATTTTACCAGCGTTGATTTTATTTCTGATTTCTGTATCATAATTCTTTGCGCCACCTACAGTACGAATGGTTGTGACGCCACTCATCAATTCCATTTTGGCATATTTTTCACAGATTTTTTTGATAGCAATTAATACGATTGGATTTTTCGCAAGTTTTTTGATACGTTCTCCATTATCTACACCTTCTTTTACAGGTTTACCACTGCCAGGTAAGTGTACATGCAAATTAATTAATCCAGGCATGATATATTTACCTTTTAAATCGATTTTCTGATAGGTGTTTAGATCAGTATCTTTATCTACAATTCCCAATATTTTATCATTTTCTGTAAGAATGACTTTTCCTTTTTGAGGTACCATATCTTCGCTGCCATCCAGGATAATTCCATTGATATAAGCATATTTCATTTTAACTCCTCCTTACATATATCTTTTTATTATTGTAACCCTTTTCAATGACTGAGGCAATGTATACTTGCATGTAGAAAATTAATTTTATATTTATATGCCTTTTTTTGGATATGATATTTTTTAAGAAGTGATACAACGAATTGGCGAGAAGGATGTTTATTGGTAAATATAATTTTTGATGAAAAGATGAAAATTGTACTTGTATGATTGAAAAAAACGATAATATATAAGGAAAAGTTGTAAAAATAGAAAAGAACAGAAAAAGAATAGAGAAATTCCAAAGAAATGTAACTTTTATGCTTGTAATAAAAGAGGAAGTTTAGTACAATACTTATGTATTGACTATTAGCTTGTATATATGCCGTAATATGGACGGCAAGTTTCTAGCCGCTAACCGTAAATCTGCGGGCTACAAGCAAACAATTACTCTTTCTTTTTGTTCGAAGGCGTATTTGTTTGCGTATGCAGGCAAATACGTCTTTATTATTATAGGAGGTCTTACTTATGGTCTTAAGAAGATGCGCTATATTAATACAATTAAATAACTGTTTTTAGTGTACATATTGGTAAGATAGGCAATATGTATTTTTTATTTTATAGGAGGAAAAGCAAATGAGCGAAAACAGAAAACCAATCGTCAGTATCGTCATGGGAAGTCGTAGTGACTTACCTACAATGGAAGCTTGCTTCAATCAGTTAAAGGAATTTGATATTCCATTTGAAGCACATGCATTAAGTGCACACCGTACACCAGATGAAGTCATTAAATTAAGTGAAGGTGCGAAAGAACGTGGGATCAAGGTGATCATCGCAGCTGCAGGTGGTGCTGCTCACTTAGGTGGTGTATTAGCTAGTTCTACAACACTTCCAGTTATTGGTGTTCCTATTCAGACAAGTGCTTTAGGTGGTATGGATTCATTATTATCTACCGTACAGATGCCTGGTGGAATTCCTGTCGCAACTGTTGCGATTGGTAAAGCTGGGGCTAAAAATGCCGCAATTCTTGCTGCCCAGATGATTACATTAAGTGATGAAACATTGGCTGAAAAACTAGATGCATTCAAAAAATCTATGGCAGATAAAGTAAAAGCTGATTCTGTAATTGAAGTTGAATAATATATATCCAATATATATAGAAAGGTGAAAAAGATGGACTATCGTGTATTTGTAAAGAAAAAAGAAGCCTTCCGTGTTGAAGCAAAGTCTTTATTTCATGAATTAAAACAGAACCTGAATCTGAATGGATTAACAGGTGTAGAACTGTACAATGTGTATGATGTATTCCATGGGGATGATCATGATATGGCATTGTTGAAGGAAAAAGTATTAAGTGAAGTTGTTACCGATGAAGTTTATGATGATGTTGATTTAACAGGTAAAACTTATATTGCTTATGAATGTTTACCAGGTCAATATGATCAGCGTGCAGATAGTGCACAACAGTGTTTAATGCTGTTAAATAACAAGCAGGACGTAGTGATTAAGAGTGGACGTATCGTTATTCTTGAGGGTAATGTAAGTGAAGAAGAAATCATTGGTATTAAAAAATATCTGATTAACCCTGTGGAGATGCGTGAAAAAGATTTAAATATCTTAGGTTATGAAGAAGATGTTGAAATTGAAGCAGTTCCTGTCATTACAGGTTTCTGTGATATGGATGATGCAGCATTACAGGCATTGATGGATAAAGAAGGCCTTGCAATGACACTGGCTGATTTAAAGCACGTACAAAATTACTTCAAGAATGAAGAAAAACGTGATTTAACAATGACAGAATTAAAAGTATTGGATACATACTGGTCTGATCACTGCCGTCATACAACATTTGAAACCATCTTACAAAATGTGAAGTTTGAAGCTGGTTCTTTACAGGAAACCATTCAGAAATCATATGATTTATATTTGAAATTAAGAAATGATGTACATGGTGGAAAGAAAGTCATGACATTGATGGATATGGCAACCATTGCTGGTAAATACCTGCGTAAAAATGGAAAACTGGATGATATGGAAGTCAGTGATGAAATCAATGCTTGTTCTATCGAAATCACAGTCGATGTTGATGGTGAAGATCAGACATGGTTATTGATGTTTAAGAATGAAACACACAATCACCCTACTGAAATTGAACCATTTGGTGGTGCCAGCACTTGTATTGGTGGCGCAATCCGTGACCCATTGTCAGGTCGTAGTTATGTTTATCAGGCAATGCGTATCACTGGTGCAGGCGATATCACAAAAGATATCAAGGATGCACTTCCTAACAAATTGCCTCAATCAAGAATTTCAAAAGGTGCTGCTGCCGGTTATTCTTCTTATGGTAACCAGATAGGTTTGGCAACAACTTATGTAAAAGAAATTTATAATGATGGATATGTCGCAAAACGTATGGAGGTTGGTGCTGTTGTTGGTGCCGCTCCAAAAGAAAATGTTATCCGTAAATCTCCTGAAAAAGGCGATATCGTTGTATTGATTGGTGGCGCTACAGGACGTGATGGTGTTGGTGGAGCGACTGGTTCTAGTAAAGAACACAATGATACATCTTTAACAAAATGTTCTAGTGAGGTGCAGAAAGGTAATGCACCTATGGAAAGAAGATTACAGCGTTTATTCCGTAATCCAGAGGCTACTCGCCTGATCAAAAAGGCAAATGACTTTGGTGCAGGTGGTGTCAGCGTTGCTGTTGGTGAGCTTGCGGATGGATTAAAAATTGACTTAGATAAAGTACCTGTAAAATACAATGGGTTATCAGGTACAGAGCTTGCGATTTCTGAATCTCAAGAACGTATGGCAGTGTTGATTGAAGCAGATAAATTTGAAGAATTCAAACAATTGGCATATGAAGAAAACTTAGATAGTGTAATCGTAGCGGAAGTAACTGATGAAAACCGTTTGGTTATGAGTTTCCATGGAGAAGAAATCGTGAATATCTCACGTGATTTCTTAAATACCAATGGTGTTCGTGGTTTACAGGATGTTCTTGTGAAAGAAGGCCTTGTGGATAATAACCCATTTAAATCAAACGTGAACAATATCAAAGATGATTTGAAACAGCCAAATGTTGCTTCACAGATTGGTTTAGCTGAAATGTTTGATGCATCAATTGGTAAATCAACGGTATTGATGCCATTTGGTGGTAAATATCAGTTAACAGAAACAGAAGGTAGTGTACAGAAACTTCCAGTCTTTGGCTTTACAAATACATGTTCTATCATGACACATGGATATAACCCTGAAGTATCTTTATATTCTCCTTATTTAGGGGCTGCTTATTCTGTAGTAGAAGCACTTGCCAGAGTTACTGCATTGGGTGGAAACTGGGCAACTTGTCGTTTAACAAACCAGGAATACTTTGAACGTTTACATACAGATCCTGAAAAATGGGGTAAACCTATGCAGGCATTGTTGGGATTGATTGAAGCAGAAATGGCATTTGAAACACCAGCCATTGGTGGAAAAGACTCTATGTCAGGTACCTTCAATGAAATTTGTGTACCTCCAACATTGATTACGTTTGCAGTCACAACCGATAAGACAGAGAATATTATTTCTTCAGAATTAAAGGGTGAAGGCAACTATATGTATTTGGTAAAACATACACCAAAAGAAAATATGGTGCCAGATTATGAACAGTTGAAAAACAACTTCAATAAAGTACGTGCACACATCCTGAATAAGGATATCGTATCTGCTGCAACTGTGAAGTTTGGTGGTATCGCTGAAGCGTTATGTAAGATGAGCTTCGGTAATAAAATTGGTGTAGATGTCACAAGTGATGAGGATATGTTCTCCATCTCTATTGGTTCTATTATCGTGGAAACAAGTGCGCCAATTGAAGATGCTGATTTCATTCTGTTAGGAAAAACTACTGCAGATCACAATATCCATATTAATGAAGAAACGATTGATATTGATGAAGCAATCCATGTATGGTGTGAACGTTACAACAAGATTTATCCAATGACTGTAGATCAGGATGGTGAAAAAATCACAACACCTGAATACAATAGTGAAACACATGCGAAAGCTCATCAAACATATGATAAGCCAAAAGTTATCATTCCTGTATTCCCTGGGCAAAACTGTGAATACGACACAAAACAACAATTTGAACGTGCAGGCGCTGAAGTAGAAATCGTTGTATTCAATAACCTGAATGTAGAAAGCATTGAACATTCTTTGAATGTATTAAGTGAAAAGATTGCCACAGCACAGATCTTGATGATCGTTGGTGGATTCTCTAGTGGAGATGAACCAGATGGCAGTGGTAAGTTTATCGCAAATGTATTAAGCAATCCAAAAGTGAACAACGCCGTACAGACACTGCTTAAAAATGATGGATTGATCTTAGGTATCTGTAATGGATTCCAGGCATTGATTAAATCTGGTTTATTACCATATGGTGATATCGAAAGCCTGAATGCAGATTCTCCAACATTATTCAGAAACAATATTAACCGTCACGTATCACACATCGCAACTACAAAAGTCACAAGCAATAAATCACCTTGGTTATCAAGCTTTAAACCAGGAGATTGCCACAGTATTGCGGTATCTCATGGAGAAGGTAAGTTTGTCGCAAGTGATGAAGTGATCGCAAAACTGTTTGAAAATGGTCAGGTCGCAACACAGTATGTTGACTTAGATGGTGATCCTACTATGAATGGCGCATATAACTTAAATGGTAGTTCTTATGCAATCGAAGGTATCACAAGTCCTGATGGACGAATCTTTGGTAAGATGGGACACAGCGAACGTTATGAAGAGGGATTGTTTAAAAACATCGAAGGTGAAAAACTTCAGAATATCTTCAAGAACGGTGTAGATTACTTCAAAAAATAAGGAGGTAAATTCTTATGGATTTACAAGCATTATTGCCATATATTGCTGGCGCAATTGTGCTGATCCTATTGATTTTGATTATTACGATCGGATATGTAAAGGCACCACCTGATACAGCCTATATCATATCCGGTCTTCGTAAAAAAATTATTGTGGGAAAAGCCAGTATTAAAATTCCATTCTTAGAACGTTTGGATAAATTAAGCTTAAAGCTGATTCCGATTGATGTAAAAACAAGCAGTATGGTACCAACCGCTGATTATATCAATATTCAGGTAGATGCCGCAGTCAATGTAAAAGTTGGCACGGATGGCGATAAGTTAGAGCTTGCGGCACAAAACTTCTTAAATCAGACACCTGATTATATGGCACGTGTGGCAAGAGAAGTTTTAGAAGGTAACATGCGTGAAATTGTTGGACGTATGCGCCTAGAAGAAATGGTTTCTGATCGTCAGAAATTTGCAGAGCTGGTAAAAGAAAATGCCATGCCGGATTTAGCCGCAATGGGTTTAAATATCGTTAGTTTCAATGTACAGAATTTCACAGATGCCAATGGCGTTATTGATGATCTTGGTATTGATAATATATCACAGATCAAGAAAAAAGCTGCCATTGCCAAAGCAGAAGCTGATAAAGAAATCGCAGTTGCGAAAGCCGATGCCGATCGTCAGGCAAATGATGCAAGAGTTATCGCAGAGCGTGAAATTGCTATCAAAAACAACGATTTAGCAATGCAGAAAGCAGAATTAAAACGTATCGCAGATATGAAACAGGCAACAGCCGATGCTGCTTATCAGATTGAAAAAGAAAACCAGCGTAAAACCATTGAAGTTACCACAGCCGATGCGGATATCGCAAAACAGGAACGTGAAGTTCTATTAAAAGCGAAGGAAGTAGAAGTTAAGGAAAAAGCACTGGAAGCAGAAGTAAAGAAGCAGGCCGAAGCGGAAAAATTTGCGAAACAGCAAAGAGCGGATGCAGAATTGTATACCCGCCAAAAAGAAGCAGAAGCTAAGAAATTTGAAATTCAGCAAGAAGCGGAAGCACAAAAAGCCAAAGCCGATGCTGATCGTTACAGCCGTGAACGTGAAGCACAAGGTATTCAGCTCGTCGGTGAAGCCGAAGCGGAAGCTATTCGTGCAAAAGGTGTTGCGGAAGCTGAAGCAATGGATAAAAAAGCCGAAGCATATCAGAAATATACCGGCGCTGCAGTAGCGGAAATGTTAATCAAAGTATTGCCAGATGTTGCTGGTAAAATCGCAGAACCATTATCGAAGATCGATAAGATTACCGTGATTGGCGGCAACGAAGGAAATGCCATAGATCCAGTCGCAGGCAATGTACCGGGCGTGATGATGAAATTGTTTGAATCCATGAAAGAAACAACCGGCATTGATTTAGGTGAAATCGTAAAAGCAAATACGTATGATGCCAAAGTCACAAGAAATGTAAATCTTTCTGGTATTCCAAACAACGAAACCAATGTGTATGTCACACCAGAAAAAGCAAAAGAAACAAAACCGAAAACGATTGTAAAACCTCAGCCTCTAAAGAAAGAGCCTGAAAAACAACCAGAACCTGTGAAAGATGAAAAACTTTCTTGGGAAAAATAGTTTGAAAAGGAGAATATAAAATAACATGAGTGATAAATATAGAGAAGCCGGTGTCAATCTGGAAGCCGGATACGAATCCGTACGTCTGATCAAAAGCCATGTCGCAAGAACAAAAATCAAAGGTGCAATGGATTCCATTGGTGCATTCGGAGGAATGTTTGACTTATCTACATTAGGTATGAAAGAACCAGTATTGGTAAGTGGTACCGATGGTGTAGGAACTAAATTAATGATCGCATTTGAAATGGATAAACACGATACAGTTGGTATTGATGCTGTCGCTATGTGTGTCAACGATGTATTAGTACAGGGTGCTGCGCCAATCTTCTTCCTTGACTACCTTGCAGTAGGAAAAAATGAACCAACAAAAATCGAACAGCTTGTCAAAGGTGTTGCGGATGGATGTGTTCAATCAGAATGTGCATTAATTGGTGGAGAAACAGCAGAAATGCCAGATATGTATGATGTAAAACACTATGATATCGCAGGCTTCTGTGTTGGTGCTGTTGAAAAAAGCAAATTATTAGATGGACAGAAAATTGAAGCAGGCAACGTATTAATTGGTTTACCTAGTTCAGGTGTTCACTCTAATGGTTTCTCATTGATTCGTAAAATCTTATTAAAAGACGCAAAACTTGATCTTCACAAAGAATACGATGAAATCGGTGGAGAAAAATTAGGTAACGTTTTATTAACACCTACAAAAATCTATGTAAAAGCAATCAAACACTTATTAGATAAAGTAGATATCAAAGGTATGTCACATATCACTGGTGGAGGCTTCTATGAGAACGTTCCACGTATGTTGAAGGAAGGACAGGGTGTTGTGATTGATACCAACGCTTATCCTAGAAAACCAATCTTTGATATGATCGCAAAATATGGTGAAGTACCAATGGAAGAAATGTGTAACGTATTCAACATGGGTATTGGTTTCATGATGGCAGTTGATAAAGCTGATGTAGAAAAAGTTCAAAGCTTATTAGCAGAAATCAATGAACCAAGCTATGTGATTGGTGAAGTCACAAACAGTGGAAAGGTAGAAGTGAAATGGTAAATATTGCCATCTTCGCTAGTGGAAATGGTTCCAATTTTGAAAATATCGTCAATGCAATTCAAAATGGCACAATCAAAGATACAAACTGTGCCATTCTGATTGTGGATAAACCACAGGCATATGCCATTGAACGAGCAAAAAAACTTGGAATTCCTTATCGTTATGTAGATCCAAAAGCATATGGTGGAAAAGCTGGATACGAAACAGAAATCATGAAAACCTTAAAGGAAAATCATGTAGAACTGATAGTTTTAGCCGGATATATGCGTTTTATTGGTGAAGTGTTACTTACAAACTATCCAAACCGCATCATCAATATTCACCCTGCTTATCTTCCAAATTTCCCAGGAGCACATGGCATCTTAGATGCATATGAAGCAAAAGCAGAATTTACAGGTGTTACCGTACATTATGTAGATGAAGGCGTAGATACTGGAGAAATCATCGCACAGGAAAAAATTATGATTGATCCTGCATGGTCATTAGAAACACTGGAAGAACATGTACATGGCATGGAATATCAATTATTCCCTAAAGTCATTGCGCAGATTACAGAAAACTTAAACAAAGAGAAAGAGGTAATGTAAAGTGAAAAGAGCATTGGTAAGTGTATCAGATAAAACCAATCTTGTGGAATTCGTTTCCGGCTTAGTTGATTTAGGCTATGAAATTATTTCTACAGGGGGTACAAAAAAGACACTGGAAGCTGCTGGAATTAAAACCATCGGTATTTCTGATGTCACAGGTTTCCCTGAAATTATGGATGGGCGTGTAAAAACATTACATCCAAAGGTGCATGGTGCATTGTTATGTGTACGTGACAATCCTGATCATGTAAGACAGATCAAAGAATTAGGTATTGAATACATCGATTTGGTATGTGTAAACTTATACCCATTCAAACAAACGGTACAGAAACCAGGTGTCAGCCATGAAGAAATCATTGAGAATATCGATATTGGCGGACCAAGTATGTTACGTAGTGCTTCTAAAAACTATAAATTTATTCCTGTCATCTGTGATCCTAATGATTATGATGCAGTTTTAAATGAAATCAAGGAAAACGGGGAAACAAGTTTAAAGACTCGTGAATTATTAGCCGCAAAAGTATTCCGTCACACAGCACAGTATGACGCAATGATCGCCAATTATCTAACAGAAAGAACAGGCGAAAAATATCCTGAAAAATTAACGTTAACATTTGATAAGGTACAGGAGCTTCGTTATGGAGAAAATCCTCACCAGAGTGCTGCTTTCTATAAGGGAATGCACCCACAATATTCATTAGCAAATGCAAAACAGCTTCATGGGAAAGAACTTTCCTATAATAACATTCAGGATGGCAATGCCGCTATCGAAATCTTGAAAGACTTTGAAGGAAAACCAGCCGCAGTAGGATTAAAACACATGAATCCATGTGGAGTAGGCATTGGTGAAACAATTGAAGAAGCATGGGATAAAGCGTATGAAGCTGATCCAGTTTCTATCTTTGGTGGTATTGTCGCATTCAACGAACCAGTCAATAAAGCTGTCGCAGAAAAACTTGCGAACATCTTCTTAGAAATCATCATTGCGCCAAGCTTTGATACGGATGCATTTGATATTTTGTCAAAGAAGAAAAACATTCGTTTAATGACGTTAGATACAACACTTCCAGTAGATACAACATATAAATTTACAAATGTAAATGATGGATTGCTTGTACAAGATATCGATGATAAGAAAATAAGTGAAGAAGAATTGCGTTGTGTCACAAACCGTAAACCTACAGCTGAAGAAATGGAACAGTTATTATTCGCATGGAAAGTCGTAAAACATGTAAAATCTAATGCTATCGTACTTGCGAAAGACAATATGACTATTGGTGTTGGCGCAGGACAGATGAATCGTGTAGGAGCCGCAAGAATCGCTATCGAACAGGCTGGCGAAAAAGCCAAAGGTTCTGTGATGTCATCTGATGCATTCTTCCCAATGCCAGATACAGTGGAAGAAGCTGTAAAAGCAGGTGTGACTGCCATCATTCAGCCAGGTGGATCTATCAAAGATCAGTTGTCTATTGATGTATGTAATGAACACGGAATTGCCATGGTCTACACAGGATGCCGTCACTTTAAACACTAATTATATATATGCATATTATAAAAGATCGTTTCTATAGGGAACGATCTTTTTAACGTCTAGATTGTTATTGCTATGATTCTAAAATCAACCAATATCCTTTTGTACTACCAATTCTTTTGATATAACCTTTATCTGCAAGAGCTTTTGTGTTACGTTTCACTGTCGCTATGGATAAACAGGTAATATCCGCAAGTTGTTTTTGCGTAATATGAGGATTTTCAATTATCAATTTCAAAATATGATATTCATTTTGGGTTAAATGTTGATTGGTATCATTGGTATCACAATTGGTATCAAATTTGATACCAAAGTCATGTTCATGAATCTTTGTATCAATATCAGGATAATGATATTCTTCATATTGTATCATATCTTGGTAATTTAGATTTGGTAAGATAACACGAAACTGTGTACGATCAGAATAGAAAACAGGTCTTTTTTCTTCTTTGAAGTTTTTCTGATGCTCATATTCGTGAATGATTTTGCTTAATCCACTTCCTTGACGTTCCATAAATCCAAGACGATTAAAAATATCCGCAAGTACAGGATTTCTTCTTTCAGAAGCAATATAGCGAATATCTAAATCCTGAATAGAACTTCCATTTAACATTCCACCAGGGGAGTAAATCTCCATGCGATCATCAAAAATATCCACATGTACTTCACTTCCAATTGTCATGTAGTCACGATGGATTAGTGCGTTCACAAGAGCTTCAGATGTACTTTGGTATACGTATTCAGGCATTTCAATACGGGAAAAAGGAGATTTTTTCCACATGGTTTTTGTGTTTCTTTTGATAAAATCTTCACCATCACGAAGTAAAGAGATGATGCTGCCATGATATTCATCACTATCGAATGCATCAATGATCCCGTCAGCTTTTGTAAGACCATTCCATCTTGTACAAAACAATCTGTTTTGATAGATTGGAGATTCATCTGCGATGATGGCACCTGCATTTGTCAAATAACCATTTGCATCCACAATATGAAAGGAATAAAACATTTTGTCTTCAAAACTTTTTTGTGTCCACTGTTTAAACCGTTCTTTAAGTTTTGAAAATGCAAAATCATCAAATCTATAAACAGAACTTAAGGAATCAAAAGAGCTGTTTTTTCCTCTTAATACGAGTCTTTTCAATTCTGTGGCATTCGCCACAACACTTTCATTGCCAATACGAAGATAGGCTTCCATGACATTATCACCTGCATAATAATATGGAGTTTCCTCACCTTTAAATACTTCTAATAATAAGATGTTTTTATCATTTATTTGTTTTATATGCATGTTAGTTTGTGGTATTGGATCAATTCGTTCTTTGATTTTTTGACTAATAAACTCTGAATCTTTTTTCACATTTTCCAAGCCAATTACTTGGTCTTCATCATCAATTCCAAAGATTAGTATTCCTCCCAATGTATTCGCAAAAGCACTTACACTTTTCAGCCAACTTTTTACTTTTCTTTTTTCAACTGCCTGTTTTTTATCATAAGTTGTGACTTCACCAATTAGATTTTCTATATCCATATAATCAACTCCCTTTTGCTTATTATAACGTTTTATAGTGTAAAAAGAAACCATATATTTAAAAAAATTTATTATTTAAAATTAAACCCAAAGTCCGCTATTAAGTTGTCTCAAATTGCCTTTCCACAACTTTGTCTATCAGATCATAATGCAAAAATATAGGATGAAGAATCTTCATGAATACACCAAGTGTAGGGCCAAAAATAATCATACCGATGATAGTCCCCAAACCAACAGATAAAGGTATATGGCATATGAAAGTAAGTAAAAAAACTATAAGAATACTTAGCACATCTACAAGTTGTCTTAACTTATGGAATTCAATTGGAAAAATACGAGATACCACCATGCATAATCCTTCTAATGCCATGGTCACTTTGTTTACTAACATGACCATAGAGACTCCTAGAGCACATATCGTGTTTGCGATAAGATATAAAACGATTCCACCAAGCAAGGAAGATGTTTCAAATGTAAAGACTATATCTGTCGCAAAATTCACGATAAGGCCTAGTAACATACAGAAAGGAACCTGTAAGAGATGACGAAGTGTAAAGTCTTTCCTTAATATACATAACTGTCCAAATACGCATATACAGTTGCATAGGATACCAGCAGTACCAATTTCAATATTCATGATATTCGCAATAGATTTCCCCATAGCATCCCATGCGCCCATACCAACGTTTGCTTTTATTGTTAATGCACATCCAAATCCTACAATTATGAATCCAAACATAATTACTATATATTTCTTCATCCTAATCCCTCTCGTTTCTATAGGATAAGTATAATGTTGAAAATAGGGGATTTGGTTATATAAATTTGCCGTATTGACATAGCTTATCAGGTAATTTTTATAAGAGAAAATACTACACTGTTCAACTTTTTAAGAGTGATGTATGTTATAATAGCTATATAAAGATAAAGAAAGTCAGGGATTAGATGGAAAAAACAATAGGAATTAGATATTGAAGATTATCGTAACTTCATAGAAAAAAATCACTATTATATAGATAAAACATTATTGATCAAAGATTTTCTTGATGATGGCGATAAAGTCACATTAATCACTCGTCCAAGATGCTTTGGGAAAACCTTAAATATGTCCATGATGGCAGAATTTTTAGATATCACAAAAGATAGTAAGAATATATTCAAAGACACAAATATTATGAGATCAGATAAAGCAGAGCTTATAAACAAAATTCCTGTGATTTTTATAAGTTTCAAAGATGTAAAAGGTAGTAAAAAGAATTTTGTAAGAATGTTGAAAAAAACAATATTAGAAGAATATCGCAAGTACTATTTTATAATCGAACAATTGAATAAGCTGGATAAATCAACTATTGAATTTACAATAAAGGAATTAAAGAAAACAACGGATGAAAATCTCATTGGAATCAATGATTCTATTCAATTACTATGCCAATTATTATATGACTATTTTGGTAAAAGAGTTATCTTGTTTATCGATGAATAAGACACACCATTTATGGAAGCAAACAGTCAAGGATATTATGAGGATATACACAATGCTTTATCTACCTTATTATCCACTGCACTAAAAGGAAATAAGTATTTAGACAAAGCATTTCTAACGGGTATACAAGGAATTCCAAGAGCAAATATTTTTGGAGGATTGAATAATATTAGTGTATATGGCGTTGATAAAAAATTATATGGACAGTATTTTGGTTTTGTTGAATCAGAAACAAAAGCTTTATTAGCATATTACAATCTACAACTCACAAAGGAAGTAAAAGAAATGTATGGTGGTTATAGAATTGGTGGATATGATGTATATAATCCATTGTCCATTAGTAAATACGTAAACGACAGGGTGTTGACTTCTTATTGGATAAATACAATAAGTGACACAACAATAAATAAGCTAATGAATGCTTGTACAGAATATGTTAGGGCTGATAATGAAACATTAATCACAAAGGGCAGTATTCATGTGCATACAGATTTAGAAACTTCATATCTTGAGGAGATGAAGGATCAAACGTTTTGGACATTATTTATCCATTTAGGCTACTTAACAATAGTAGAGAAAATAGATATGGATTATTATAAAGTACGTATTTCAAATAACGAAATGAAGAAAGCATTAAAGGATTTAGAGGTATATATCTTAGCCAATAAAAATATTAAAATATAAATATAAAAAAAATGCCAACCTTATGCAGATTGGCATTTTATAAACTAATCACTTAAATCAGAACCATTGCTGGCGATAACTTTCTTATACCAGTAGAAAGAATCTTTACGATAACGATCTAATGTTTTTAAATCAAATTCATCACGATCAACATAGATGAAACCATAACGTTTCACCATACCTTCGTGTGTAGAAATTAAATCTAATGCAGACCATGGACAATAACCTAACATTTCACAGCCATCAGTAATTGCTAACTGTACTTGTTCAATGTGATCTCTTAAATATTTGATACGATAAGAATCATGTACTTTGCCATCTTCTGTTAATTTATCATAAGCACCTAGACCATTTTCTGTAACGATCATAGGCAGACGATAGCGGGAATACATTTCACGAATCGTTGCACGGAAGCCCATAGGATCAATTTCCCATCCGAATTCTGTTTTTGGAAGATTTGGATTACGGAAGGCGCGATATAGTCCAGCGATACCCTGCGCATTTTGCTGATCGGCATGTACATCACTGATTTCTGTGCCATCACTAGCAGCGACTGTTGCCGTGTTATAGTAATTAAAACCAATAAAATCTGGGTGTCCACTCTTTAGTGCTTCTTCATCACCTGGCATAAATTCTGGACATGCATCATGTTCTTCTAAATAAGCCCAAACCAGATTATTATATACACCATATACAGACATATCCAGATACAACCAGTTTCTTAAGGCATTAAAGTTTTGGGCAGCCTGTACATCTTCTGGTTTACAGCTTGCTGGATAGACAAGTGAAATATTTGGCGCAGGTCCGATTTTCGCATCTGGCAATAATTCATGACATAATGCCATTGCTTTTGCCTGTGCCACTAACATGTGATGATTCTGTTGATAGATTTCTTTTAGCTCATTTGTACATCCTTCCGGAATATGAAGTGTTCCAATCACAGGACCTGATAATGTTAAAACGTTTTGTTCATTGATGGTTAACCAGTATTTTACGCGATCGCCATAATTTTCAAATAAGATTCTCGCAAAATTCACGAACCAATCCACGGATTCACGATTTGACCAAGAGCCACGTTCGTCAAGTTTCGCAGGCATATCAAAATGAAACATTGTAATAATTGGCTGGATGTTATGAGATAAACATTCATTAATCAGGTTATTATAGAATTCTATTCCTTTTGGATTCACATCACCTGTACCTTCTGGAAGAATTCTTGACCATGAGATAGAGAAACGATAAGCTTTAAATCCCATTTCAGCCATTAAAGCGATATCTTCTTTATAACGATGGTAATGATCAGCACATACGGTTAAATCGGATGTGCCTTCTGGTACTTGTTTGATATCCTGACAAGATGGACCCTTGCCATCAATCAGATTGGCACCTTCTACCTGATAGGCAGAAGTGCTGGCACCCCACAGAAAGGTTTGCGGAAATGGTTTTAAGTTTTTATGTAACATACAATTTTCTCCTTTATTTTACTTTGATAGGAGGATATATGCTATCCTCCTGATATTATTTATTCAGCACTTATTTGTCCCTGTTCTTCTTTATATAGCTTCTTATCATAAGCTTTGAAGAATGGGAAGTAAATGATGGTAGCGACTGTAATACAAACTAAGGCAAGAATGACTGCTTTGAAATCACCAGCCGTACCTAAGAATGCGCCGATACCAACAGGTGTTGGCCAAGGTACCTGTGCAATCATTGGAGCGACAAGTCCTGTATCGATTGCGAAGAATGCAATCAAAGAACTAACGATTGGCGCAAGGATAAATGGAATCAATAAACTTGGGTTATAAATCATTGGTGTACCAAAGATGATTGGTTCGTTGATATTGAAGAATGCAGGTACAATAGAAGCTCTTCCTAATACTTTTAACTGTTCAGATTTTGCCATAAATACCATGAAGATAACCAGTCCAAGAGTTGCGCCTGAACCACCGATCGTAACATAACAGTTATTGAATTCACCAGCATATGCATAAATCTGTCCGCTGCCAGATTGTACAGCATCGAAGTTGTGTGCCATATTTGCTAAAACGATAGGATTTGTGAAAGAAGTGATGATAGTAGCACCATGGATACCAACACACCATAATGCACCAATTAAGAAGTAAATGATAATCATACCATACCAGGTATTTGTGACATTGGTTACGAAACTAAATGGAATCTGAATGATTTTATAAATATCATAGCCAGTTAATACCAATAATGCATTGATGATTAATACCACAAATGCAACAACGAAAGCTGGAATCAATGCGGTAAATGATTTACTAACACCAGCAGGTACAGCTTCTGGCATACGAATTGTCCAGTTCTTTTTCACACATAAAGAATACAACCATACAGCTAAGGCTGCCATCAGGATACCGGTAAAGATACCTTCTGTACCTAAACGTGTAGCGAAGTCACCTAAACGGATACCATTGAATACATGTTCAGAATCTGTGATACTTTGTACAAGCTTCATCATACCACCATCAATGGTAAGCTCAGGAATTGTGAATAAGAATGCCATTAAACTTAACATTGCACCATTTAAAGGGTCAAGATTTAAATCGTTTTCTTTTGCTTTGATCTTAGTTAATTCATACCCCATGATGATACAGAAATATATCGCAAGCACACCCATGGTAAAGTGATTTGCTATCATATATAAATCGTTAAATTTCACAAAGGAAGCATCCCAGATTCCTTGTAAAACAGGGAATGCCTGTGGTATAACACTTAATACTAAGAACATAGATCCAACAATGGTAAATGGTATAGATGCCATACCAGCTGCCATGATGGCACGTACAAACTGGAACGTTGATAATTTACCCATTGGTCCCATCAGATATTTCTTTAAAAAATCAAATACTTTTGACATAATGTTTTCTCCTTTTTACTATAGATGCAGTTTTAATGCTTTTTCATACTGCATTATTCGTTGATATTGTTTATCTTCATTACGCTCGATTTTATCTAATCGTTTGATACAGCTAAATGCCATGATACCACCAATCAATAAAATCGTAGATGCAATGATACGTGAAGTCATGATGTCACTTAAAAAAGGAAATAAATCATGAAACATCCCTGTCCACATCAAAATCCCCGCTACAATATTTACTCCCAGTTGTGTACGGAAATAGATGGTACTCCATTTCATATCGATATTTGTTTCCCCATAGGAACGAATTACATCAAAACATGGTTTCACTGCCAATAACAACATTGTACAGGGAAGCGCCATAATCCATTGCCCCTGTGTGTACAGCGCCCAGTAGAAATTAGAGAATACAAAGACAGCCAGAAAGTAGCGTACCATGAGGTAGCGGTTAAAATACATATTCTTTAAGCTGCTTAATTTCTTTTGTGTTTCTATGGATGTTTGATTTACCTTTTTATTTTTTGACATCGTTCTCACCTTTCTTATACTCGTTTATATAAATGTTCCATTTCCTTAGCGACTTCCAGCAAGGTCATGGTTGTCATCAGATGATCTTGAGCATGCACCATGATGATCTGTATTTCAATGGTAGTGCCACGGCTGAATTCCTGTAATAAATCTGTTTGTGCCTGATGGGCTAAGACCAATTCTTTATCTGCTTCTTCCAGTTTTTCTTCTGCTTCTGCAAACTTACCTTCTCGCATACAAGCCAAGGCTTCATGAATACTAGTACGTGCAGAACCACTGTGTAATATGATATTAAAAGCAACCAGCTGTGATTGGGATTCCTCCATTACTGCCATGATATCCCTCCTTTTCTTACATAAGATTTAAAAATATTTTTCTGAATTCTTCAAATTTTGGACATTCCAGAAGTTCTTTTTGTACCTCTGGCATATCAATCAATCGAATAATTGCTTTGGTCATAGTTTTTACTCCTTGATTTCCTAGATAGGATGGAGAAAGTAAAAATACAATTTTGATATTGGGTACATCTTTACTCCATGCTACACCATCTGGCACTAAGCCAACAGCAATAGAGGCAATACGTCCTACTGGTATTGCAGGATGTGGTACTGCAATGGTTTCACTGAATATAATAGAACCCATGTTTTCTCTTAATTTGATTTGATCCAGCATATGTTTGGTATAGCTTTCTTTTTCCTGATAGCTCAAACGTTTGATTAATGTGGATACAATGCTTTCAAATGTGATATCGCCTTGAAATACTTGAAAATATTCTTTATGAATATAGGTATCAAAGACTTCTTTTTTCTCTTTGATAGAAAGTTCTTTACCATAACTTTCTTCGATATGTTTTCTTTTAGATAATGTATCATCAATAAACTTGCGAATTGCAGCTTTATCCTGATCACTTAAGAATACGGATACATGTAAAAATGGTATGCCAAAGATTACTGAATCCAGATTGACAGATGAAATAATCAAATCAATTCCTTGTAAAGCTTTTTCGTTCATCTCAAAATAGCCCATTTCTGTAACGACATGGATATGTTCACTAAATTCTTTTTCAATCCTGCATTTTAATAGTTGCGCACTACCATAACCAGTTGAACAAATGACTAATACCTGAAGCTTATTTCTTTCTTGTAAACGCTCGATTGCAGCCATGAAATGTAATGTCAAATACGCCCATTCATCATCCGATACTTCACATCCTTCAAGACATGGCATCGTAGAAAGATACATTTTGGTATCATCAAAAACATCCCTGTGTTCAGACATGATTTCATTTAATAATGGATTTTTTAAAACAATTCCCTGATGTACACGAATCAACATTGGACGAAGGTGTTCCATCAAACAATTTTTCAACAACATATCATCTGTCAGAAAGATTCCCAATTCTTCTTCCATTTGATTAAGTATTGTATCTAATTGTTGTTCCACCTTTTCCATGACAACATTTGGTTCATGTAGCGGATGATTGTTTTTTGCGCCAAGATGTAAGGTAAGATATGCAATTTCTTCTTCTGGAAACTGAATCTTAAAATCGTCTTCTAGGCGGTGAATAATATTTGTGGCAGTATGATATTCAATGCTGTTTATAAACTCTGTATCTAGTGTGAATGTATTTAATTGTAATCCTTTTTCTATTCTTTTGATGCTTAATGTTAAATGCATTAATACATTCTGAATCATCACATCAGATAACTTAATATGATTTTTTCGGCATTCATCTAGTATGACTAAAATGAAGCTTTCCGTTGGAATATCATCAAAATAATTCGTGTGATCCATATATTCCTGAATGGAATTAAATCGTGATCCTTTAAAGAAATAATTCATAATAAAACAGCGTTTATCGTTTTCTTCTCCCTGTATCCATGTACCATAATTTGGTTTACTGACAATACTCAACCCATAAGGCTCCAGCATCTTCTTAATGACATTCATATCCTTTGTAAGAGTAGAACGTGAGATATAAAGGGTATCCGCAAGCATCTCTAAAAAGACGTGTTCATCTTCGATGAGCATTTTGTTTAAGATATAGTTTTGTCGATCTAAAGATGTTTCCAGTTCTGCCTTCTTTTCATTTTCACCAACATGCTGTATTTGATGTTTATTCAGAAACATTTCAAATTGCATGGGGCGTATCATTTGAAGCTTGTAGCCATAGCCCTGCTTGGCGATGATTTCAGCACCATTTTCTTTTACAATGGATTCCAGGTTATGAATATATGTGCGCACCGTTCGTTCAGATAGAGATAAGATTTCAGATAGCTCTTTGCTTGTCGTGAAATGATCCTGATTTTCAAAAAGCTGTAACAGTAGATTTTGTTCTTTTTCTTTCACGAGGTCACTATTCAGGCATTTCTTTCAAGACAAATTCAGCTAAATTCTTCACTCCTGAAGGAATTGGCACATATGCTTGTGGTGGAATAGGAACAACTTTTTTTCCTACTTTCTCACCAGTTGCCTGGAATTTTTTTAGATACATCTTTGTCTGTGGACTGATTAAGAATAAATCGAAATCGCTTGTTTCAATCATCTTTTGACCTTCTGTCACACTGACAGCATCCATTTCATAATCTTTGTTGTTTGTTTTAAACCAGTCTGTAGTTTTTGCGGCCATCATACTAGATGACATACCAGCAGCACAAATAATTAAAGCCTTTTTCATGTTTTGACACACCTTTCTTTTTCATTTAGGTAGATACGATCGTTATCTTTGTCCCCCCATAGGTTGTATACTGAAATGAAACGAAGTGTTATCCTCCTCTCCTTGTTTCCTCTTGCATTATAGCATCAAAGCGCTTTCAGTAGCTTGTTATGATTTACCGTAGCATTCCGGCAATTAAGGAAAAAAGTTTGCCGATATGCCGTTTTGGTTTTACATTATATATTTTATAACAGGAAAATGCGTGTGTCATTAGAAAAGAGGGGATTAAGTGAAATATAGTATTGGATAAGGTAAGCATAATATTTTGGTGAATACTGTTTAATGTATCTTGGGGAGATATTTATAGTTTCTCCCCAAGATACCCCCAAGATACCCCCAAGATACCCCCAAGATACCCCCCAAGATACCCCCCAAGATACCCCCAAAGTTGACCCCCAAGTTGAACTGAGAGAAAAAATCATTTCATACTGCAGTGTTCCACATAGTAAAAAAGAAATAGCTGCATATTGTGGCTTTAAAGATATAAAAAGTTTTGCTATTAATCATTTAAAACCATTGGTAAATCAAGGTATTTTGTTAATGACTATATCTGATAAACCAAATAGTAGTAATCAAAAATATATTGCAACACAATATAAAGAAGATGAGGGATATATAAAAAAATATGAAGAATGACACCCAACTCCGCCCCCAAGTCAACCCCCAAGTCAACCCCCAAGTTGAGTTGAGAGAAAAAATTATTTCATATTGCAGAGTTCCACATAGTAGAAAAGAAATAGCTGCATATTGTGGCTTTAAGGACGCAAAAAATTTTGCTTCTAAGCATTTAAATGCTTTGATTAAACAGGGGATTTTAGAAATGACAATTCCAGATAAACCAAGAAGCAGTAAGCAAAAATATATTTTAGTACTGAAAAAGGACTAAGTTTATATAACGATGATGAAATAAAATACGATAGGTGTAATCGTATTGATTATAAAAAAATCACGATATGAGAAGATTATTCTATCGTGATTTTTTATATGATATATCAGCTGGCATTTCATTTACATTCGAAATTGTCTTTTCAAAAGAATGCTGCTGATCATAAAAAACAACTGCATGGACAAGGCTGAAATCGTTGTATTGAACTGTACGGTATGTGTAATTTGTATAGCGATAACATACAGCAAAAATGCGATAATCGTGAATGGCACCATATATGTAAGATACTCTTTGAAAGTATAACGATCATGGTCAATTTGATAATATAAATAAAAGAAAGAAGCGAGCATGTAGTAGGCGCTTATGTATTCAAAATGAAAGAAAATTCCGCAGAGAAAAACGATTGTTATAATGATGATATACGTTAACATATGAATCACCTTCTTATACTTCTATTATAATATATGAGTTTGAATAAGCAATGCTTATTTATCAAATAAAAAAATCACACTTATGATAAGCATGATTTTTTGATAAGTTATTTCATCTTGTACGAATATAATTCAATTGATAATTTGGTGAGTTTAAATATTGAATGGTATAATCAATGATTTCATTATCTGTAGAATAGGTGGTATACATAAAGTAAGATAATAATTTCAAAAGTTTGTATAAAATAGAGAAACTAATCAAATTATTTTAAAAGTTTGTATAAAATGGGAAAACTATTGGAAAAAAGTGATGAAGAAATGTTTCAATCTGTTTTCTAAATAGTGAAAAGTTAATTTTTGATTATTTGATTGTGAATTTTCATAGTTTATGTTTTTTACTATATCCTTCATATGTATCATATTTATATTATTAAATGGATGTATAAGATTATACGATCATATATAAAATATCCTATCTTAAAGACGATATACATAAGTTTATTTTTATATCTTTAATTTTCATTCGCATAATATTTCAAAACTGTTCATATTTCGTAATATAAACTTAAGAAAGAGGCACTTCACAAGTGTTAAACTAATAGCCGGGTGATGTGATATGAGAAATACAGTTGGATGTTTTGCGGTGATAGAAGATGAAAAACACGATATTTTACTTGTGAAAAGAAAAGATTTTCCTTTGTGGGATTTACCAGGAGGGCGTCAGGCAAAGGGGGAAACATTGGAAGAATGTGTTTTGCGTGAAGTTAAGGAAGAAACTGGATGTGATGTAGAAATTGACTATTTGATTGGTGAATTTTTACGACCCTCCATGAATGATAAACAATACGTTTATGCATGTCGAATTGTAGGTGGCACACCAATACATGATGGCGTAGAAGCAAGGAAATTGAAATATTGTAATCCAACATTTCTACCCGTGTTCATGGTTGCAAACCGTAAGAAACAGATACAATCTTATCGTCGTGGGTGTATCCGTATTGAAAAGACCCTGCATGATAAGCATGTATTTTCCTGTCTACAAAGGATGTTGAATTTATAAGGTAAAGGACTACAGAAATTGTAGTCTTTTTATATTTTTTCTTAGTGATATAATAAAGAAGAAAAGAAATACATAAATTAGAAAGGAGTGTTTTGATGAAGAAAAAGTTTTTTTGTGTTATGACAGGATTAAGTTTGTTTGTATGTTTGGGTACATCACATATATATGCTTATGATTTTGCTGGAAATGAAGATGAATGGTTAAGTAAATGTTCTATTTCCCAGGAAACACAGGAAGAGGCACAAGCTTGTAAAGCGTTTAAAAAATATTACCAGGGATTGCAATCCGATGTAGAAAATGAAATTGGTAAATTAGAAAATCAGAGTGCAAAAGTTGTAGATAATATTGATGAATTAGAAAAACTGGTAAATCAACAAAGTGATATCATAAAAGATTTAGATAAGCAAGTCGCAGCAAATGAAGCGACAATTTCAAAGATTGCTGGTCAGATTGTGAAACTTGATAAAGATATCGCAATAAAAGAAAAGAATATTGAGGAACGAGATAAGCTGATCAAAAGCAGAATGGTAAATGATCAGGTACATGTTGGAACGAATGAAAATATTGAAATATTAATGGGCGCAAAGGATTTAATGGATTTGATTCGTAAGGTAGAAGGACTTCAAAAGATCACGGATAATGATCAGATTGAGATTCAAAAAATTCAGAAAGAAAAAGAGGAATTAAATTTAGATAAGAACGAAAAACAACGTTTGAAACAGAATGAAGAAGATGCGAAAGTTGAAAATGAAAAGAATAAGAAAAGTCAGGAAAAATTAAAAGCAAGTCGTGAGAAACTGTTAAATCAATATCGTAAACAGGAAGCGGATTTATATGAAAAAGTACGTAATGTGAAGGCGGATGCATCAGTTTTACAGAATAATATGATACATATTAATACATCTGTAGCACAGAAAATTGATTATAATAAAGAAAATTCCACGAATAGTGGAAGTGGTGGAACAATTCATCATACAAGCAATGGCTTGATGAGTCCAATTAATGGGGGCTTATCTGCCGGTACCTGGTATTATCCTGCAAGCTTTGGCGGCGGTGTACATTTAGGCGTTGATTTTGGCGTTGGTGTAGGTTCAGCCATTGTGGCACCTGCGGATGGAATCATCTTGTTTGCCGCAAACCCTTATGGAACATACGATGGGTATCTGAATCATATGATTGGCTGGCCATTAGGTGGAGCGAATACGATTATGTTCCTTACACAGGTTAATGGCACAACTTATGCTGTTAGTTTTGCACATATGGCACATGAAGATTTTATGGTTCATGCAGGACAAGAGGTTAAACAAGGACAGCTGCTTGGCAGAACAGGGGCAAGTGGAAATGTAAGTGGTCCACATGCGCATGTGGAGTTGTTTAATCTTGGGAAAATGAGTGTAGCGGATGCAATTAATTATTTTAATACTTCCGGCGCAGATTTCTCATGGGGCTGTGGATGGAGCGGTGATCGTGGTCTAGCCAATGTATGTTCAGTAAGTGGAAGGACACCTTGTAGAGAACGTCCAGAAGATTATTGGTTTTAAGATTAGTGGGATTGATGTCAATTCAATCCTTTTTATAATGAATCATGCTTGTGTGATCATAGTAAAATTATCAAAATATGGAAGTTCATTTGATATGAAATGGAGGATATCTTTCATTCATGACAAATTTGAAAAACTTCTTAGTAATATGAATTGCTTTTTTTATCATCTTCGCTATAATTAAAACGTACTAAAAGGGGTAGATGCCATGAAAAAAAATAAAACTGTCTATATAACTGGACATCGCCATCCAGATACAGATTCAATTGTTTCTGCGATTGCTTATGCACAGTTTAAAGAACGCAAAGGCGTTCATGCAATTCCATGTCGTTTAGGAGATATCAATGCGGAAACACAATATTTATTAGATCGATTCCATATTGAAAAACCAATGCTGTTTGAAGATGCCAGAGCTACACTTGATGAAATAGAAATTGATGATCCATTAACGATTTCGCCAACAACGACCATCAAAGAAGCATTAGAGCTTATGACATCCGAGAATAAGCAGTCATTTGGTGTTGTGAACACACAAGGGAAATTGATGGGTATGGTTACTCGTTCTGATGTCGCAACCATTGGTTTGGGCGATACCGCATTGTCTATTAAATTATTGAAAGAAACGCCGACAGAATATATTGCGAAAACAATTAATGGTTCTGTGATATATGATGATCCTAAGCGTCATTTTAATGGAAAAGTCAGTATCATTGCGATTGCGGAAACACGCCTTCGTAATTATGAATTAAAAGATCGTATGGTAATTGTAGGAAATGATCAGGATGCACAGATTACTGCCATTGCGAAAGGCGCAGGAATGTTAGTGGTTGTGTGGACAGAAGAAATTGCCGATGAAGTATTAGAAATGGCAAAACAGTTCCATTGTCCAATTGTTCGATCAGGGCATGGAACAATGAATACAACACGTTATCTGTTCTTTGCACCACCTGTGAAACTGATTATGAAAACGGATCTTGTCAGCTTCAATATCAACGAATTTGTGGATGAAGTTGGAAAGAAAATGTTGAAATCAAGATATCGCAGTTATCCAGTCGTAGATGATGACAACAAGCTTTGCGGTTATGTTTCTCGTTATCATATCCTGAATCAGCACAATAAGCAGGTAATCTTAGTTGACCATAATGAATATTCCCAATCTGTAAAAAGTATTGAGAAAGCTGATTTATTAGAGGTCATTGATCATCATCGTGTTAGTGATATTGCGACAAACCGTCCTATTTTCTTCCGTAATGAAATTATTGGAAGTACAGCTGCCATTATTACTTCTATGTATATGGAAAATCAGATGAGTATTCCAAAAGAAACAGCTGGTCTGCTACTAGGGGCTATCATTTCAGATACATTGAAATTTAAATCGCCAACCACAACAGAAAAAGATATGGGAATGGCAAAAGTTCTGGCAGATATCGCAGAACTTGATATTGATGTATTTGCGAAAGAAATCTTTAAAGTCAGCAGCAACATTTCCAATAAATCAATGGATGAGCTATTAAATCAGGATATCAAACGCTTTGAAATTGACGGGAAAGCTGTGGCTATCGCTCAGATTATTGCTTATCAGGTATCTGAAGCAAGAGAAATAGAAACAGAATTAAAAGCAGCCATGCATGATTTTGTGAATGCGAAAGCATTAGATTTATTAGTTGTGGCATTTACAAGTATCCTTGAAAATGGTTCTATCTTCTATGCATCCGGAGAACTTGAAAAAACAGTTGTGGAAGCATTCCCTGATAAAGATGGGGAAACGCATAGTTTCCAAGAAGATATCTTATCTAGAAAAAATCAGATTGTGCCATTGTTATCAAGAGCCATCATTAATTCTATTGGATAGTAAAAAAGCTGTGAAAACAGCTTTTTTTGTTTATAGAAAAATATATAATTTAGGAATATAATTAACATGCAGATTATATTATATAGGAGGTTATTATGAAAATTAAATTAGTATATAAAAACTTCAAGGAATTAATACCATTTTCTAAACTCTTTTTTGATTCTTGCTTACCGTTTCTTAAGGTTGTAAAAATCTTATGTTTTATTTATCTAATATTTCATATATTATTTTCTTCATATTTCAGTAGAGTCATGAAAGATTCTAATTTCATTTTTATATTTGTGTGTTTGATCATAATAGTCATGGCACATTATTTATATGCAATTGTTTCATTTAAAAAATACAATGATAAAAGCGCTATCATAAATTTAAACGAAAATAATATTGATTTACAAAGCAAAGGAATATTAGAAATTAATAGAAAAAAATCAATTGTTATAAATGAACATGAGCTTGTACTCGTATTAAATGTGAAAAAGTCTTTTTTAAACATTGGGTTATATATCACAGATCAATGTTGTAATGAAGAAGATTTACGTCAGATTATAACTTATGTAAAAAATGGATAATAAATGTTATATTAGATTTAATTCTTTAATGAAAACTTTAAGAACTTTTCATTATGATTTATCCAAAACATACGCATCTCATGCAAGAAAAAATATAAAAATCTTTTATTTTTATAATTTTATTGACAGTTAAGTGTATTAGTGCCATAATACAGTTGAAGGAGGTGGTATGATGATATCCTTTCACTCAATGGAACTACATAAGAAGGAGCCAGTGTATATTCAGATATGTCGTTACATGAAACAGCGCATCCTGATGAATGAAATTAAAGATCATGAGGAATTACCAAGTCGTCGAGAACTTGCTACACAGTTATCCATCAATCCAAATACTGTTCAAAAAGCCTATAAAATGCTAGAAGAAGAAGGTATTATTCGTACCATCAGCAATGTAAAAAGCGTGATTGTGGTCAATGATGAAATTATAAACCAGATACGAAATGAATTTGTAGAATCAGATATTAAAGAGTTTATACAAAACTGTAAAAATAGTGGAATGAACTTCCAACAAGTGATCGCATTACTGACAAAGTATTGGGAAGATTAATTTTTTTGTATATGAGGTGTATTATGGATGTAATACAGAAAGGGGAAATTATGAAAGAAACGTTTAAATATATGGAAAATACTTGTGATCAAAGTGTCAAGCATTTATGTATTATCTATATCATTTTATTTATTGTGCAATGCACTCTAGGATTAATGAATCCTGATTCAGATGCTTTGGTTTATTATTTTCTGATGGCTATTGGATTTATAGCTGTAAATCGTATCCATGTACATCGTCTGAATAGTTTAATCAAAGATGGCGCAATCAATCGTATACGGTTAATTCCTATGAATCGAAAATCTTTCTTACACAGTGAATTACTTTTTACTGGTGTATCCTATGCGTTATTGATTGTTGTACAACAGCTGGTAATATCAGTTTTATATCTTCCTATCAAAGATCATATTTACTTCCAGGGGAATACATTCTGGTTTTATTTGTTAGATCATCAAGCAGCATTCTTCTTTATGCCATTTTCTTTAACACACTTGGTGATGATGATCATTGTTGTATGTATCATAACGATTGTATTTACATTTCTTCATGTTTCAATCGCCTTGGATAGTAAAAACTGTGGTATTTCTGTTATCTTATTATTTATTCTTGTCATTGTTACTTTTATGGAATATTTGTTTGGAAGCTTTATCTTAATGCTTATTTATATGATGATAGGGTTTATCGCTTATCAATTATTGAAATCAGCCTTTGGCGTAAGGAGGCAATCAAAATGAAAAAAGTAAGAGTGTTTATGATTGTTTCAGTTGTATTGATTTTAATGAGTACAATTACATTTGCGATACTTTATCATCAACCTGATTTGGAATATCAAACAATTCATGGGGATGTATCTGCTTTACAGAATATTAAAGTGAATATGAAAATTAATACACAAAGATATGAAAATTCATCACATGCGAGTCTTACATTTGAAAAGGGAAATATGCATACCAATATTGATAAAAAAAGCAATATAAAGATGATGAAAGATCTCAGTTTTGATGATTCTGTAAGTGTATATATAGATTACAAAAACGCAAAAGCCAATAGTGAATGGAAGAAACAAGATAAATATAAAAACAGAACAGTTTCACAAGCAGACATGGTTTATACAATCTTTTTACCTACTGGATTGGCTGTTTATAATAATCAAAATTATCATCCTATGAACATAACCATCAATCCTGAACTTACAATGTATTCCAATGATGATTATGAAATCATAGAAGAATTATATGATGAAAGTACAAATTCTATTTATAGGCTTCAGGACTTACATGATCAAAATAATATATATGCTTATTCAAATAACGATACTAATCTTATCGTACAAGATCAGGATGATTACTACTTTGTGCCATATCGTGATGCGTATACCAAAGGAACCAGTCATATTTATCGTATTTATATACAAGATGAAAAAGCGTATTATGAAGAACTAGCGAGCCTGCCTGAACATCAAAAGGAATTAAAACTTTACACATACAATCATAAGCTATATATGATTGTGAAAAAGCAAGGTGATTATTATTTTCAAAAGTATGATGAAAAAGGAAACTTCCTTAAGGAAGTAAAATTATCTGACAAGAGGATTAATTATATATTTATCCATAATCATATCATCAGTATTATGGATGAAGATAATTGTTATATTGTGGATATGGATACAATGAAGATCTTAGATCAATGTAGTCTAGAAACGGTTGAAAAATCAGATAATAATAAAAATGTAAGATTTAGATATGAAGATATCTTATATAAAGATAACACATTCTATTTTGTGGCAAAAATATATGGCTATGTGGAAGAAACGAATGTATCCTATACAAATATGGAAATCATCGCAATAAAAGGAAATAAAGAATTATATAGAGGACTTATGAAGCTAGAGAGTAAAACAGATTCACAAGTATATACAAACCATTCTTATGTGGATGTATCTGCAAATTTAGAATAAAAAGAAAGGAGGGCACCCATATGAAACAAACATTCCAATTAATTGAACAAACATGTGCAAAATCACTAAAACCATTATGTATCACTTATATAATAGGATTCATATTAGGAACATTCCTTTTGGATATGGATGAATTTCTATGGACGATACTTATCGTGATAATGCTCGCAGTCATTTTGATCATACACGATAAACGAATGAAAAGCATTGTGGCAGATGGGGCATATCAAAGAATGAGAATATTACCAATCAAGCGTTATAGCTTGTTATGGAGTGAATTAATATTTGTGTCATCATCATTATTCATGTTGATTGTGACCTGTTATTTATCATGGATTTGTTCTATGTGGATTTTTGAATCAGCATATTCTGTAAATGCCTTATTCTTTACTGTGATAAATAGTCCTTTGCTTTCTGTATTGGCGCCTATTCAAATACAGGGATTTCTAGCAATGCTAATCGTTTTAAACATGCTGGCAATGCTTATCGTATTTTATACATTTTGCTCACATGCCTGGTCTAAAACTGGGATTGCGTTATTAAATTTGGGAATGGGTATCATCGCAGTGTTGTGTGTTCTTCAGTTTCAAAACTGGGTAATGATTATGATGTGTTTCTTGTTTATATGTATGAATTATTACTTCTTGGCAAAATGGCTAAGAGTTAGGAGGAATGCATGATGAAAAAAACAAAATACTTTATCATTTCATCCATTGTATTATTGTTGCTGGGATATGCTTCTTTACAATATGTATACACGCATGCAGACTTTAAAATTCATACGATGAGTGGGAATCCAGATGTATTAAATGATATTACAATGAAGGTTACTTTCAATACACCTAAAGCAATAGATGTTCTTTATAAGAATCAAGAAGTGACTTATCAAATTGTAAATTATAACGATCATGAGGAAATCCTTTACGCAGACCAAGAACCAGTTTATGATGATAAAAATAATGATGGATGGAAAGAAGTCAAGGATGATACCTTTGCTTGTTCAGAGGATGATTGTAAATTATATCGAAGAGATATAGATGAAGTAAATATAAACTACCGAATTTCAGGAAGCGGTTCTTCATTTCATTCATTTATTTTAGAAACAGGTTTAAAGGATGTATCAAAAAAAGGATATCAAATCTATCAAGAAAAAACGATCATAAACAACGATACAACAAATTTATCAATCATACGTCCAAATGCATATGAACACTTCACATTCACATTAAAGAAAATAAAAGACCATGAATATTATTTTATCCCAAATAACTCAGGTAATGTCAGTGGAGATGTTTATTTATATAAAGTGATGACGAAGGATGATAAGCTGATTGCAGAAAAAGTTGCGAAGCTGGATGATCAATATGAATATATGAACTATTATGTTATGAACCAACAATTGTTTGTGTTAGCATCTGAAAAGAAAACCAAAGAAATGTATATGCTGTCATTTGATGAAAATAGCGCTATTAATCAAAAAACAAAGCTTCCAACCAAGAATATTTATAGTATTAATAATCAGCTCATAGATCATTACATCGTTTTAAATGATGATACAACATATTATGCATTTGATTGTAAAGCCATGAAAGTTGTAGATGAATGTAAGGTTATAAATCGACAAAATCTGATAAAAACAGCATATCAAAATGGCAGATTTTATGCAATCAATTTAACAAGTAAGGTACTTGATATTAAAGTCTATGAACATGATAAAGAAGTCTATCATGGAGTAATACAAGCAATCAATGATATGTCCAAAGGAGGACTTCATGACATTGAGTTTCTAGATTCATAAATAAAAAAAGGAGGGATTTCGATGAAACAAATCATGGCAATCATGAAGGAAACATGTGAAAAAAGCATGATACCAACCATTATAATCAGTATGATATTGATGATAACGAACTTGATATATTCATATTTTTCTAAATATTACAATCTTATGAATTCACTTTACTTTAAGAAATTTATGATATTGGCATGTATTTGTTTGATTTATATTCAATATCGTAGAATGAAACGTTCCTATGCGCATGGTTCCTGGAATCGTATATTCCTTCTTCCTAAACAAAGAAGTACCATTGTCAAAAGTGAATGCTTGTTTATGCTCGCATCTTTTGGATTGTTAATAATTGGAGAACTCATTAGCTGGATAATCATTTACCAGATATACCCATTAAATATAGCCAATCATAGAGAAATATTTTACTTATCTTCCGCATTAGATAATCAGTTGTTATATTATGTGTTTTCTTCTGATTTTATTCAGCTATGTACAATAATAGGCTATTGGTTATTTCTCAGCCTTCAATCTACAACCGTTTGTATTGCGTTTGTGAAAAAGGAATATGTCTTGCCTGCACTTATTATATTGATATTTGTAGTGATGTGGTTTTTTATAGATCAATCATATGTATGGTTTATCATCTTACTGGCATTTGGGATTAGCTTATATCTTTTGAATACATTATTAGGTGGAAAAGGATGGTGGAAACGATGAAAAAATTAATCAGCTTTCTATGTGTTGGTTTATTAGGTGGATGTTTTTCATTGGGATATTTCTACTATCAAAGTCAAACTGCAGATTTTCAAATAAAAGATATCCAAGGGAATCGTGATGTATTAAAGAATATGGAAATCGAATATACACATGCTGGTGAACAATCTTATTTAAAAGCTAGTATAAAGGATGCACATGTTTCCACAAAGATTGTAAAGGAAAGTCCTACTTATGATGTACTGAATCCAAGGCTTTATGATGATATAAAAGGTGTGGATATAGATAGAATTGGCAAAGAAACATCGAATCCATGGCTAGAAACAAATGCTGATGGAAGTACATCTTATCAACAAAAAATTGATGAAGCGCAACTTGTATATTATATGAATGGTCAGAAAGTAACTGAAATTCGTACAGATATTGTAGAGCACAGTGATGATAGCTTGAGTTTATATTTAAAGAGAAAAGATGGTAGAGATGATCAAACATATGCAAAGGAAAATGATTCAACAGATCATTATGATTTTGATGTATGTGTTGCGATTCCTATGTCGGATGGTGCGTATTACTTTATGCCAGAAATAAATAATCATCGAAGTGGACAGAATTATATCTATCGAATCAAAGATTTTAAAGCTGAAAAGTTTGTGAAACTGCCACAGCGAAATGATTCTGTATTATTAAGAAATAAAGATTTATTGATTGTTGTTTCCTATGATAAGCCAAACTGGTATTTCACTGGTTATGATTTACAAGGGAATAAGCAATATGAATTAAAAATAGAAAGTATAGAGAATTGTGATTATGATGATTTATCTTTTATTAGCTTAAGGCAAAACAATCAATATATTAATATAAAAATCGATGAAACGATATATGTGATTGACGCAGATCGTGGAAAAATCGTTGATTCATTTCAAGACGAATTAAGCTATATTCAGGATATGTATTATAAAGATGGAAAACTTTATTTGCTAGGAAGGTATCAAAACATCAAGGAAAAGGAAACAGATGCGAGAATTTATGTATATGAGAAAAGCAAATTATTGTATGTTGGAAGCATCTATGAATGGGAATTATACAAATTAGATGGTGGTGGATATACATATGATCAAAATTTAGGCTTTAGGATGGATTTTAAAAGATGAAGGAGGGGATACACATGTGGAAAGCGATAGTACATCGAATAAAAACAGATTGGATCATGTTTCTGGTATGGGGAGTCGTAATTGGTGTCATTTGTGTACTACAAAAAACAGTGCTATTAGAATGGACACTAAAGCCATATATGCAGGATCAGCCAATAAATGAAATAGAAAGCATCGCATTTACCACAAAATCGATCATTTATCTGTTGTTTGTGATGATCTCAAATATCGTAACGTTCGCATATTTGTTGTATCGTGACTATGATAGTGGAAAGAAACGCTTTATGTTTTTAAGGAAACATCAGTATGCATGGTTTATCGCAGATACAATTGTGGTATTCCTGTTGCTGGTATGCTGTTACGTCTTTATACATTATATATTAAAGCTGAATTTAATATCTACCATTGAACAATATCAGACGAAAGTAACACCAGCACAACTGGAGATGTTTTATCAGGAAGCTGTATCATCGAATGGCTATATCGCTCAAATATTGGTAATGAATTTGCGTCATTCTGGGGAAATGTTACTATGGCTGCTTGCGACTTCGATGTGGTGCCATGTGTTTGCGGTATCCAGACTGCTTCATAAACAACGGATAGAAGATATTCTAGTTTGTATTACCATATTTCCATTGGTATTATGTTACCACCATTTTACTATGTTGGGGATTTCAGCACTATTGTGTATCACGTATTGTATATACATGAAAAATATCTGGTATCCAAAACGCATGTATGCGTAAAGAAAGCGGGTGGAAAAATGAAAGATATACTGTTTATGATGGAACAGAATTGCGCAAAAAGTATGAAACAATTATGCTTGATTTATCCAATCTTTTGCGTTGTGGTTATCATGTCAATCGCCTTATTCGCAGATAATCAATTGCTGTTTGATATCATTTTGATGGCAGGATTATTGATCATTATGAAGGTGCATTTTAATCGAATCAATGAATTGATGAAAGATGGTGCTATTGTAAGATTACGCTTGTTGCCAGTGAAATCCTATGCATTTGTTGTGAGTGAATTATTGTTTTGTCTAGCATCCTATATGTTTTTATTCGTATGTCTTTATTTTTCCTGGTTTGTTTATGCATATATGAT
The DNA here is from genome assembly GCF_003434225.1 of Absiella sp. AM29-15. Lineage (NCBI taxonomy): Bacteria > Bacillati > Bacillota > Erysipelotrichia > Erysipelotrichales > Erysipelotrichaceae > Amedibacterium > Absiella sp. AM29-15. The sequence continues at coordinate 96,589 of NZ_QVFL01000005.1, forward strand.
ATTGGGTATTACAAACAGTAATGAATTCATTATTGCGACATGGTCCACGATTTCCATTTCATTTCTGTTTATGGATAATATTTGGAATATTGCTTTGATGATTGTTTATGTCATGCTATTCGCATTCCAGACCCTTGCGACTTCCTTATCTATCGCTTTGAAAGAAAATACGATTTCAGTATTTCCAACAATCTTTGTATCATATGAGATGATATTCAATATGAATACGGTGGATGAAACTATGTTTTTTGTTATTATAGTATTTATTACAGGCGTAATTTTATATGATTTCTATCATATGAGAAAATTCATGAACCTGAATCGAAAGAGGGTGTCAGAATGAAAAAGGCCGGATATGTTGCATTTATTTTAATATCTTTAATTATGTTTCTATGTTGTATGTGGTTATCAGGTACACAAGTTAAACAATTTGAAATGGAATTGAATGATTTAGAAGGCAATCGTAAAGTTTTAGATTCTCTGAATTATCAAATAGCCTATCAAATTGGACAGCGCGATATTGATATCCAAGCATCAGGCAGTAAATTTCAGTATCATATTCAAACCACAGATTCCACCATTTATGAAAACCTATATAATGGTAAAAATGAAGTCATTGGAGATAAATCCTATGAAATGAAGGATGATCAAAGTTATTTATTAAGTGATAATTGGAGAGATACTTATCAAAATTGTGATATTCAGGATGAAAATATAGCATCATACCCATTATCATATCGCTTAGATGTTTCACTTATTGATCCCAATGATAAACAAAAGGCAATTGTAACAACAAGTATTTCTGATAACAGCAATGATGAATATCAACTGAAAAAATATATGGCAACCTGTAAAGTGAATGATTCTGTGACAAAGGGTTATCGTATAGAAAAAGATAAGATAAAAGACATTCATCGTGGTTTGTATTTTCAAGATAATAAAGAAGATAGAGGACGTGGTGTTTATCAAAGAAAAGATACGATATATTTCATGCCGCCAATGGACCAGCATGCCACTGGACAAAATGAGATTTATGAAATCAATTTGAAAGAAAACCAAGAAAATAAAGTCACTGCCATCACAAAACTTCCTAAAAATCGTTTATATGAAACCATGGAGATTTCAGATAATGAATTATATGTATTTTCACACGATGATACCCATTTGTATATCACAGTATATCAAACAGATGGTACGCTGGTGAAAGAAATGAAGATAGATTATCAATATCACAAAGGCGATACACTTACAGAAATGTATGTAAGAAATCATCATGTGATTTGGAAAATGGGAACGAAGTATCGAGTGATTGATATGGATCATATGAAAACTACAGATGCCATAACGATTGAACAGGAAATGTATGATCTAACATATGTAAATGATACACTATATCTCTTGACCAAAGGCAGTGAGGAAGAAAGCTGGTATCTACAGGCATATCAGGGCAGTGCATGTGTTTATAAAGGGGAAATCAAAGTGCCTTATCGAATGGATCATACGATAAGCAAAATAAAAGAACATGGAAAGTTTTTAAACTAAGGAATAAATTTGAAAATTGACTACTGTATTTAGATAAACTGTGATATCGTTAAGGCAGAGGAAACATGTGGAAGAAGGTGTTCATATGAAACAGATATTTACGATTATGGAACAGACAAGCAGGCATAGTATCAAAGCGATTTCTATCTTTTATATTATCGTTGCCATGGGTATGATGGCACTTGGTTTTACGCAACAGGTTTACAGTTATACCTATTTGATGCTTGTAGTGGTAAGTGTGGTTGCATTATGGATCATACAAATACGACGGATATCTAAACAATTTAAAACAGAAACTTATCAACGTATTTTATTGTTGCCAGAAAAGAAAGCCTATATGTGGAGTGAGTTAATATTTCATATGATTACCTTTATTGGATTGTTTCTAGTATTTTATTTTAGCTGGTTATTATATTTGATGATCAGTGGTATACACAGTGTCAATCAAATTGTACTTACTAGCTGGGATAATGTGATTTTTAAATCGATGCTTCCATATGAACGTTTAAATTTAATCGGAAATCTCATGTTATGGATGAATATCGGAATACAGTGCTATGTATTTACGATTAGTTTTAAGTTGAAAAAATTTATATTCGTAATCCCTGTGATCATCTTAGATTTTTGTCAAATTCAATTTTGTTGGCAATATTCAGATTATTCTGTGATCTTTCATATGATGTTTTATATCGCTGCTTGGGGTTATTCTTATATCACTTTAAAACAAATATTCAGGCAGAAAAAGGAAGTGAAATCATGAAAAAAACAGTTGTATTTTCTGGTATTATTGCCATTGGATTATTGGTTTATTTATGTTCATCTTCCTATATGACGCATAGTTTGACATTAGAGTTTCAAAATGAACAAGGAAATCGTGAGGAATTAGCACCAGTAAGCTTCCATGCCTCTTATAAAATAGGAAAAAATATGACGGAATTCACATTAAAAAATGGTAGAATAAATACCACACATCACAAAGAAAGCCAAAAATTTTCTAATCATTATGACTATACAAGGAAGCGTTTATATGAAGATTTAGATGCTTATATATTATATCAAAGTGATAAAGGAAAAACTTATCAAGGAGAAAGATGTAATCCTACACAACAATGTCTGAGTGAAGCATTGGTAGGTTATGAATGGCAAAGAAATGCGAATGATTATAAATTTTTCACTGACTTAACCGATTACAGTAATGAAAATTATATGATTATGTATTCTGCTGGAGAATGGAAGCGTGAGCATCTTGCGATGGATCAGGGGGAAGAAACATATGACCTTCAACTAGTTCGACAGGATGTTTTATATCAGATCAATGAAGAATCTTATATCTTTGCGCCAATTACCAATGAAGCAATGAAAGGTGATAATTATATTTATGATATCACTTATAATAAAGGTGAAAAGAAAGTCAAAAAACTAACAAAACTGCCTGTAAACAGAATTTATGATACCAATCAGTTTATAGATGATATCTTATATATCGCAAGTCATGATAAGCAAAATATATATTTGGGAATGTATCAAACAGATGGAACATTGATAAAAGAAATCTCCGTGAAAGGAAGGTTAACAGCATTTGATCAAAGCACATATATACAAAAAAAGGATAACGTTCTGTATATGTCCACAGGAGATAAGCTGGTATTGATTGATGCAGATGATTTAGAAATTTTATATGATATTAATTTTGATGTAAACAAAGTACATGATATTCTGTTATGGAATGGAAAATTATATGTGAATGGTCTACTGCCAAATGAACAAGGATGGCGACTAGCTGTATATGAAGGTAATACCTGCTTATATCAAACAGATATCATCATCCCTTACGATATGTCAATTGCGTATATGAATGGCTTGATGGATTTTGGAACATTTGAGAAATTGGAGGAAAAATAATGCTAATATTAGATAATGTGAGTAAGACATATACAAATGGAAAAGGTATAAAAAATTTATCCATACAGTTTCAGGAGGGAGAAATCACTGGAATTCTTGGAAGAAATGGTAGTGGAAAAACTACTATGTTGAAATCTATATTAGATTTGATTCAAATTGATAACGGTAGCATTTCATGGAATGAGAAACCTGTTTATGATCAATATCAGGATGTGGCTTTCATCAGTGAAGAAGGTAGTTTTATGCCGAATATGTCCGCAAAGGAATATGGAAGTTTTTTAAAGGATTACTATATTCATTTTGATCAAAACAAATATGATGAACTATTAACAAAGTTTGAAATATCCGATGGTGGAAAAATAAAAGAGTTTTCAAAGGGTCAACAAATGAAAACAGAGATTGCAGCAGGATTTGCGATGAATGCGAAACTGATTGTTTTAGATGAACCTTTTAATGGATTGGATGTATACGCAAAAGAAGATACGATTAAATTATTGATTGAACAATTACATGAAGATACCATCATTTTAATTTCTACACATAACATTGAAGAAATTGAAACAATTGCGGATCGCTGTATTGTGATTGATGGAGGAAGTCTAGTAGGAGATACAACCATGGATCAGCTGCATGAGGAAGGGAAGGATTTAAAAGATTTGTTGGATCAATATCGTAAATAGAAAAAGGCAGACAAAATTTAGAGAGTGTAAAAGTTTACCACTGACCGATATGTGGTATATAAATGGTTGGGTTGAAAGTATTGTCCTTCACTATGATTGTGAAGGACTTTTTTGTGAATTGGGATTGTTTCTATAGGATTGTATGTAGTAAGGTTTTTCACTATATTCATCTAATACTAACCAATCCTATATTTCTATAGGCTAAGTCTATAAACAAAATGTCATATATGCTGGAATACAAACGATTTTTGAATTTTTCACAGATAAGTTTTTGGTATGAATAATATAAGCAGTACCAATTCTCTTTGAATATAATTCAACAAATTTTTCAAGAGATGTTGTTGTATATTTTTTGTTAGATTTTACTTCTATAGGATGAATTTTTGGTTTTGTCTTAGAACCATTAGAAATAATAAAATCTATCTCGATATCATTCCTATGCTTTTCTTTGTTATACTTTGTGTAAAAGAATAAAGGATAGTTGTTCGCTACTAAACATTGTGCAATTGCATTTTCAAATAACATACCTTCATTGATGGATAAATTATCATTTAATATCTGCTTGTATAATTGACCATCGGATATTTCTTTTTCATTAAATGCATGAGATACAAGTAAACCAGTATCACCCATATAACATTTAACATAGGTACGATCTTCATTTAAAGCTAAACCAACATTAGGATCGTTACAATTAAAACACTCATTGGCAATCATGGAATTACCTAACCAGTAAAATGTATCCTGATACATAGGAAAAGCGGAGTTCAATTCGATATTAGATAAGCGTACTCGTTTTTCATGTTGTGATAGAAATGATGGTATTTGATCATAAATGGACAAAACTTTTGTACGATATTTCGCTTGAATTTTGTTTATGTCATCTCGATATAATGCTAGAATATCCCGTTTTTCTTCATCTGAACTTATAAAACTTCTATTATTTTCTAAGTATTTAGATAAACTCATTGGCATACCACCAACCAGCATATACTGCTTAAAAAGAAGCATAGCTTTATGATGCAAAGTATCATCTAAAGGCTTGAGGTCTTGATAACATTTTTTTATATATTCAACTAGCATTGTTTCATTCAATGCCCAACAAAATTCTTCAAAATCTAAAGGATACATCTTCAATTTTCGTTCTTCAGAAGGAATCGTGATATCCTTAACATTTTCTTTTATAGATATGAGCGATCCAGTTTCTATATAGTCATAACGGCCATCTTTTACAAGTTTTTTTATAGATTGACGTGCTTTAGGAAATTGTTGTACTTCGTCAAAAATAATGATGGACTCCTTTGGATATAATTGAACATTATATTCTACACTTAATATCATGAAAAAAGTATCTAAATCATTTAAATAAAGAGAAAAAGCATTCTTAACAGCATCACTTGCGTCATTAAAATCAATCAATAAATAGCTTTTATATTCATTTTTCGCAAATTCTTCCACAATTGTGGATTTTCCAATTCTACGAGCACCTTCTATCATCAGAGCTTTCTCTCCAGCAGCATTATTTTTCCAATCAATTAATTTCTGATATATCTTTCTTTTAAATAGCACAGCTATCACCTCAAGTTGATTATATATCTTCATGAGGTAAAACGCAATATAAAAACGGTTATTTTATATATAAAACGCAAAGTAAAATATAACAAATTTATATATAAAGCGCAGTATGATGTGTGTGTTGTTTCCATGTAAAGCGCAATGAAGCCAAGCAATAAGAAATAAAGAGATTATCATAGCCAATGGATCTATTCTTCCGTTATCACAGAAAAGATGTACAGAGTTTAAAAAAGCTTTTGAGGAATATGTATTATATTATAAATAAGGAAGATTAAGATATGACAGAAAAAGAAATGTGGAAAACTTTTTTTCTTTGAAGATATGCTTGTGGTTTATAAAAAAATCCTCGATTTGAGGATTTTTTTCTACATCCAATTTGAAATAATATATCTCATAGATAAGAAATTAAGGAAATCATTATCGAAACTTTAGTGCATTGATCATTGTGAACAATAGGCGAGAGGACTTAATTTTCTACTTTATAATCTCTAATGATTATCCATAATACTTTTTAGCAAAAACTATTCTATTACCTAAATATAAAATGATATTATAGCTGAAGATGACAAGCATACCTAATGACCATGGATAATAGCTCGTTCCCATAACATTCATACCCGGATCTCTATATGTCAATGGATTAAAAGAATTTATGAATTCCATTGAAGTTAATGGCGATATAAATATCAATGCTAGAATTAATGCTATATTAATCGTTAAAGCTAAGTTTGGATTCTTAATTAATCTTGTGATAAACATATTGATTTGAACATACAAAAATATCAAAGCAATATATAAAATAAGCGTTAATAAAATTCCTTGCCATAAGGGAATGAAATCCATGTATGGATTAAACAGCATATTTATACTTGTATATGTCAATCCAAAGTTCGTCATTACACCTGATTCAATAGATTCTTGTAAAGTTCCTAAATTATATAAATTTGGAAAGAAAGAATAATGTATATTTGATATACCTGCTTTATTTGCGAATAAAGGATAAGATAAATTTTGGAAATGATCAAATATGCCTAAAACTAAAGTAAAACACAATATAGGCCCAAATATTATCATCATTATAATCAATGAATTAGCAACAACTTTCCCAAAAATAAATCTGTTTCTTGCTTTTGGAATTACCATCATAGTTTTATCAATTCCCATATCATGATATTCTTTTCGATCATTATAAAATAATAATATAATTAAAATTGGTGTGGCATAAACTAATATGTTTCGTAAGATCTGTAAAAAGACTGTAGTACTATCCACATAAGAATAAGTCATAGGAACTAGATTTTTTTCATATAGTTCAGTAAAATAAGTTAATTCATGAAGTGGCCAAGAAAACATTTCTGCTGCATTTGCGTATGGATCTAAAATTTTACCATAAGATTTAATTGATGGAAAATCATATTTTGCTCTTATTTGTTCAAGACGATCTGAATTTATATAATACTCGCTAAAATCTGTAGGATAATAAGAAAAAACTTGTCCATAGTAACTATTATATTCCATTGCTTTTAGATACATATTCTGCCAATCTTTATCTTGTTCATATTTAGAATATAACAAAAGACTTTCTGATAATTTCTGAACGTCTTTTTTCCCTTGTTTTAATAAATCTGGAGAAGCATTTAAAACAAAATACGATTCTGTTGCAACCCAATCCGATGAAGCACTGTAAACATCTTCATTAGAAGATTTATTGTACAATGTTATCATTAGTATAAGTTCACACATAAATAAGATAAATATGATTAACTTAACTTCTTTTCTTTTCATATTACGCAATATTTCAAATTTAATAAATTCCCTCATTTCTTACCCTCCATTAGCTTCTGCAGTTTACTTAAAGTGATAACAGATGCTTTTTTTAATTCTACCATTTTGGATATCAGTAATTACTCATTTTTATGATTATACAGTAATATCTTTCCTTTTTAAGGATCTTATACTTATTTCTATGAACACAAATGACATGGCTAATCCTATTATAATACTTTGTATTGTTCCATGATATTGGATGATATCTTTATTAAATGGATAACAAAGTGGAATATATGGATATAACCAACGATAATCTAATATTTGTTGAAAGACAATTACCATCATATAACATGATAATATAGTAACTAACGTGACAGAAGAAGAGAAAGTCCAATATGATATGAAGATTGTTATTGCAGATAATGACATCAGTGCCATAACAAATATAGCTAACATAAGAAATACAGCTTGATAGAAAGGATAAATTTCTGGATAAACGGCATATGGATAAATAGTATTTCCAAATCCAAATTTAAATCCGGATATGAAAAAGACACTACTAATCATTGCAATATATGCGATGATTAATAAACCAATAAAAATAGTTTTAGAAATTAGGATAGTTGAACGTGAATAATTTGAAGTATATAGTGATTTATAGCTACTATTTTCAAATTCTATTGCTACTATGTCAAAAACTAATAAGAGAAATGGAAAAGCTATGAATAGTCCAACATAATCAGAAAATAAAAGATTAAATAGATTTAATGAATTACATGAATATGGACTATTCATTATTTCTATATGATTATCCACAATGTATTGGTCTTTCTGTATTTGCTCTTTTATCGTCCTGATTGTTAATCTACTAATTGGATCTAAATCATAATTTTTCTTTCTTCCATCTAAAACCAGATGATACCATTCGATTTGTTCCTTAACAAAATCTTCATTTTTGTAGTCCTTTTTCATGTATCCTGATGATAAAATCAGAGAGGATGTAGATAGATTATCCCAAAATTTTTTTTGTTGTTTAAACTCTTCTTTTTTCGTTCCTTCCTCCATATATTTCATTGAAGTTTCTATATTCTTAACCATTTTGGAGGAATATACACTTGCATTTGTCATTTCAGTGTACATTTTATTTGGGTATTGCTGATCTTGGTAATCATTATATGCAATGAACATACCAAGAAATAGTAAAGTAGCAAGCACCACAACAATATTTTTTTTGTTATAAATAAACTTTTTTAATTCATATTTAAATAGCTGTGTCATTTTGTTACCTCATAGATTTTGGAATATTCATCTTCTAAATCATCCTCTATTTTTATCACATCCAAAATATTCAGCTTTTGTAAAACCAAATTTTGAATTAATTGAGATAATTCTTTTTCATCCTTAATCGTAAATTGATAGGATAGATTATCAATTGCCATACACTCATAATCATTATTATAATTTGTTAATGCCTTATCTAATTTGATAATATATTTGGTTGTCGTAGAATTTTTCTCTACTTCATTTATTTTTCCATGGTCTAAATAGATAATTCTATCCGCAATTTTCTCAATCTCATTTAATTGGTGTGAGGATATTAAAAGCGCCATGTTATATTTATTCACCATATTTCTTAATTCTTCTCTCAACTCAAATATACCTGTTGGATCCAAACCATTCATTGGTTCATCTAGCATAAGAAAATTTGGTTCGCTTAACAAAGCAATAGCTAAGGCTAAACGCTGCTTCATCCCTAATGAATATTCTGATACTTTTTTGTTTATATGTTTTCCTAATCTGCTATAATCAATCATTTCTTGTAATCTTTGTTTAGATACATCATGCAGGCTGGCAAATAATTTTATGTTTTGTAACCCGGTCATAGTAAGAAAAAGGCCAGGTCCTTCGATCAATGAGGCTTGCTTTTTCAGAGCGTTTTTTCTATCTTTCACTAAATCATATCCACATATATTAATGGAGCCGGCATCAATATTAATCAGATTACACATACATTTCATCAAAGTACTTTTACCAGCACCGTTAGGCCCTATGAAGCCAACAATCTCGCCTTTATATATTTCAAAAGAAATATCATCTAAAACAAGTTGTTTTCCATAAGATTTAGACAAATTTTTTACTGTAACAATTTTTTCCATAATTTTCTCCTCGTATAATTTCTCTAAAATAACACTTGAAATTCTCCTATGCTAGTAAAACTATAATCTGTATATCTTCCTTTGTCATTTTAATTCCTAATTTTTCATAAATTGGGATAAGTCCTGCTTCTGTAAAACTGCATGTAATAGTTCTGGCAGTTTTTCTGGTGCACAGGCGAAACATGGGATGCCAAGATTGGCAACTTTTTGCGCCATATCTTGACTATAGTATGGTTTTCCACCATCCTGAATGGCCAATAAACATACAACCAGAACACCAGAGTCTTTTATATCCTGCATACGATGTAATAATCCTGCATGATTGCCACCTTCTTCAAGATCGGAAATCAAGAAGAAAATCGTCTTATCTGGTTCTTCGATTAGCTGTTCACAATACTTCACGGATTTATGAATATCAGTACCACCACCTAATTGAAAGCCATATAATAAATCAACTGGATCATTACATAAGTCACTGAGATCCATAATGGTCGTATCAAAGGCCACAACGTTTGTTTTTACAGCATTCATACTCGCAAGAATACAGGCAGTCACAGAAGAATACATGATAGAACTAGACATAGAACCACTTTGGTCAATATCCAGAATAACATGCCAGTGATTACTTTTTTGTTTACGATCAAAGAAGTAGACACGTTCAGGGATAATGGTTTGTAGATCACTGGAATAGTGTTTTAGGTTCTTTCGTATTGTATAGGGAAAGTCGATGGCAGCAGCACTTGGTAAAGGAGAATGCTCTTTTTTCTGAAGGGCTGCGTGTACACTGCGTTTTAAGTCTGAGGAGATCTGATTGTTTATGATATCCACAATTTTCTGGATATATGCTCTTGCCTGATCTTTAGATTTGGATGGAATCATATCTTTTAGTGTTAACAACATACTTGCCATTTCGATATCCGGCTCTAATTGTTCGAGTAATTCTGGTTCCATCAATAATTGTTTCCAGCCTTTACGTTCAATGGCATCCTGTTGGATAACTTTCACAAGCTCTGGATCAAAGAGGGTACGGATATCCTTCATCCATTTTGTGATGTGCGGACTGCTGGCACCTTTTCCAGCACCACCCATTTGGTTTTGGCTTCCTTCTCCACCATAGATTGCCGCAAGTGCTGTATCCATCATAATATCACGATCGGTTAAAGAAAAGCCTTCCTGCATACTTTCAAAATCTTGCTGGGTATCTTCGCCAAGAATCATTCTCCAGCGGGTTAGTTCTTTATTTTGTTCCATTAGAAATCACCAAAATCAAAATCTTCTAATTCATTTAAAAGATCTTGTTCCTCTTTCTTTAATTCTGTATTTAATATTTCCGCAACACTGTCCTGGTCAAGATGCCATAAGCTTCCCAGGTTTTGCGCAATTTCATGTTTTTCTTTAGCACTATACGTGCTGAAAGCTCTTCTTAAATACAACAAAGCACGTAAAAAATCATCATCCTCTAGTTCTTGGATGTAATCATCTAATTGCTTCCAGATAAAAGAACGGGCAATGAGCGCATAGTGGTTTTTCATCATAAAGCCTTCAAACCAGTTCGCTGCGATATCTACAGGAACACCATGGGATACATGATAAATCACAATACGCTGGAATTCATCTTCTTTTAGAAGGCCACGTTCTAAAAGGATAGCCGTCGCATAGCCACTGAGCAGTTGATTGATATCATCACGAAGGGATAATTCATTTAATACCTGAATCCATTCCTCTTCCATGTAGTGATCATGCTGGATAGATAAATCATTGATGGTTTTTAAACCTTCCATGATATTATGCGATACTTTATCGTCACATTGACAGCTGCTTACACATAATAAAATGGCACGATAGAATAATTGATGAAATAATGGCTCTATGGCATCATTTTCCATACGGCGTAAGGTATGAAAACGCATGATATAACTTAATCGTTTTGCGGTTTTTACGATATCTTCAAAGGATGAGGAATCTATCGCAAGTTTTTGTATTGCTTCTAAGGCATGTGACATACTATCATTAAGGCCGCACAGGAATGCTTCTTCCATTAAAGTAGCGCATGCATTCATACTAGTGGCATCTGCCAGCTTTTGTTTGATGGAAAACTGAGCCGCATAGGCGACACTTTCTCCATACAAAGAATTTTCAATCAATGTAATTTCTGCTTCACTACTCCATTTTAATTCCCAGATTTCCTTCCAGTCAGCGGATTGCTGGGTATTTGGCTGCAGCACACAAAATGGAATGTTTAGAAAGCGCAATTGATGTAAGAAACAGGAACGGCGTAAATCTAGAAAGGCAGACGCTTCTGATTTGACGCTTGTATTTTCACGTAAGTCTAATGCTAGTGTATTGGCATTCATGGTATTGAAACGCTCCAGTTTCAAAGTTTTTAACTGTGTATAAAAATCATTTTGAATGGCTGTCTTTGACATACCTTTGGGAAGATAACCCATCGTGGTGCCAATCTCACATGCCATAAAGGCTTCCATAAGTTCAGCCTGATTTCCATATCCCATGCAGGTAATCGCCGCATCTTTTAAATCTTGAAGGGAAGGAATCTGTTCCTGATGCATAGCTGATAAGCTTTGCGCTAATTGTAAAGCTTCTATAACTTGTGCTGTAGAACAGTTAAATCCATGCTCCCTTTGATACAGGGAAAGCTTGGATAAATAAGCATAGGCACATTGCTCCATGTGTCCATCTTTCGCATAATCCCATAATAATTCATAATACGCAGGGGCTTTATTACCAGCACCATATCCAGATAAGGATGATAATCGAAAGTAAGAATAGGGCATCAGTGTGGTATTAGAGATATCCTTTTGTAGTTTTTCATATTGTGCATCTGGTAATACTTTTGCTTCCATGATTCCTTCTATATGAAAAGCTCCACACACTACAACAATATCATCTTCATGGATTCCCTGTTTGACCAGCTTTTGGATGGTTGTGTTCATGTATGCTTCACGTAATAAAGTAAATTCATCCGCAGGTTTTATTTCACGTAAATTATGTGCGAATAATGTAACGGCTTTTTGGAAAGCATCACTGTTTGTTTCATGTTCAAAGATACGTTCCCATTGATCATTGGCATCCATATCCAGATCAATTACATAATCCTGCCTTGTGTCATCTTTTGTATCGAGTGAAAGAAATGCAGATGTTGGAAGATCCATAAAAGCACAAGGTATATTGTGGGCTTTTGCCCATTTCATGGCGACGTATTCAGGGGAATATTTCGCATATGGATATAGAATAGAATGAATCGGAGAGCTTGTTGTATATGCCATAATCGCAAATGGCGGTTGTAATTGATCCTGTGTGATATCCTCTATCATATCGTTACAGTCACTTGGTCCTTCTATCAAGATATATGCAGGATGGATCTGTTCAAGATATGCACATAAATGAAGGGAGGACGCAGGTGATAAATGTCGTATACCAAAGATATGCGCCATTATTTATTTAACTCCATACATGCATGATAGAGTTCATAATAGGATATTCCTTTTTTCTTTAATATGTTTTCCAGATATTCTTTCCATGCTAGGGCATCTTTGGATTCATCCTTAACGATAGCACCCTGAAGTCCTGCGGCAACATCTTGTGCGCGTATTTTTCCATCACCAAAGCTTGCGGCAAGTGCCATACTGTTTGCTAAAAGTGAAATTGCTTCTGCGGCAGACAGTACACCGGAGGTTGTTTTTACTTTATGCTTTCCATCTAAAGTAGTACCATTTCTAAGTTCACGAAAGATTGTGACAACACGTTCAATGATATCCTGATCAGGTACTTTTGCCATAAGACCTAACGATTCAGATAATTGTGAAACACGCTGTTCAACGATTTCCATTTCTGTTTTTAAATCTTTTGGCGCTGGTAAGACAACGATATTAAAACGACGTTTTAATGCGGCGGACATCTCATTAACACCTTTATCTCTAGTATTAGCAGTGGCAATTACGGAGAATCCTTTTTTTGCTGGGATTTCCATATTTAATTCCGGGATAGATACACGTTTTTCAGATAAGATTGAGATTAATGCATCCTGTACCTCACTGGCACAACGGCTGATTTCTTCAAAACGCACAATACTACCAGTTTCCATTGCATGTAGTAAAGGACTTTTTACTAATGCTTCCTCACTTGGACCTTTCGCAATTAACATGGCATAGTTCCATGAATAACGGATAGCTTCCTCACTGGTACCAGCAGTACCCTGAATGACTTTGGTAGAATCACCATTGATGGCAGCACATAAATGTTCACTTAGCCATGATTTGGCAGTACCAGGTTCTCCGATCAACAATAAAGCACGATCAGTGACCAGAGTCGCAATCGCAATTTCTACTAAGCGATCATTACCAATATATTTTGGCGTGATTTTCATACCACCGCTTTTTCCACCACATATATACGTGAATACAGAACGTGGTGACATCTTCCATCCTTGCGGAATGGGGTATTTTTCATTGGCGATTAAAGTATCTAATTCTAATTGGTAAAGCATCTCTGCGCTCAGGCGTTGAAATTCTTGTTTATCCATGGATTAATATTCCTCACTTTCTTCAATACCGTGAATGGCACTTTCGATATAATAATACTCCCGGTTGTTGGCATTTTTACTTTTCAAATGGGATAACAGGGCGTGTAATACATGAAAAGCCTCTTCTGCTGTACAGAAACTTTCTGTAATGGCTACGATTTCATATTGATTGCATTTCGCACCTTTTAGATATGTGGTAAGATCATTGGCGATAGGAAGACCATATAATTTTTTGACATAAATATGGCAGATGGTATGCTTATTTTTTTCAAAGTATGGAAGTATGATATCTTTTAATTCCATATCATCAAGATTTGCGAGCTGAACCATAATGCGGCTGCATAAAGGCAGTTCACGACCATAAACGATTTCTTCATTCTTCTTGAAAATACCTTTTGTGACAGTCTTTTTATCCAATAATAACTCTATCCAGCGCATATCTAAGGTATCACCTAATAGAATTTCTATCGTATCCTGTTTTAAGGCATCACTTAAAAGCTTTACTTTAAATACATATTGTTTCTTATCCTCATCATACACAACATACTTCCATATATCTGCATATAATTCTCTTGCTTTTTTGACATCGATGCATTGTGTCAGACGATCATAAGCGTGTGCATAATCTTCTAAGAATAACATACGTGCATATACAGGTGTGGCGATGAGTGGATATTGTTTATATAAGGCTTCAATCATAGAAATAATATCTTCACTTCGATATTTCAGATAGGTGTGAAATAAAGTTTCCATAACATATTCTGATATTTTTAAAGGTGTCACAATCGGGTGCATAAAGTTGATTGGGTGAATATTTTCAAAGTTACGGGTGATTTTGAAAAGATGTTTATGCGAATCTCTGATTTCCCATAATGGCTGGTCATGATCCATGATCCAGGTAAGTAGCTCCATGATGGTATCCCCGGTTTTGTAGGCCAGAAGGGAAAGCAACTCTTCTAATGCATCCTCTTCATCATATGTAGTGAGTTGTGGATTCTTCATGAGATATTCCAGTTGTTCTTTTACAGTTATACATAGGCTTTGTATGATTTCTTCATGATTAGAATATAAAGCATAGTTTAAGAATTTCTTGTTTTTCTTGGTTTTTGTGAGTAGATATTCATCTACCGCATCATCACGAATACGGCTAAGGGCATGTAATGCAGCTTCTTTTAATTTACCTTTTTCACTATCTGCGATATGCATCAGATAATCACGATTACTATCATCACAGGATAAGCCCATCACGATTTCTTTTTGAATGGCAGGCTGTGCCAATGGATACATTTCTAAATAGAATGCATTTTCCTCTTTACCACCAAGCTGTACGATTAATTTGATTCTTCTCAACATTTCTTTTTTACCAGTTGGATCGAATCCATCTTTCAATAGTGGGACAATTTTCTTTCCACAGTATTTTAAAATTTCTTCATTTAAATCCGCAAGCTCAGCATAGGTATCACCTAAGTCTTGAATCACATAGGGAAGTAAACGATAGTCCTGAAATAATTCAGGATGACGAAGCCATGTAGAATGTACAATATCATAACGGCCACTGCCGGTAGTGGATAATGCCTGAATCAATGGTTTCAATTGTGAGTATTTGATATTGGTATAAGCTTTTTCCGTAAGGATAGAAATGCTTTGGGTTTCTTCTTCATATTTCCAGTCTGCCTGTGTAATTAACAAGGCATCCAAGAAGGACAGCGCTTCTAAAATGTTAGCTTCTAAATGTGCTTGATCTTCAAAGATGGCTTTACATAAAGCAGACAATTTTTGAAAGACAGGTGATTTTGCGGCCAGTGTATCTACCTTTTGTAAGATGGTGGATAATCGCTCATCACTTAATAATATATTACTACCAGCAATTAATCCAGTTTGTAAACGAGTTTGTAATTCTAATAAAATTTGTTTCAACATGCTTGTCCACCTCCTAATACAATAGGCGAACGATATGTTCGCTGCTGATGATACTCATTGGTTTTGCCAATAGCTGATGTGTTTTATGATCATAGGAAAAAATCACAAGAGCACATTGATGATGAAGCAGACCTTCTTCAGGAAGGCTGGTAAAAGCATGTAAAGAACTGCCCTTCATAGAGGATAACGTCAACATATTGCCACTCGCATCTACCATCACAAAATCATCTTTATGCTGGCGGATTTCCTCATAGCGAATTACCATGGCAAGTTCTTTATGAGCAAGCGGATTTTTTAGCTGGTTTTTCACTTCTTTCATGATTTGTTCATAATCATTTTTTGCGATATTCATGATATTGAGATAGTCCTGTGGTTGTATCTCTTCTGTGGTAAAGGCTTCATCATAACGAATCCGGCCATTACCGCTTTGTGGATATAAGTATAAGGTTGGCACAATTACTTTTTCTAAGAAACTATCCTCTTCTTTGATATATTTTGCGGCTTTTTTAGGACGGATATTGATAGTTTTATGAAGCTCTTGTAAAGGATGCACATACCAAAAGCCTTCTTCCACAAACTCTTGTAAAGCTTCGTTGTATTCAGCACGAAAACCAAGTTGAATCAGTTCTTGGTTTTCCACATAAAAACCCTGTTCTTTCAATTCATTCAGATTCCATACATGGCCAATCAATTCTTCCATGATTTTATCATCCTGTGTGATTTCTTCTTCATTGATTTTCTTATTTAAATAGGATTTCGCTTTCTTTACAATTTGATGTAACTGTACCAGTTGGGCGATGACACCATCATATACAGCATTTTGCTGCTGGGCACAGTGGGCTTCATAAATCAACATGAGAATCTGGCGCTGTATACCTGGCAGATAGTAATCATTCATCTGTTTTGCGATTGCTTCATAATCTTTTAAATTGCTGTTGGTAAATGCCGCAATTCCCATTCTTGTGATATCCTGCAGCATGGTTTCACACATTCCAAGACCCTCCAGCTGCTTGTTCCAGCGTTTTTTATTCGCTGTTTTATTTACTTTTTTTGGTTTAGCTGCTTTGTTTTCTTCTTCATCCTTTGGCTGATTACGTTTATTCAAGCGTTCTCTTTTCTTTATGATATCCTCAGGTATTTCACATACCTCAAAATCTTTACTTTTCATGATAGCGTATAAAAGGCCAATACTGTGTTTACATGGAAACTGTCGGCTAGGGCAGTTACAGCGAAAAACAGGATGTGAGGCATCCTGAAAATCCGCAGATGTTATGTAGTTTTTACTACCACTGCCACTGCATTCTCCCATATAAAATGTATCATCCGGACTATGATACAGCTTTATAAACTTTCCGCTTTGATAGATAGCTTTACCATTCTTTAAGGCACTCGCATTGACTGCCTGTTCCTCTATCCAGCTTTCTTTTAAATCCATTGATTTCCCTCCTGTCATGTTCTTTCTTCTATTTTATCATAGATGATAGATGAATTGGGTAAGGGAGTAGGAAATAATACTAGTTTTATAATTATGAATTGACGAATAAGAATTACTTTGATACCTTAATATTAAGAGAGAAGGATGAATTCTATGTCAATTATAAATCTAAGGTTTTTTAGTAGTATAGAAGAAGCAGAACAAGCAAAAGTGATGACTCTTTTTTACTTATTAAAAGGAAAAGTCAATATATCCATTCAAAATGAATCTTTTATAATGGAGAAGCAAGATATCATCGTTTTGAACAAATCACAAAGGTATAAAATATCTGGCAATCATGTAATTATGGCAAGAATTGAAATAAACGAAAGGGATTATTTAAAACTTACATCCAGTCAAATGCATAAAATACGTTGTAATACAATGAAAAATAAATATGATAATTTTGACAGATTAAGAAAGCTTTTAGATTCTTTGATTAATGCTTCCTTTGAAGAAAATTATGAAAAACTATTCTTTGAAAAATATGCTTATGATTTATTAGCATTATTATCAACGGATTTCACAGAATATATAATACGTTTAACAGGAGAAGAAAATCGTAAAGATCAAATAGAGAATTATATAAAAATGAATTATCAGAATAATATTTCTTTAGTTGATGTTTCAGAATATTTTGGATTAACGCCCCAGTATTTTTCAAAATATTTTAAAGAAACATTTAAAGTATCGTTTTTAAAGTATTTAAATGAAGTGAAAATAGAAAGTGCGCATGAAGATTTATTAAATACAGATCATACAATTATAAAAATTGCTCTTGATAATGGCTTTCCTAATGTGACATCATTTACAAAGGCTTTTGTACAGAAATATAAAGAGAAACCAAGTGACTATCGTATAAAAAAATCAGATAAATCTTACCACGAAGAGAAATTCGCTTTGAAAGAAGATGTGCAGCAATATTTACAAAATAAAGATATTGAGATTAGTGATTGTATACATAAAGTTTGTATTGAAAACCTTGAAGTACAGGCATTAAATCCATATTGGAAAAATATTTGTAATTTAGGAAATTTATCTAAATTATTAAATGGTGATTTACGAAATCAGGTTGAAATATTAAAAAGAGAATTAGGATTTGAATTTGCAAGGTTGATTTTAGATAAAGTGTCATTTGATTCGGATGTGTTCAATTTTTATGAAGAAGAAAAAGTATTTGACTTTTTGCTAGAACTACAATTTAAACAAATCATCGTTATTGATTTTCGTACATATCATCAAATAGATGGTTTTATCAAATATTTTAAAAAATTAATCAGTCATTGTATTAACCGCTATGGCATTGATAACGTAAAGCGATGGGAATATGAATTATTTTTTGATACAGTATTTACAAAAGAAAAAGCATGTTCTTATCGAAAGTTTGCGAATGAATTAAATATACTGTTTACTGAATTAAAACTTCATAAACATGTATATGGTCCAGGTTTTTTGATGGATGAAAATGGAGAAAATCTAAAAGAATTTTTAAAGTATAACAAGGATATGGAAATGATTTCCATATCGATAGCGCCATATTCTTTAACAAATAGTGACTCTGATATATTTTTAAACAGAATTACAGATGCGCATTATATATCACATCAATATCAGCTAGCAAAGAGCATTTGCGATGAAAATAATATACAAAAATTAGTCGTTTCAGCGTGGAAAAATATGCTGGTTGAAAATCATTATATCAATGATTCTAGTTATCGTGCAGCAAATATTATGAAAAATATCTTGCATGGCTATTATGATTTACCAACATTGCCAATCGATCATCCATTAGATTTAATGCTTGATAATCATAAGGAAAATAATATGTTATCTGGTTTGCCAGGAATCTTAACAAGACAGGGAGTTAAAAAGCCATCATTTTATGCCTATAAGTTTTTAAATAAATTAGATCGTAATTTTGTATATAAAGACGAATATTGCCTTGTGACCAATGATACAAACAATTATTTTGAGATTGTATGTCATAATTGTAAAGAATTAAATTATATGTTTTATTGTAATGAGAATAATGGTTTTGATATTCATTTATTGTCACAGTATTTTGAGGATACTGAAGAATTAACATTCTCTTTTAAAATTCCAGATGTAGAAAATGGTACATATTTTATAAAATCCAGATATATTAATGATGAGCATGGAAGTGCTTTAAGTAAATGGATACAAATGAATTTTGAAGATAGTTCATTTTTTGGTCCTGACGAGATGCAATATTTAAAATCTGTATCTCAACCTTCGATAAATGGGAAAAAGGTAACCGCAATCAATGGTATCCTAGAATTTACGTTTACTTTACAGCCTAATGAGATAAGACATATCCATATTATCCATTTAAATTAAAAAATAAGTGTAGATTTTTAATATCATCTATACTTTTTTTTTATGTTGTGAAGGATAGATTAAATTTTTATATATATTTTAGATAAATTTGAAAAAGATAAAGACTTTGAATTTTGAAATAATATGTATGTAAAAGATGAGGAGGAATTTATATGAATTACAAGGATTTAGCTTCAACAATTATAGAACTTGTTGGAGGAAAGAAAAATGTTAACAACGTGACGCATTGTGTTACAAGGCTAAGATTTTCATTAGTTGATGAATCATTAGCACAGACAGAAAAGATTGAAAGTTTAGACGGTGTGATTGGCGTAAAAAAAGCAGCTGATCAATATCAAGTAATTATTGGAACTGCGATTGAGGATGTGTATAAAGAAGTAGAAAAGATGATAGATCATCAAGAAGAACATCAGAAAGCTCATAAAAAAATAACTGTGAAAGGCTTAGCAAAAGAAGGCTTAGATACGTTGGTAAGCTGCTTTACACCTACGATTCCCGTGATTGCAGGTTCAGGTATGATCAAAGTGTTGTTGGTAGTATTATCTAGTTTAGGATGGATGAGTGCTGAGTCAAGTACATATGCTACATTATATTTAATCGGTGATGCAGTATTCTATTTCTTGCCATTTTTCGTAGCATTTAATGCAGCAAAGAAAATGAAAGTAGATATTTTCCTTTCCATGACATTAGCTGCAATACTTCTACATCCTAATTTATTAGCATTAGGAGAGTTATCAAGTTATTCCGGGTTCTTTGGATTAGGTTTACAAATATTAAATTATAGTACACAAGCATTGCCAGCTATTTTCGCAGTATGGCTGTTGAAATACGTAGATAAATTTGCTGACAAAGTTAGTCCAAATATTGTAAAAGTATTCTTACGTCCTATGATTTCATTATTAATCGTTGCCCCTATTATGTTGATTTTAATTGGTCCGGCATCATCTGTTGTTGGTGATTGGTTCGCTGCTCTTGCTAAAATTATGATGGACTGGGGTTGGCTTGCTGTTGGAATTAATGCAGCTATTTTCCCATTAATGGTTTTAACTGGAACACATAACGCTACAATTCCTTTTATTATTCAATTATTCGCAACACAAGGATTTGATCCTATTTTTCTACCATCAGGTATGGCAGCCAATATTGCAGAAGCTGGTGCTGCTGGGGCAGTTGCTTTTAAAACGAAGAATAAAGCACTCAAAGGAACTGCTTTATCTGCAAGCTTTTCCGCTTTATTAGGTATTACAGAACCAGCATTATATGGTGTAAATTTACGCTTGAAAAAACCATTCATTGCTGTTTTATTAGGGGGATTACTAGGTGGATGTTATATTGGCTTTATTGGATTAACGGCACCTACTTTTGTAACACCTAGTTTAATTACCATACCTGTATATATCGGAACCGGAGTAAATTTCCTTATAGGATTATCAAGCATTCCAGTTGTATTTATTATCACATTTATCATCACTTATTTATTTGGTTTTGAAGATATAGAAGATGAAGATGATATCAAAGTTGCATCACCTGTTAAAGGGGAAATTATGGAACTGGATAAAGTCAATGATGAAGCATTTTCCACAAAAATGATGGGAGAAGGTTTTGCAGTAAATCCAACGGAAGGAAAAGTAATTGCACCTTTTAATGCTCAGGTTACATCATTATTCCCTACACATCATGCGATTGGCTTAACATCAGAAAATGGTCTTGAAGTATTGATTCATATTGGAATAGACACAGTGAATTTAAATGGAAAATATTTTGATACAAAAATCAAACAAGGAGATTATGTTTCAAAAGGAGATACTTTGATTGCATTTGATTTAGACGCTATAAAAAAAGAAGGATATGATACAACGACCATGATTGTAGTAACAAATACAAAAAAATATAAAAATATCGCATTAAATATGAAAGAAGGAATCTTACATGTTGAATAAAAAATTCCCTAACAACTTTTTATGGGGAGCTTCAACTGCAGCTAATCAAATTGAAGGTGCGTGGCAAGAAGATGGTAAGGGAATCAGTGTCATGGATACACTGGCCAGTGATTTTACAAAAGGTATGCGCATAGAGGTGGATTCACCATTTGAAGAAAGATATTATTCATCGCATAAAGCAATTGATTTTTATCATCATTATAAAGAGGATATAAAAATGATGGCGGAAATGGGATTAAAAGCCTATCGTATGTCTATTGCATGGACTAGAATTTATCCTAATGGGAATGATGCTGCACCTAATCAAAAAGGTTTGACATACTATCATAATATTTTTAAAGAATGTAAGAAGTATAACATAGAGCCAGTTGTTACAATCTCTCATTATGAACCACCATATGAACTTGCTAAAATAGGTGGTTGGACAAATCGGGAAATGATTAATCACTATATAAAATATTGTAAGACATTATTTACAGAATTTAAAGAGGAAGTAAAATATTGGATAACATTTAATGAGATAAATTGTACATTAGTTCCTTTTGGAATACGGACAGCTATTGGATTAAATGCCTGCATGAAGGATTCCATCAATAATGATCATACACGATTTCAAGCATTGCATCATCAGTTTGTAGCTAGTGCAAAGGCAGTGAAATTAGCACATGAAATGAATGAAAACTTTAAAGTAGGGTGTATGATTGCCACAATGACAGCCTATCCTCTTACTTGTCATCCTGATGATGTTTTTGCGACCTTGCAGCATCAACAAATGAGAAATTATTTTTGCAGTGATGTTATGATACGTGGTTATTATCCAACTTACGCAAAAAGATTTCTTGAAGAAAATCAAATAGATCTTCTAATACACGAGGAAGATATGGATATTTTGAAACAAGGGTGTGTTGACTTTTATTCATGCAGTTACTATCAAACGTATTGCATTAGTGGCAGAGGTGAAGGAGAAGGTGTTGCTAAAGAAAAAGCAGCAGGAAATCTAATTTCAGGATTAGGCTTAAAAAATCCATATTTAAAAGCAAGTGAGTGGGGTTGGCAAATTGATAGTACAGGACTTCGTTATCTATTAAATACATTATGGGATCGATATCAAAAACCAATCATGATTGTTGAAAATGGATTAGGCGCAAAAGATGAATTAGTAAATGGGGAAGTGCATGATGATTATCGCATAGCTTATTTGAAAGAACACATCAAAGCTTTAAAAGAAGCTATTTGTGATGGCGTTAATGTCATAGGATATATGCCATGGAGTGCGATTGATCTTGTTGGATTATCTACCGGAAGCATTGAAAAAAGATATGGTTTTATTTATGTAGACATGGATAATGAAGGAAATGGGACATTAAAAAGAATACCAAAAAAATCTTATGATTGGTATAAACACGTCATTGAAACGAATGGTGAAGAATTATAATTTCATTATTCATTG
Organism: Absiella sp. AM29-15; assembly: GCF_003434225.1. NCBI lineage: Bacteria > Bacillati > Bacillota > Erysipelotrichia > Erysipelotrichales > Erysipelotrichaceae > Amedibacterium > Absiella sp. AM29-15. Next base: position 119,896 of record NZ_QVFL01000005.1, read on the forward strand.
CTGGAAACCTGTATATATTACAAATATACATCATGTTGTTATAGAAGCATATATTAAATTTATGCTTCTTTTCTGCATATGGTTTTATAAAACTATGCAGTAAAACCATAAATTTGACTGCTTTTCTGCATATAGTTACAAAAAGCTATGCAGAAAGATAATGATTTTAATTGACTTTCTGCATATAATTATATAAAATGTATGCAGAAAGAGCAGGTGGATAAATATGAGAACATTTGATTATTCATTTTTGAAAAATGGATTATTACCAGCAAATCTTATTAATCTAACAACCAATATAGCAGCATTAAAAACAATGGCAGGAGTGCGTAAAGATGATAACATAAATGTGTTTACAGCACTAGAAGCTGTAGCAAAAGTTCAATCTGTTAAAAGTTCCAATGCAATTGAAGGTATTATCACAAGTGATGATCGTATTGAAGCTATTGTTAATCAAAACAGTGCGCCTTTAAATCATAATGAAGCAGAAATTGCAGGGTATAGAGATGTATTAAATGAAATTCATTTAAATTATGATCAAATAGATTTTACAGAAAATGATATATTAAGATTACATCAAAAAATGTTATTACTGACTGGTTCTGAATTTGGCGGGAAATATAAAAAATTAGATAATGTGATTCTAGAAACAGATGCATCAGGTAATCGACATGTTAGATTTAGGCCAGTGCCAGCAAATGAAACAAAACAAGCAATGGAACAATTAGAGTTGGCCTATATGGATGCTCGAAATAATATAAATGTCAATCAGCTTTTGTTAATTCCGTGTGTTATATTAGATTTTTTATGCATCCATCCTTTCACTGATGGTAATGGAAGAATGTCAAGATTATTATCATTACTCTTGTTATATAAAAATGGTTATGATGTGGTTAAGTATGTATCTTTTGAAGAGCAAATCAATAATTATAAAGCATATTATTATGATGCATTACGAAAATCATCAGAAGGATGGAGTAGTAATGAAAATAACTATTTTTATTTTATTGAAAATTTCTTGTCCACCCTCTATATGTGTTATAAAGAACTAGATAAAAGATTTGCGACAATGAATACAAAAAAAGTATCAAAAAAAGCAAGAATTGAGGCAATCGTGCTAAATAGCTTAATACCAATTTCTAAGGCAGAAATATGTAGAATTTTACCTGACGTTAGTCCAACTACTGTAGAATCAGTTTTAGGAAATATGGTGAAGACTGGATCAGTAAAAAAAGTTGGGAAAGCAAAGCTAACCAAATATATTAAAGCATAAAGCAATTATATGCTTTTTTTTCTGCATATAATTTTATAAAACTATGCAGAAAAACCATGAATTTGGCTATCTTTCTGCATATAGTTACAAAAAACTATGCAGAAAGAAAAAGATATCCTTAAGAAAGATATCTTTAGAAAAATAGATGTTCAATCAAAATTTTAGTACCAATACCAATTAAGATGATACCACCAAGAATGCCTGCATATTTTTCAAGAACACCACCTAATCGATTGCCGATCACAACAGCGATAATGCTTAATACAAAAGTGGTAATACCGATAATGGAAGCTGCCAGCCAGATATTTACCTGAAGAAATGCAAAGCTAATGCCTACGGCTAGAGCATCTATAGATGTCGCAATTGCTAACACGATAATCGTAGATAACGTTAAGGAACTATCAACATCCTCTTCACCTTTAACGGCTTCTCTTATCATATTAAATCCGATGACTGCCAATAAACCAAATGCAATCCAATGATCGACACTTGAAATTAATTCTTGAAAATAACTTCCTACCCACCATCCGATTACGGGCATACCAGCCTGAAATAAACCAAAGAAGAATCCAAGGATGATCGCATATTTCCAAACTTCCTGTTTCTTCATTGTCATACCTTTTGCGATACTTACCGCAAAGGCATCCATACTCAATCCAATACCAATCATAAAAATTGAAATTACACTCATATCGTTTTCCTCCAAAAATAAAACGAGACTCAACGTGAAAAATCCACGCATAAGTCTCGTTATTTACTGTTTAAGCCAGATTCACTATGAATCATTATGTTGACTTAACAACTCTTTTGAGCTAACTACTCCCTTAGGCTTGTCTATCATAACAAATAAAATAATAAATTTCAACACTAATCTAAAAAAACACCTGCTTTTACACAGGTGTCTTGCTATTTAACTTCTTTAAACTCAGAGAAATCTGGGAATGTCAATGCTTTTCCTTTATTGATATCGTTGAATTCAATTGTAATTTTTCCACTGATTGGTTCATCTTTTCCACTAGCATTTTTTTGTGTACCTTCAAAATCAATGACAGCTTTTGTGATAAAATCATCCTGACGTGTTGCTGTTAGATTAAATTTAGAAATTGTACTGTCTTTTACATTTGCTGTAGCTGCAATTTCGCTGCTTTCTGCTTTTTTTGCGATATTATTTACTTTATCGGCGTCTAATTCTAATACTAAAGAATCACCTTTTAATTCAGCTTTTTTCAAATAAGGCTTGATTTCATCTTTCTTTAAATTGAACTTTTCAAACTTTGTTTCTTCCTGTTCAATTTCTGTTGCAGGACTTTTGCCTTTTATACCCATCATATCATAATAAACAACGTTATCTTTCATATACAGTTTCATGAAACCATCCATTTTCTGTCCTTCTGATTCCATATCCACAACAGCTGTAAATGAAGGTTTAGCAGTATCTGCCAAATAACCGCCAGAGATTTTTAAAGTTGCAGTTTCTTCTCCACTTTTTGCATCCATTCCCATGGAATACGTTGCAGTTTTCATTTCCACAATTTTGTTTAAGGATGTTTCTAATGCATCTAATGCTTTATCCTGTACTTTACTGCCACTACATGCTGCCATAGAAAATAATAATCCGGCACTACATATTAAGGTTAATAATTTTTTCATAAATGTCTCCTTTTCATCCCTTTGTGATTTTACTATATCATAAACTTTCACATATGAACATGATTTTTTTAAAAATTAGATTTTTATATTTTACAAACATGTTATTGTACGAATTAAGATATCCATTTCCAAATAGGAAAGCTGAAAAAGCATTTGCAAAAATAATTCGTTTCTTGTACACTAATGCTAGAAAGGTGGTAATAATCATGTTTCGTATAGGACAATCCACGGATATACATCAATTGGTAGAAGGAAGAAAACTTATCATCGGGGGTGTGGATATTCCACATACCAAAGGTTTATTAGGGCATTCCGATGCGGATGTGCTAACACATGCAATCGCAGAAAGTATTTTGGGAGCTTTAGCATTGGGAGATTTAGGAAAACATTTTCCTGATACAGATCCTGCATATAAAGATATGGATAGTATCTGGATGCTTGGCAAAGTGCATGATATGATGACAGAAAAAGGATATCGTATCAATAATCTTGATGCACTTGTTATGATTGAACGACCAAAGATGGCACCCCATATTGAAGCTATGCGCAAGAATATTGCGAATGCTTTACATTGTGATCTGGAGGTAGTATCTATCAAGGCAACTCGTGGAGAAAAGATGGGTTTTGTAGGTAGAGAAGAAGGCGTGCAGGCACAGTGTGTAACCCTTTTAACAAGTATTTAGCTAGTAGGACTGTTGTTTATGATCAAAAGTTACAACCTCTACATAACTAAACAATCAGTAAAATATATATTCCATTAATGGAACAAATATCAGATACCTATGGAAATTAAGATTCTTTCATAGGTCTTTTTATTACACCACTTTATAAAAAAATCAGTATAGCCAAAAATGGGTATACTGATAACAAAAGATATAAGATTTGATTCATCATTTACATGTATAAATGTAAAAACTATTTGTTTTCATGTTTGCTAAATAATCCTCCATTGTACTTAAATGAAAAATAGATTAGCAGTATTATACCAATTATTACAAATCCTAATCCAATTTTATCACCTAAATTTTCGTTCACTGACATATTTACTAAGGGCATAGATAGCACACCTACTGCTACAACAAAAATAGAGAAACCTGTAGCTTTTTCATATGCTTTTATATCTTCCTTAAGTACATTAGCATAATGATACTTGTGGATTAAATCAATTTTTCCTTTAAATGCTATCAAATATGCCACAAAAACTAAAGCGATTCCTACTATTATAGCAATTATATTTTTTTCCATTTTTTCTCCTTGAGTAGTTTTTATAAAGGATTTTCGCCTTTATATTTACCTGAAGTATATCACTTTCTAATTACATTTTAAAGTAGATTTGTTTTCAATTTTAATATTCTATAATTATAATATCTTAGATATTTAGATAAATATATATATCAATATAGCATATATTTTGTTTACTATGTAATGACTATATGTATGTTGTGCTTCCAGTATAACGGATAATGTCGTATTCAGCAGCATATTTTCCATTTTTTTATACTTTAGGTGTACAAGCAAAGAAGCTATCCTTTAATTTTTCATGAAACAAACAAAAGATGAAATGTAAATGATATAATGGAATAGAGGATGGTTATTATGAAAAAGAAAATAAAAATCACAATAGGCTGTATCATCACATTAACTTGCCATTATCGTTATCATATATTCCTTAAGCTTAATGAATGGGAAACGATATCAAAAAATGAATATGTCACCATCTCAAATATGCGAAACTTATTATTTAAACCAAAAACTTATAGAAAACAATAAAATAACGTTTACTAGAGTTTCAGAAAAAATGAAATCATATAATCAAATAATCTGGCATCAGGATGAGCAACAACTCGAATTGAATTTAGGTTATGCTATACATATACCAAAAAAAGATATCCTGGAAACAAAGGATATACAGACAGAATTTGGACTAATGGAAATCATCATTTGTAACGATAATATATATAAGGAAAGAAAAGAGATTGTTTTTAATTTTCAAACACATGATATAGCGTATAGTGGTACCTTTCAAAGGATGGAGGATACAGAGCTGCTGTCAGAGGAGGATATTCCTAAAATCATAACGATGTTGAAAGAGTGTATACTAACTGAAACATAAAGGTCCTATAGGATCTTTTCTTTTATACGTTTTTTGCTTTACCTCATGCATAGATGGTTGTATAACGAACATTGAAAAGATATAATAAAGGCAAGAAAGCAGGGGACAACACATGAAGATAGCATTATGTGACGATGAATTTACAATATTGGAAGAACTAAGTACACTGTTGAAAGATATGGGACATGAGGTGGATTGTTTCCATGATCCAAGACAGTTGTTAGATAAAAAATATCCGCTATACTTTTTAGATATTGGGATGGAAGAAATGAATGGGATAGAAACTGGAAATCAGTTGAGAAAGCTGTATCCAAACTGTTGTATTGTCTATCTCACAAACTTTGATGATTATCGAGCGCAGGCTTTTGGCGTACATGCGTTTGATTATCTAAAGAAACCAATTCAAAAATCAGATATAGAAAGGGTTTTGCAGGATGTGAAATCGATGGTTACACAAGTGGAAGTATTATGCAGTTTTCATACAAAAGATGGTGTATTACAACTTCCTACTGATGATATTCTGTACTTTGAATTCTTAGGAAGGAATGTGATTCTGCATACTTTGAAACAGGAATATATCATGAGTAAAAGCCTGCATGAAATTGCGGGTGAGATGAAAGATTATGACTTTGTTATGCCACATAAAAGTTTCTGTATTAACTTAAAGCATGTAAAACTTTTAAAAGGTTATGATATCACGATGATCAATGGTGATTTGATTCCCTTATCGCAAAAGCGAAGTACCAGTTTCCGAAGTGAATTAAACGATTATTTATATCGTCAGATTAAGAGGTAATACTTATGAATATATATGTATTTACGTATCTTTGTTCCTTTTGTGCATGCTGTATCACATCATTTGTGATTCTACATCATATCGAATGGAAACAAAGTGGCTGAAAGTTTTTTATCGTACTATTTATCAATGCCGCAGTGCTGGCAATCAGTGCTATGAGATACTATCCCCTCAGTAAAAGTGTCATGGTGTTATTCGATGCCCTCTTGTTATATCCTTTCACGAATCGTAAAAAGCCACTGCGCAATATCATGGGATTTGTGATGCTGCTGGGATTATATGAGTATATGTCTTATCCGATTTCCATATATATTTCGGTGTTTATCAATCATGTGGTTACCTTGAATAAATGGTCGATGGCAATAACAATCATTTCTCCACAATTGCTGATTTTATATGCCTATTGGCTGTATCGTCGTTTATCAATTAAAACCAATAAGAAAAAAAGTTTATCCGAAGCATTGTTTCAAATCGTTGTCATTCCATTATTTACCTTTGTGAATTATCAGGCAGTATTGATGATGTGTGCGTATTATTTACAACCGGTTATGATCTGTTTAGTGATTATGGATATGGCTTTTGTGGTATTGTTAGATATTTATCTGTTTTATCTGTTTGAGAAAATCAAAGAAAATGTCATGTTGAAAGAACAGGCAATTCGTTTAGAAGAAATGGGAAAGATGCAGTATACGTATTATCAGAAACTGGAAGAAAAGTATGATCAAAGTCGTGGAATCATTCATGATATGAAACGCCATATGCAAGTATTAGAAAGCAAGGAACTCCCAAAAGAAAATGTGGAGCATTATATTGGGGATATGAAAGAACTGTTGAATAACTATTCACATACGGTGTACAGTTCTCATCCAATTATCAATGTGATCTTACATGAAAAAATTGATGAAGCCAGAAACGATGGTATTGAAGTAACTTGTCAGATTGCGCCAATTGATTTTAGTTTTATGAAAGAAATTGATGTGACGGTTATCTTCGCTAATCTATTAGATAATGCCATTGATGCATGTGAAGAAACGTTAGGAAATAAATTTATTCATATATGTATTGATCAGATTCATGAGTTTATCGTCATTGCGATCAGCAATTCCACGAAAGAATTTAAGGATATAGAAAAATCAAGCAAACCGGGGCATGCCGGACTTGGTTTGAAAAATGTTGCTCAGACGTTAGATCACTATGGAGGAAATATGCAGGTGACATCTGAAGAACATGAATTTACTATTCACCTGTATATCCCAAGGACATGAAAACAGCAATTGTAATTTTGGTTTGTTTCTTAATGCCCATCCTGCTCACAATCTGTTTATCCAGAAAACAGAAAGGATTATGGGTATCATTTGTGGTGGGTATGCTGGCATTTGTGATATCGCAGATGGTATTGCGTTTACCTTTATTAAGTATCATGACGCAACAGCGATCCATATCGCTTTTCACATTGAAACATCCTGTTTTATACATTCTTATATTAGCATTCACAGCTGGTTTATTTGAAGAAACAGCAAGGCTGATTGGATTTCAATGTATCAAAAAGAAGCATGCTTCGATCTATGATGCATTTGCATTTGGATTAGGACATGGTGGTATAGAAGCGATGTTGCTAACAGGAATACCTTTATTGAGTGTATCCACAGATTTATCAAGCGTATTACTGGCATGTGGAGAAAGAATACTTGCGATTGCATTCCATGTGGCCATGTCAATCATTGTCTGGTACGGTGTGAAAGAACATAAAAATTACTATACTGGATTGGCAATTGTCCTTCATATGCTGCTTGATTGTTATGCGATATTAGGCAATCAGACATGGGTGATAGAGGGATATATTCTTATTCTTACAGTCATTGTTTGGATTGTATTATATCAAACGATTATAAAGCGAGTCAGATATGAAAACATTTAAAAAAACGATCGGCATATGTGGGTGGCTAGTTTATATCGGTTTTTATGTTTACGTCTTATATATATGGAAGGATATTCCTGAACAAATTGGTTCACATTTCAATTTTCAAGGAGAAATTGATAAATTTGGGCCTCGTTCTTCCTTATATATTATACTGATTGTGATTGCGTTTCTTTATATGATGATGTTAGCTGTGGAACGTTTTTCATGTTCATGGCATTCAACATTAGAAAGACAAAAAGAGAATATGACGATGGCTGTACAATGCTACATCGCCTGTATGAATATATCATGGTTTGTTTGATATATGTATTTCAGCATTCCATACATGTAACGCCACTTTCTTCATTCTTTATGCCGGTTTTTATATCAGGTTTATCCATATTATCTATATGTATGGGAATATATATGCTGCATAGCAGCAGGAAAGGAAAACGTTTATGAAAAAGATTTTAAGTATTTGTTTGTGTTTAGGATTATTATTAGGAGTCAGTGCATGCAGTAAGCAGGATAGTAAAAAAGATGACTATGACGAAGAAAAAGTCGTAGCACTTGCTACGGATATCATCAATGAAATGAATAATGGGGAATATCAGAAAGTCTTAGATCGAGGTAGTAAAGATGTGAAATCTGTTGGCACAGATGCCTTGAAAGAAGGGATGGATACGTATGTAACACCGTTAGGCATATTCAAAAAAATAGGAGAACATGATTGTATCGCAAAGGATGGTAATGTTACAATTGGCATCATTGCAGAGTATGAAAAAGGGAAGGTACAGTATACCTTATCATTTGATCAAGACGATGTGATGACAGGCATTTACATGAAACCGGTAAAATGAAAAAGTTAGTATTATTAATTTGTTTGATCTGCCTGTGTGGATGTTCATCAAATGATATACCAAAAGAAAAAAAAGAAGAACTAAAACAAAAATCACTTATGTTAATGGAATATCTACAAAAAGGCGAATATGAAAAAGTTGGAAAAGAAGTTTCTCTGGCAGTGGTTGGTTTAGATGCGGAGATATCGCGTCATGAATTTAGTAAGGTACCTGATGTCTATGGTGAATTTCAAAATGTAGACAAAATAAAAATGATGAGAATAGAATCAGGATATCAGGTAATTGTATTTATCAATTTTGAGAATTATAAGGCAGAATATTCTTTTGCGTATGATGAAAATGGCAAAGTTCTGGGAATATACTTTAAGTGAGGCGAAGATTTATGAATATCGTATTAGATTTTATTATGTTATTTTGTTCTAGCATATTTTTTGCGATTGGCATCTATGCTTGGCGTAAAAAAGAACCGATGTGGTTTTTCTCTGGCAGTGAAGAAGAAATCAAAGCTGAACATTTTCATGATATAGAAGAATACAATCATAAAAACGGGATGATGTGGGGGATGTATGCAATATTCAGTGCTATCCCTTATCTGTTATATCGTTTTCATTTAATCAGTATACAAAGTTTTGCGTTTTCCACGATTATCATATATAGTATAGGGATTGTGATTATGACAATCTATTGGACATATTTACACAAAAAATATACGGGGTGAAATATATGGTTGTAAAGATTACATTGTTCGTATGCAGTATGCTGGTGCCACTTACCATGATAGGCTTTGGATATTATTTCTATCGCCATGCACCAAAAGAAATCAATGATATATTTGGATATCGTACAAGCATGTCTATGTTGAATGAAGATACATGGCAATTTGCGCATCATTATGCAGGAAACCTGTGGCTGAAATGGGGGATTGCTTTATTGGTTTTTACGATAATATTTATGTTATGGGTATTTCAAATGGATGAAGAGCGGATGTCCATCATGAGTACTATCTTTATGTGTATACAAATAATACCTTTAATTGCGGCAATTATACCAACAGAGAAAGCATTAAGAAAAACATTTGACAAAGAAGGCAATCGAAAATGAAGAAACGTGTGTAACTATAAGCTGCACACGTTTTTCCTATTTATTCTATAATATTTCCCATTTATATATATTCATCAATCAATCAATGTTATACTAAATATAGAAAAGAAGGCAATGTACATAAATCATAGATGCCTATTGGCATCCATATGCAGAGGAATGATTTTATGTTGTTAACCTATGTTAGAATCATAAAGGAGGGAAGTAGTTATGTTTGAGAAAAAGAAAAGCTACATGATATATATAATTGTTTTCGTCTTGATTATATGTGCAGGAGCGATTTTTTACTTTGGTAATCAGAAAAAGGCGGGTTTAGAACCTAATGTGTATTTCAGTTTACTTGATATCAATGAAAAAAATTATGAAGAACTTCCTGCGGATATTAAAAAGAATATCTCGGATGTTTCACAAGTCAGAGTATTAAAAATCAGCGTGGATTATCATCAGTATGAACAAATAGATTCCGTAAAGCTTACAATGGATTTTCATAATATTCTTGATTCACAAACTATCACACAGCTCTCATTAAAAGATTTCAATAATACAGTACCATTTCAAAAAAACAGTGATTTTGTGGATTTCTATTTGTTAGATTTTCACACAACAGATGAACAGAAAATAACAGAATTATCAAAAAAGATCACATGTACATTACATTTATATGATCAAAAAAATAAAGAGATACAAAGCACAGATTATCAAATGAGTGATTATTTAAATGGAACACAAAGTGAAACAGAAAATTCCAGCTATCGTATGGTTTCATATGATGAGGTGGTAAAACAACTTGTAAAGTTATCCAGAGAAAGTGAAGAAGAAGTTGAACAGCATCTTCAAAAAGCAGAAACTGAGGGAGCAAATCTTAGTCATGAGGAAATAAAAAAAGAATTAGAGAACACACAATATGTAATTGCGAAAGCTTATGATTTTCCTGTATTAAAGAATGTATATCGACCTGGTGGATTATATATTATTGGAGAAGGCAGGCAGCATCATATTGATAAAATATTGTATGTAGCACTTGATTGCGTGAATATTGAAAATGGTTTGATATCATTAAAAGAGAAGGCGTTTGCTGGACAAATAAGCCTTATGTTTGAATCTAAGAATCAAATACGTTTCTTTATCCATGGTGATTTTTATAATCAGGGCAATTATACATATAATGGGTGGACACAACTGATCCCCGGAGAACAAGCAGCCATAGATTATCAAATAGATAATTCTAAAGAACCATTCTCTGATATCATCTATTCAGGTATTTGGAATATATCCAAGTAAAAATGAAGTAATACAATGAAACGAAGGAGGGAATATGAATGAAAATCGCAGTGATTGATGATAATACATCTATATGTAAAAAAATCACTTATATATTAAGTCCCTTTGAAGAATTTCAAATAACTACGTTTTCATCTATTGCGGCATATGAAGCTGATGAATGTTTTTATGATTTATTGTTATTGGATATAGAATTGCCAGATGAAAATGGTATTGCATATATTGAAAATGCACCTGTGAAGCATAAACTTGTGATTTATATCTCATCACATGAAGAATGGATGGTTGATTCCTTTAATCCCAATGTCATTGGGTTTATAGGCAAAAATGTTTTAGAAGAAGCTTTATTACCTAAAGTGAAAAAGGCGAAAAAGTATTTAGATAACATGAAACAGTATGATTTTGTGACAATGGATGGAAATATAAAAGTATATGAGAATTCTATTTTAGAAATTTATCTTGATTATACTTCTGTTTATTTAAATTTACAGAATGAAAAGAAACCTATACGTTTAAATTTGCGTTCTTTAAAAGAATTAGAGAATCAAAAGCTTTCCGATAATTTTATTAAAATTAATCGTCAGACAATTATTAATATTCAAAAGATACAACAAGTGCTTAGTAAAGAGCATAAAGTATTGCTGATTAATGGAAAGGAATATGCTGTCACAAGAGGATTTTGGAAAGATTTTATCATAAGGTATCAAGCAAAGAGGTATTTATATGATTGAGTTTCTATCTGAATTTTGTTTACATATCATTGATTTTATATGTTTTCTGTACATGTATCATATATTGGAGAATGAGAAAATAAATAAGAAAAAATTTATTGGAGGAGTACTTGTTTTTGCGTTATTTTGGCATGTTATAGAAATGATGGATGCATCGAGGGTTTTATTGACAATCTGGAATGATGTTTTTATCATTCTTTCATTATTGGTGTATATGAAAAAATTCAAAGTGCAGGATATCATGAATGCATTCACAATAGATGCTGTTTTTCGTGTGTCTGTTTCACTTTTCATGGCTCTTGGGAAAATTATTCATATAGATATTGCTTATACAAATTCACTGGGACTATATCAATTTTGTTTTTTCACTATTTTAAAAATATTAATGGTTATATTTATGTGGCTGTTTATACGTCAATTTAAAAAACTACAGATTAACATGACAATGAAATCTTATAATATTTTTATAGGCAGTTATCTTATCTGTATTTTGATTGGTGCTACAATCATGCAATTATCAAAGAATAATGATATATATGTCAAAGTTATGTTTATCCTGCTTTTGATTGCTTTATTTTCATTTTACTTTGCAGTTGAATATATTACGATCATTATTAGAAAATATCAGACTATGAAAATGGAAGAAATTATGGATATAGAAGAAAAACAAATTAATGAGATGATAGAAGATCAGAAAAAAACGATGAAATTTATTCATGATACAAAAAATTTATTCATAGATATCGAAAGTTCTATCGATCAGAATCAATTAATAGAGGCAAAAGATTTAATAAAGAACTGGTATTATTTATATGGAACATCTTATGTGACAAAAATTTGTCGCAACAGTTACATTGATGTTATATTGCGTCAGAAAATAGAGTACTATCAGAATATTCATTTCAACTTAAAAATACAAGTACCAGAAAATATACCAATGAAAAATAGAGATTTACTTTCTGTACTAATGTTATTGCTGAATTACTTTTGTGAAAACGTAAAGAACGAATTGGATATCAGTATTTGTGGCAATCATAACGAGTTATCTATTTGTATGAAAGGAATGTGTCATAAAATATTAACGGAAAACAGTGTGGAATATCAAAACATCAAAATGATTGTGGAAAAATATAATGGCAATATTGTCTTGATACAGAATAAAGATTTTGAATGTAGAATCATGTTATTTTTCTAATGTTGTTGGCTGTAAAATAAGCGATTGCGGCTTATCGAGCATCTAAAAACCTTAAAATCAGCATCTTTAACATTTTAGACTTTTATCCTATGAAAATAACCACAAGTAGAATCATAGAATTTCTAAGCAGTGTCATGTTCTTTCTATACTTTTATATCAAAACAAATGTAGCTTTTGGCTTTACATTTATTGTAACCTTATTTACATTTTCTGTGTTTTTCTATTATTATTTTTTTAGAAATTTAAGTGATTGATATGTGTGTTATACAAGTGATATTAATATTGATCATTCTGTTTAAAATCGTGTTGGAAGCTCAATATCATCAATTAAAAGTAAAGCTGAAGAATATACATGTGGATACCGATATGCGAATGTTTGTGGAAGAAAATATTTATAATAATTCAGAGATAAATGTTATACAAGGAAAGAATTATGCTTATGATATGTTTAAGAAACAAATCGTTATAAAGGATAAAGAGGTACAATCATTAGATGCGTATGATATACTAATACATGAATATGGGCATTGTAAAGATTTACATGAGAAAAGTGCTGATTATAATCGATTTATAATGCTTGTGAAAACATTTATACCTATATTATATGTCATAATTTTTGTTTGTATTTGTATGAAATTTATTCTAGGAATTCATACAAAACTATTGTTATTTGCACTTGTTTTAACACTGGTGCTTATGATTGTGGATCTGATAATATCTATAAATTTAGAATGGAATGCTAAAAAAATCGCGATTCATATTTTACAAAATCAAAGTACACCAGTTCATCATCAAAAGTTTTTGAACATGGCAATGGTGATACAAATCATAGACCGATTTTTTCTGATTTTATTTATTTTGTTATTGTTTAAATTTCTATAAAATATGATAAAAAAATGTCCAAACTTCATTGGGCATTTTTAGGTTTTATACATAACGATATACAAAGCACCAAGAACGACTTCTGTGATTACATAAGGAATCGCCCATAGATAGGCACTTTCTATATGAACACTTTCCGGTGTTGTATAGGCAAAGCCTTCAGGTATGTGGGTTGCTTCATCGATTGTGATAACACCATTTTGAATATCTGTTAAATCCTGCTTCATAAGGATCAATTGGTTTCTGGTGGATATGACATGATATAACATCACGCCAAAAATTGATATAATCGCAATGAGTAGAATCATCCTTTTGATATTAAAGCGTTTCTTCATACAGCCACCAGCTTCCTTAACTTCATTATAGGTTTATATAAGTATATGGTCAATCATTTCCTATATGTAAATTTTTTTCTAGGGCTTGCATACCTAAAGAATTGGTCTATAATAGAAACGTGATTTTGAAGGAGATGAAGTTAATGATACCATTTGATTTACATATGCATTCAAACTATAGCGCAGATGGTGAATTTACGCCAAAAGAGCTGATACAGATTGCGAAGGATCGCCATTTAAAATGTGTGGCATTGAGTGATCATAACTGTATGTTAGGTGTAGATACTATGATCGAAGAAGGGAAACAGGCGGGTATACAGGTGATTCCCGCAATAGAGTTTTCCACATTATTTCAACCAGATATCGAATGTCATTTGTTGGGATACCATTTTGATTATCATAAAGATTATTTTACAACCTTACATGAACAAACTCAAAAGTTGTCTGATGATGCATTCTTGTTAAGGGTGAAGAAGTTTAAAGAAACGTATCACATAGATTTTGATGAAGAAAAGATTATCAAAGACAGCAATGGTGAAAATCCATGGTTTATGTTGTGTGATACGATCTTTAATGATCCTAAGAATGCGGATATCGAAGATTTTAAAGATTATCGAGCTGGAGGAAAACGTAGTAATCCTGCACCTGTAAATTTCTTTTGGGATAAATGTCAAAAAGGCTCTCCTTTATATGTACATGTAGAATATCCATCATTCAAAGATACGGTTCAATTGATTCATGATGCGGGTGGTATTGCGGTATTGGCACATCCATTTGCGACGTTCTATCAGAAAGAAGCATTATTAGACCTTGCTGTTTCCTATGGTATTGATGGCATTGAGGCATATAGTAATTATCATGAGCCAAAGCATAATCATTATTATGCAGAATACGCAAAAAAACATAATTTATTAATTACCTGTGGCAGTGATTTCCATGGTAAACACAAACCAAGTATTCATATGGGGGATGTTGGAGAAGAAGTAGAGAATGCTGATGAGATACTTCAGAAGTTTTTAGAAGCAATCAAGTAAATCGATGAAAAAAAAGGCTGTATCACTAGCTAAATTTGCTAGTTTACAGCCTTTAATGTTTAACTTTTCTTAATGCATTGTATAACGCAAGCTTTGTGGAGGAAATCGGTAATGTGAAATCTCCAATCAATTCAACGATTTCTGCGTTAAATCCACGCTTGAAATCAAATACGCCAAAGCCATCCTGGTCTTTTTCAAAATATCCACTGATTCCATAGAAGTTATACATAGAATAACCTTCATCAATTGCTTTCTGGATCATATACCACTGTAAAGCATAAGGCCCTTTGAAGCGTTTGTACTGGTCGTAGGAACCACTTGTCAGATAGATAATTTCTTTACCATACATAATGAATAAAGAAGCCGCAAGTGGTACTTCATGATCAAATTCTTTCTTTAATTCGTTATAATCCTGTTCACGTTTTTCTAATGATTCTAAATGCTGCAGTGCTGTTTTCTTACGTGAAGTGCTGTTTTTGGAATGTGGATTATCTTTTAATACTTCATCCGCTGCACGAATGGTTTCTTCTTCTTTTTCACGTTCACTAACGATACGTGCATAATAATCATCTAAATCCAGATATGCATAATAGGCACAGGCGTGTTCCCCGAATGCTTTATATTCGTTTTGGTAATAGTCTAAAGATAAATTAGAGAAGCCTCTGCGCTCACTTGTGGCATTGACGATTTCATCTAGAATGTGTAATTCATCATAGGCGAGTTTACGTACCTTGATACCATTTTTGATGGTATTTTTTATGTTTTGACGTGTTTGTGAATTCATTTCTTTTAGTGCCTGTTCCTTGGTTTTTCCATCTAGGAATAAAACAGACATCCAGCGGCATTGTCTTGATTCATCATACCCAACTGTGAAACCATCATGTTCAAATCCTAAGGATTTTAATAATGCGATGACCAAATCGTTTTTCTGGGCGTTTTCTTTTTCCACACCATCTTTATCACGTACCTGATAGAAAACATATGGATCGATTTTTAAATAAAC
The DNA here is from genome assembly GCF_003434225.1 of Absiella sp. AM29-15. Lineage (NCBI taxonomy): Bacteria > Bacillati > Bacillota > Erysipelotrichia > Erysipelotrichales > Erysipelotrichaceae > Amedibacterium > Absiella sp. AM29-15. The sequence goes on from NZ_QVFL01000005.1 coordinate 136,050, forward strand.
ACCTTTATTAGATTTTAAATATGCCTTTAACTGTGTCACAAAGTCTTTCACAAGTTCTTCGTTCTTGAAGTCAATCACAAAGCCTCTTGGGGCATAAAAGTAATTACCGACTTTGATATTTCTTGATATTAATAATGCGGCACCTACAACATTGTTTTCTTCTTTTAAACCAACATATTCTACATGCCATCCATCAATGGTCAGCTTTTTACCTGCGTAAATGGAATTTAGAAAGTTGTTGCTTTCCTGCGTGTTAATAAATTGATCATATTCTTCTTCACTAATCTGCATTAGCTTTCTTTGACTCATATTCCCACTCCTTATGTTATCTATACAAACTAATTATATATTTGTCATTTAAAAAAATGATACATGGACAGTATACTACAGAAGTGTTTAAATAGCCATCTTTTCATTATGAAAAACATGGAAAAGAAAAGGAATATCGTGATGATACTCCTTACAGACCATTCATTGTGATGTGCGATTTGATATAGGCAATCACTTCTTGTGGTGTTTCTGCTTCATCCATCATGGTGAAAAAGGATGGTTCATTAAATAACTCCAGCAATTGTGACATGGCCGTTAAATGACTTTCGTTATCAACTGCGGATAAGGTAAAGATGTATTTGATGGGATCATGTTCCTGACTGCCAAAGGTTATGCCTTCTTTTAAGACAGTAAGTCCTAGTCCACAGCGCAATGCTCCACTGGATGGTTTGGTATGTGGCAATGCGACATGCTTTGTGATAACCACAAATGGTCCTTCTTGGTGCATAATCCGTATGATTTCTTCAATATAAGCAGGTTTTACATATAAATGTTCAATCATTGGTTTGCCAGCTTTGCGTATCGCATCTTCCCAATCGTTTGCCTCCACCTGTAGTTGAATAATAGATTCCGTTATCATATTGGTTAACGCAAGGGAACTGTGCTGTACATCTTCTTTCACATCTACATTAGAGAAATAGCGTAATAATTCTTGTTGTAGAAGAGGGCCATTTTTGATATCTGCATGATGTGCGATGATATCCATGATGGCATCAATATCCGGCTGTTTACTCATGGCATTTCCCATCAATAAATAGACTTCCCGTGCTACCTGATATCGTTCCATAAAATTCATCACAGGAGATACCTTCACAATAGGGACATCAGGAATATCGATATCGATCAACTCACTTGTGGTAAAGATGATATCCGCTTTGATATCCGCATGTAGGAGTTTACTTGTTTCCATAGGTGGAAGAAACTGCATTTCCGGGAATAGGTCACTTAATTCACTATATAGTATTGCACTGCTGCCAATACCATTTAAACATACGATTAATGCAGTCTTTCTAGGTATCACTTCCATGGCACGGCTTTTAGAGTAGATGGCGGTGAAATGGATCGTCAAATAGGCAATTTCATCATCTGGGATATGTTCACCAAACAGGGCATTGAAGGGTTTCATGGTTTCTTTGACTAATTGAAACAACTCTGGAAACTCTTCCTTTACACGTTCCCGCAAAGGATTGACAATCGGAATTTTGAATAATAATCGATAATACGCTGGGCGAAAATGGGAGTATAGTTTACGAAAAATATCTTCACTATCTTTATAATGGATACCACTTAATGATTCAAAACGGAACATAATTTTTTCCACAATTTCTGCGATAACCAGGCAGTCCTGTGTATCTTCTTCCACGTTGCCAACACAGATGCCAAGTACCCAGGAGCTGATATAGTATTGATCAATAGGGGAAATGTGTTGTGTTTGTTTAAAGTGTGACAACAGCTCTTTTGTGAACTGGTATTCTTTCATTGTGGATAAGTCAATGACTTCTTGCAGGCGAAGGATTTGTTCATCCTGAGGAATATCACTGCTCATACGCACTTTTAGGAAACAGAAGATATAAATGAATTCAGTTAATCGATCTTCCACAAAACGAATATCATACTTATCTGCCAGCTCAGATATAACTAGGCGGGAATATTCAAATAAATCCAAATGGAAATCATCGATAAAGATATCAAATACTTTGGTATTATGTTCTTCGGCTAGAAAATAGATGACAAGTTCCATCATATAGCGGCGAATGGATAGTTCTGAACCTACCAGATAATAGCCTCTGGTACGATTATTTGCGACTTTGATATGATAAGTGGACAACTCCTGCTGGAGTTCTTTAAAGTCTAATAATGCAGTGGAACGGGAAACTTTTAAGGCATTGACCAAATCACTTTGAGATACATCAGACAGGTTTAAAAACAGCATGAGGTATAGATAGATCATACGTTCTTTTTTATTCATGACATAGTATTTATCATCTTTTGCCTGTTTTAGTAGAAGGCGTAAGGTATGCTTGATTTCCTGATCCATCATAATATCTCCACGTGTGGAAATACGAATCGTATTGGCAGCGTGTTCTTTTAACATATGATTCAGCTTCTCCATACGATAGGTAATCTGGCGTCTGCTTGCGCCTGTTTCCACTTCAATTTCTTTGGTTGTCAGAAATGATTTTTTTAGTAACAGGCGAATGAGTACCAACAGCTCATTATCCATAAAACATTCCCCTTTCTATATGATATAAATCTTCCATGTTTATTGTATGGAAAATATGAAGCGGTTGCAAGTGTTTTTCTGTATGATTATTGTTTCGCACTGTTACAAAATCTGAACATTGTCACATGTCTGATTTTTGTGATGGGAATTGACAAAAATTGAATATTAGTAATATTGAAAAAATGACGGTTTTATGCATGATTTTCGTGTATCATTTGTGTATGATTTTTGTAAAGGTTAAACACAAAAGTTGAATATAAAAAGAATTGAAAGCGTTTAAAAATCAGATTACAATGTGAGTGTAAGATTTGATAGCGGATCGATACGATATCAAACAAACATGTATAGGAGGTGATAACCTTGTTGAAGGATTTAACGGATACATCCTTGATTCGATTAAACATTGAAGCTGATGACTGGCAAACAGCAATCCGCAAAGCGGCACAGCCACTTGTGGATCACAAAAAAGTAAAAGCGGCTTATGTAGATGAAATCATCAATGGTGTATTGGAGATGGGACCTTATATTGTCATTACCAAACATGTGGCATTACCACATGCAAGACCAGAAGCTGGTGCGCTAGAAAGTGCGATTGGTATTGCTACATTGAAACATCCAGTGAAGTTTGGCAATAAAGACAACGATCCGGTCAAATATCTGTTTTGTTTAAGCGCAACAGATAATATCAAACATTTAAACGCATTGGCAGAGCTGGCAGGGCTGTTTGAAGAAAAAGCATTCTTCGATCTGCTGGATCAGGCCAACACACCTGAAGAGATTATGGAATATTTAAACAAATAAAGGAGGATACATTTATGTATAAAGCATTAGTTTGTTGTCGTGCTGGTATGGGTTCCAGTATGTTATTAAAAATCAAAGCCGATCAGGTTATTAAGGAAAACAACTTTCCAATTGAAACAGAACATGGAAATTTGGATTCATTAATGGGATTTAATGGGGATTTAGTTATTACAATGGATGATTTATCCAATGAACTGGCAGATAAAGTGCCTTACGCATTAGGGATTCGTAATATCATGGATAAAGTCGAAATGAAAGAAAAAATGGAAGCTTTCTTAGCAACAAAAGGATAGAATGTATAGAAAATAATTAAGAGAGGAGATTTATATATGTTAGATGCTATATTAGCACAATCCAGAAATACAGCGCTGATCATGGGGTTGATCGCGTTAATCGGTTTATTACTACAAAAGAAATCAGCTACAGATGTTATGAGTGGCACAATGAAGACAGTGATAGGGTTTATGGTCTTCAATATTGGTTCCAATGCAATGTCTGCGGTTATCACAACATTCAACGAATTATTCAATACCGGCTTTGGAATCAACGGGGTTACCACACAGGTAGAAGTTGCAACCGGCTTAGCCTTAAATACATATGGTACAGAAGTTGCCATGGTTATGCTGCTTGGTTTTGTTATCAACTTGTTAGTCGCTAAATTCACTAGATTTAAAGCTATCTTCTTAACAGGACAGCACTTCTTATACTTTGCATGTGTACTTGCATTAGTATTCATTTCCAGTGGACTTCCAATGCCTGTGACAGTCATCGGTGGAGGTATCATCTTAGGTTTCTGTGGTGCTGCACTTCCTTCTATGTGTCAGCCATTCATGAACAAAATCATTGGCGCAGACAATCTAGCAATCGGTCACTTTAACTGTATTGGTTATGCTTTCTCAGGTTATGTTGGTAAATTATTCTCTAAAGGAAATAAAGAACACAAAGACGCAAGTACTGTAAAAATGCCTAAATTCTTTGAATTATTCCGTGACTTTATTTTCTCCATCGCATTGTTTATGGTTATCTTATTCTACATTGCTGTCATCGCTTGTGTAGTCAATGGTCACATGGATTTTGTATTAGAAAAATCTGGAAATGATATCTGGTTTATCTATCCATTCTTACAGGCACTTCAGTTTGCGGCTGGTATGAGTGTATTGATTTATGGTGTTCGTCAGTTTATCGCAGAAATTACTGCAGCATTCGTTGCAATTTCTGAAAAATATATTCCTAATTCTAAACCTGCTGTTGATTGTCCTGCAATCTTCCCATTCGCACCTACAGCTGTATTGATTGGTTTTGTTGGATCATTCTTAGGTGGTTTGGTTGCTATGACCGGTATGGTTATGATGGGTAGTGAAACCATTATGATTCCTGCTGCTGGTATCTGTTTCTTCTCAGGTGGTACTTGTGGTGTATTCGGTAATGCATATGGTGGATGGAAAGGTGCACTGGTCGGCAGCTTCATCGTTGGTATTGCCTTAACAGCACTTCCATTAATTCTGTATCCTGCATTTGCGCAGTTAGGTATTGCAGGCGCAAGCTTCCCGAATGTTGACTACAACATCATCGGCGCTATCTTAGATAAGATCTTAAGCATCTTTGCTTAATGAAATATATTAAGAACAAGGAGCTTCATCCTTGTTCTTATTTTTAAGAGGATAAGAAAATGACATGGATTCAGAATATAGAAAACCATCCTTATAAAGGGATGCTGGTAAAAATCATAGAAAATCCTGCGATTGTTTGTATGGCAAAAGATTGTGGCATGGACTTTCTGTTTTATGACCTTGAACACGGGGTACTTACCTATCGTAAGCTGCATGATCTCATGTTGTTTGGTAATGCCATACAATTACCATCCATTGTGCGAGTAGCACAATGTGCAAGAAAGGATATCTCACAGATTCTTGATTATGGCGCAAGGGGTGTCATGGTACCAATGATAGAAACCAAAGCACAAGCAGAGCAGCTAGTCGCATACAGTAAATATCCACCGATTGGAAAACGCAGTTATTCCGGGGGTGCCAATACCTTTTATGGCCCGGGTGGAAATCATGCAAAACATATGGCAGAAATAAACGCCAATACCCTGTCCATCGTACAAATAGAAACCTGCTTAGGGGTTGCCAATATTGATGAAATATTATCAGTAGAAGGCATAGATGCAGTAATCGTTGGACCATGTGATTTAGGGATATCGATGAATAATCCAGACAATGTCATGGCATGTGAGGAGTTACAAATGATACAAAAAGTAATTGATGCTGCACATGCACATCATAAGTATTTCGGTATTATAGGAGGCGTCGCTTTACTTCAATATTTTAAACAGGATATCGACTTCTTTCTATCTGCCATTGATACCAATATGATCAGAAATGCCATGATGCAGGCAGTCAATACATACGAAGATATGATAGGAGATTTAAAATGAATGAACAACAACAGATTAAAACATTCTTAGATATAGAAACAAATGAAATACAAAACTTCATTGATCAGATTGATGAAGCATCATTGATAAACGCAAGAGATTTGATACTTGAAGCAGAACGAAATAAAAATCGTGTACATGTGACAGGGATTGGAAAACCAGGACATGTGGCAGGCTATATCGCAAGCTTATTGTCCAGTACAGGAACACCAGCATATGAACTGCATGGTACAGAAGCTGTGCATGGAAGCAGTGGTCAGGTACAGGAAGGAGATGTGGTCATTGCTATATCCAATTCCGGAGAAACAAACGAGCTGAAAGCAACCGTAGAAACATTAAAACGCAATGGCGCTAAAATTATTTCCGTGACAGGAAATCCAGATTCCTGGCTGGCAAAACAAGGAGATGCTTATTTGTTTGCGGGTGTAAAACAGGAAGGGGATGATTTAAATAAACCACCAAGATCATCCATTCTAGCGGAGATTATTATCTTACAGTGTTTAAGCATTCTTCTACAAAATGAAAAACACTTAGATCCTAAACAATATGTCAAATGGCATCCGGGAGGAAGTCTTGGCAAGAGCATTAAAGAAACCTTAAAGGAAGGAGAACCAGCATGAATTTTGAAGGAATCATTACACCGATTGTAACACCATTTGATGAACATCAGGAAATCAACTATGAAGCATGTGGACAGTTGATAGAACACTTGATTGCCCATGGTGTAAAAGGCTTGTTTATTTTAGGAAGCAATGGAGAATTCCATGTATTAGATGATGAAGAAAAGATTGTTTTCGCAAAATATGTCATAGAAAAAACCAACCACCGTGTACCCGTATACGTAGGAACTGGCGGCTGTTCTACCAAACATGTCATTGCGTTATCTAAACAAATGGAAGCCCTTGGCGCAGATGCCTTATCCATTATCACCCCATACTTTATCGCTCCAAGAGATGAAGAACTGATTGCGCATTATCAAATGATCGCAGAAGCAGTTCATTTGCCTATTATTTTATACAATATCCCAAAGAGTACAGGTATCAATTTATCTAAGGCAGTGGTAGAAGAACTTGCGAAAGTAGACAATATTGTTGCCATCAAAGATTCCAGTGGCAATATGGATAATTTGAAAGATTACTTAGATGTCGCATCACGTTATGATTTTGAAGTACTGATTGGCTCAGATTCCAAAATGCTTCAAGCTTTTGAAATGGGAGCTGTTGGCGCAGTTGCCGGTACCAGTAATTTGTTATGTGATATCGATGTCGCTATCTATGACAATTATAAAGCAGGCAATATAGAAAAAGCGCAGTATTATCAAGAAGAAATAGAACCATTACGTGCTGTATTAAAACTTGGGACAGTACCATCCATCCTAAAAAAAGCTGTGCATATGGCAGGTATTCCGGTAGGAGATGCCCGTTATCCTGTATGTGCACCAGATGAAAAAACAACCCAGAAAGTAAAAGAAATGCTGGAATATTATCATATGTAAGAAAGGAAGATGTTTATGAAATCATACACGATCCACTACGATAGAATATTATTATTAGGCAAAGGCATTATCAACTTGCTACTTCTTGTTGTCATCTTTATCTCTATGGGTTTTTTACCATTAAATCCCATTGGCGTATTCATGATGTTAACACTATGCTGGTTCACAGGCAAATGGGGTGGCAGAGCCATCTATCGTTTTATCAAACATAAACCATTATGTGTACTTCGTGATAAAGAAATAGAAATTGCTATGCCATCAGGAGATGGGAAAATCATGGCAGTAAAAGATATTGAAGATGTGGAAATCAAAGAAGAAGCACACCGTATCCGTATGATTATTCATGGGGAAAACATTCATCATCCAAGTGGCGTGTATTTGATTGATTTGCACCATCCTTTCGCACACAGTCAGTTACAACAGGATAAAGAATACCTGTATCAATGGCTTCATAAGCATCATATTCAGGTGCGTATGGCAGCCTGTATAAAAAAAGAGGTAAACGTCAATGTATAAAATATTACAAAGAATCGATGAAATAAAAGCGATGGCAATCGTACGTACAGATTCTATCGAACGTGCTTGTGAAATCGCAGATGGATTAATCGCAGGTGGCGTACCCATCATGGAAATAAGTTTTACACTATCCAATGCCAATGATGTGATTAAAGCATTACGAGAACGCTATAAGGATACATTATTAGTAGGAGCAGGCACTGTATTAGACAGTGAAACAGCACGCCTTGCGATTTTAGCAGGTGCACAGTTTATCATTGCGCCAAATTTATCATTAGATGTTGCGAAAACCTGTAATCGATATCGTATCCCTTATATGCCAGGATGCACCAGTATCACAGAAGCAATCACAGGACTAGAAGCAGGCGCTTCTATGATTAAGGCATTTCCCATCTCAAACTTTTATGGTCCAGATTTAATCAGTGTATTTAAAACACCGATTCCCTATATGCCAATCTTAGCCAGTGGGGGAGTCACACTGGATGAAATCCCTGTATGGATCAAGAAGGGTGCTGATTGTTTAGGCTTTGGGGGATTATTAACCAAAGGTACATCTAAAGATATCGCAGAAAACGCAAAAGCCATCAGAAATAAAATAGATGAAACAAGGAAAGAAGGAAGGAAATGAATTTAAAGAAACATGCGCAACAGATAAGAAAACGTATTGTGGATATGGTATATCTTGCCCAAAGCGGACATCCTGGCGGTTCCTTGTCAGCCGCAGATATTTTAACATACTTATATTTCGAAGAAATGGATATCACAAAAGAAAACGCAGACAGTATCGATCGTGATCGTTTCGTGTTGTCCAAAGGACATGCCAGTCCTTTATTATACAGCGTTCTTATGGAAAAAGGCATTCTATCAGAATCAGAATTATCCACCTTTCGTCAAATCAATTCCAACTTACAGGGACATCCTAATATGAATGAAGTCACAGGTGTAGATATGTCTACCGGTTCTTTAGGACAGGGGATATCTGCAGCTGTAGGTATGGCACTCGCCAATAAAATTGATCACAACAATCATCGCATTTATGCCTTGCTTGGAGATGGAGAATGTGAAGAAGGTGAAGTATGGGAAGCCGCAATGGCTGCGGCTCATTATCAATTAGATAATCTTTGTGTCTTTGTGGATTACAATGGCCTACAGATTGATGGAGATATTCATACAGTCATGAATCCTACACCAATCGATGCGAAATTTGAAGCATTTGGCTGGCATGTCATTTCTATTGACGGTCATAACTTTGAAGCAATCGCACAGGCATGTGCACATGCGAAAGCATGTAAGAATCAGCCAACGATGATTCTCGCCCATACGATCAAAGGCAAGGGCGTATCCTTTATGGAAAATAACCCCGCATGGCATGGAAGTGCACCGAATAAGGAACAATACCACATAGCTTGCGAAGATCTGAAAGGCGGGTGTGATCATGAGTAAAACAGCTACAAGAGAAGCTTATGGAAAAGCATTAGCCAGCCTTGTATCCAAACGTCACGATATCATTGTATTAGACGCAGATTTAAGTAAATCCACAAAAACAAATGAAGCCAAAGTCGTATGTCCTAACCAGCATTTCAATATGGGCATTGCGGAAGCAAATATGATGGGGGTAGCAGCAGGACTTGCGGCGAGTGGAAAAACCGTATTCGCATCCAGCTTTGCGATGTTTGCGGCAGGCAGAGCCTATGAACAAATACGCAATAGTATCGCATATCCCAAATTAAACGTAAAAATATGCGCTACCCATGCAGGACTTGCGGTAGGAGAAGATGGTGCCAGTCATCAATGTATTGAAGATTTAGCATTAATGCGTGTTATCCCTAATATGGTGGTGATACAGCCATGTGATGATATCCAAACTAGAGAAGTCATAGAATGTATCGCAGATTATCAAGGACCATGTTACGTACGCCTTGGAAGAAGTGCTGTAGAAGATGTATATGAAACAACTTCCCATTTCCAAATCGGAAAGGGAAATATCTTAAAAAAAGGAAACCGTATCGCCATCATTGCCAGTGGCGCAATGGTACAAGAAGCCATACATGCCACACAGGATATGGACATTACTCTTGTCGATATGCCTTGTATCAAACCAATCGATGATAAACTTATCCTTGAACTTGCGAAAACCCATGAATATATCATTACCTGTGAAGAACATAACATCATTGGAGGTTTAGGCAGTGCAATTGCTGAAGTACTAGCACCTTGTAAGCTGTGTAAACAAATCATGATTGGTGTAAAAGACAGCTTTGGCGAAAGTGGAAAACCAGCACAGCTGTTTGAAAAGTATGGGATTGATGCGGCTTCTATCCGAAACGTTATACAGAGCCTATAATATAAGAAAACGATGCGATTGCATCGTTTTTAATTCACCTCATGATTATGCAGATTTTTATAGGCATTCCTTGTGACTAAAATTAATGTAATCATAAAAAACAACAAGCCAAATGTAGATAAATCTATCCACACAGTTAACGTAAGAATATAGAAAATCATAGTAACGATAAAGAGAACACTTAAGAAAAACTGGTTATCCAACAACTTTGTATCATGATTATCAGTTTTATGCCCATATACAACAAAATTTAAAATAAGTGTTATGATGCCAATACCAGCAACATTCACAAGTAATAAAATCATCTTATCTACTTTCAAATAGTAGCATATCAAATTCACAATCAAATAGACAGGAATTACGACAGCGATTAGAAGCTTATCTTTTTTCATAGCTTTCTCCTTTTCTTTATAAAGAATACATTCAGTATATGCCTGATTTATAAAAAAGCAAGGTAGAATGAAAAAATAACTAATTGCATTTATAAATTGTTGTTTTTTTGCTTAAAGAGTAAAAATTATCGCAATATTTCATAATTTAAATACAAAATATTGTAAAAAAACATTTGAAATCATATCCTGAATTTGTTCAATACGAGCAATTTTATATGCGTATTTCTGAAATTAACTAAATATGTATACTTTCCTTCATAATTTTGTTAGTATACAGGTAGAAATTGATTCACATAAGAGTTTAATTTCGCTAATTAAGATTTTATTGTGAAACAAATGGAGGATAGAAAAAATGGAAATAAATAATACAGAGTATGGAAGTTTTATTGTATCGAAGAATGTTATGCATGGGAAAGCAATTGGTTATACATATCGTCAGGAAAGTGAAATTCCTGAACTCAATGGATGGACAATTTATAGTGTGGTAGATGATAATCAGTTTGTGAAAAACCATAAAAACTTTGTGATTTTAAATGCAGATACTATCAATACAGTATCTCCAATGATGTTGGAAATATTTGATGCACCTTATGGTACGGATTTATGTTGGAAGTATGATGAAAAAGGACAATTTGCCGGTTTCTATGATATGAATCAAAGAAAAGAAACATTTATTGATGATATCTTAAAAAAGAAAAGTAAAAAGTGAGAAAATGTAAATGGAAATAAATAATGATGATTTTGGTGGATTTATCGTATCAAAAAATGTCATTGATGGAAAACCAATTCGATATACATATCGGGAAAAAAGCACAATTCCACAATTAAATGGTTGGACGATCTATTCTATGGAAGATGATGATGCATATGTTAATGATTCTAATAACTTTGTGATTCTTAGCGCAGAATCCGTTTATCAAATAGCGCCATTGATGATACAGATATTTGATGCACCTTATGGTACTGATCTGTGCTGGCAATATGATGAAAACGGCAACTTTAAAGACTTTTATGATTTAACAAAAGATAAATCGATTTCATTAAAAAAGTTCATCAGAAAATATCTATAGTCATCGATCATAAATTAATATGAGGAGGTATTCTATGGAAGATAAATCAAAATATACAATTAAACGGGTGTTAAAATAATGTATAAAATATGGTTAATGACATCCGCTAATGTAGCAAAAAATTTTAAAGATATCAATAATATCAATTGCCCTACATGTGGTAGAAAGACATTAGACTATCTTTATATCGGTGATAAAAAAACAAAAATAGGATATCTTCAGGTATGGTGTCATCATTGTTCAAATGGAATTCATATCAGCAGAGTCAAGATTCCTGAAGGTGCTAAGATGCTGTCATTTGATACGGAAAAAGACTTAGATGAAATCGTTCCAAGATATAATCATATTACACCTTAAAAATATAAAATATATTTTCCATTAGAGCTAGGAGAAAGCATATGTCAAAAAGAGAATATCCAAGTCTTATAATAGATAAGGAACGATTTAAAATAGATGAGTTAGGCGAAGAGGATGCATATGAATTTCTGAAATGGTATGTAGACCATATGGATGAACGTATAGCGATATTAAAAGATTTTATAGATAGTGATCCTGAAATGTTAGATAAAATAAATCTAGATTATTCAGCTGAATCATTGATACCATTAAACAAATGGCTTGCACAGCAAATAATAAAAGAATCAAAAGGATTTCAATGGATGAAAGAAAGGTTTAATAAGAAAGACTGGTTAGTGCATCAGCTAATACCAGATAAAAAAGTTTTTACAAATGAAATAATTAAAATCACTGTAGATGTTGCATATTATTGGGCAAAGATATTTTTATTAAAATATCCAGAGCTATATTGGGATATCGTAACATTGAAACAAATTCCAAATTATATGTTTCCTAATGCGCCAGGATTATTAGGTTTTAAAAATGGAAAGTTTTTTAAGCCTTGTCTTATGACACATGTAGTAATAATTAAAACAAAAAATGATCCCAATACTTATATGTATGATACATATAAGTATTGGGAAGAAAATTACATAAACAATAATAAAGAGAGCATAAAATAACTGTAAATAGTTTTTTGTAATCAATACATATGAGAATCTAAGGATTAAATCTTAGGTTCTTTTTTATTTAAAAGTTACTTTTTTGATAATTTACAAAATGTTAAAAATATAGTCTTTTGAATATTTATCTCTTATAAGGTCATAAATCGTATCTCAAAAAGTGCCTTATTGTACAGTTTTAGGTGTCCATTTCTAAAATTAGTTAAAATTGTATATTTTTTTACCTATTTCTGCTAGTATAACTTTATTTAAAAGGAGGAGAAATTATATGAAAATGAAACGCACCACTGCGCTCATTTTGGTTGGCGTGATTGCGTCTACAGGCATTGGCTACGCTTGTTACTCGCAAACAAATCCAACCTATGCGAAACAAAACAACGGGTTTTATACCCTGCATGGAAAAGACATCGGTAAATTCGATAAAGAAAAAACACCAGTCACAAACATGCTCATTCTTATGAAGATTTTAAATGGAAGCTCTCTATGCTCTCCACAATGGTATGAGGAATTTAATTCCTGTATCGAAATGTTTGAAGCACAGTTAGAACGTAATAAGTGGTCAAAGGATGAGGAAGTGCAACAGATGATGAAGTTACAGCTTGATCTTGTGATTAGTTTAAGAAAGTCATTAGATAATATGTCTGATGAACATCTTGATTTAGTGAAAGAAAGCTATCACAAGTATCATGATTATTACTACAGTCTTTATCCAAAGGAGGGAAACTAAATGAGGGGGAAACAGCTTTTTAAGAAAGCGAAAAAGGTAACACTTTTTGCACTTGCTTTCGCCATCTTCTTAAATACTGGGGAAGGATTTACGACAGTTCTTGCGCATGAACGTGAGTTGATTCAAACATCAGCATCACATGGTGCGATGTACAACAAAGAATTAAATGAACAAGACTCCAATTCTGAAACTGTGAAAGTTGGTGATCCGGATAAAGTAGAAAGAACACCAGAAGTTTCAAAAGAAGTAGAAGAATATGATAGTTCAATGGAAATCATTGAAAAACGAACAGAAAATACCAAAACATTTCAATTATCAGATGGCAGCAGAGTCACAAAACAATACTTTGAGCCAATTCATAAAAAGGTGAATGGAGAATGGGTAGATATAGATGATACACTAGAACAGAAACAATCCTTATTCCGTTCATCTAAAAAAGAATTTACAAATGAAGATGGTATATTGCCAGTAACATTTGATGAAAATGGTATTGAAATTGATGAAGATATGACTATTCTTACAGGGGATATGTCATCCTATGCAGTTAAAGAAAACGCTGTATTATATAACCATGTGGAAAATGATACAGATGTACAATATACTGTCCGTAGTAATCATCTGTTTCAGGATGTTAATCTGTACAAAGAAAAAGAAAGCTTTACTTATCAAATCCATACAGATAAAGAAATCAAAGAAAAAGATGGTAATCTATTAATTGATGGGAAAAACTATGTTGTTACAGCACCGATTGTACAAGACCAGAATGGAAAGTTATCCACAAACACAAAGGTAACACTAGAGAAAGCTGATGATGGATATACAGTTACGTATACACCAGATCAGAAATTCCTTACTGATGAAGAAACAGCATATCCTGTAAAGGTATCCTCAGGTGTTATAAAAGATACAACACTAAAAATGGATTCCTCTTATATCCGTTCAGGTTCACCTGAAGTAACGAGCGAATATGATCACTTGATGGTTGGATATGACAAGGATGGTGCAGTGTCAGCATTACACGATCCTACGATTATAGCAAAAGCAAGAACTTTTCTAACTTTTGAAATGCCAAAACTTGATTCAGATCGTAAGCTTGTTTCTGCATCTTTGGTATTAGATAAGTTTACAGATTATGGTGATTTTGAAGTACCTTCTATTGATGTATATGATACTAATAAAAAACTTGATGTTCATACAGTAAATTGGAGTAATCAGCCTCAAAACGTTACAAAGATTTCAACGAACAGTAACTTGAGAGGCGTTGGAAATAAAGTTTTTGATATCACAGCTGCAGCAAAGAAGATATATGCAGGCAATCCTACTTCGATCGAATTAAGAGCAAGCGATGAAAGCAACCGTTATTACATGATTGCATTCTATAGTGAGTCAACAGGTACAAGACCATGTATCAATGTTGTAGATCAAGCTGCATATGATTTTGATCCAGATATGGATATTGAATCCTTTGATGAACATTTCCGTTATTACACCAAGGGGTATAATAACTTTAAGGGTATCAGTATCGATGGTATCGCAAAACCATACAGTAATGTGACGTTTGATCTATATGAAAAAAGCGCAGATAAAGAAACAAAAGTAAAAAGTATTTCCACAAAATCAGATGCATACAAAGTAAAACCGATTTTTGAAAAATCTCCAATAGAAGGTGTACAGAAATACAGCGCAAAAGATACTAATTATACAACTGATTATCTAACTTTGGATTTCTTTCCAAAGAAAGACACATTATATAACTTCCACATTTCAGTAGAAAAAGATGGAAAAACAAGTAAAGCATTAACCACCGATTCCTTTGTATTTTATGAAGTGAAAATGGGTGATAACCTACAAAGTATTGCGACACATTATGGAGTTTCTGTACAGGATATTTTAAAATACAACAATACAAGTGAGAAAATGGTGAAAACCGGTGATATCTTGTTTATTGATTTTCCACATGAAAATCCTTATTTAAGTGAAGATGTCTACACACCACCAAAACGTATCACAACATATATTGCGGAATATAAATATCGTGGGCCAAAATGTGCTGGTAAATGTAGTGTTGGAGATCCAGTCAGTGTTTCTACAGGTAACTTCTATCATCAGTCAAAAGACTTCACCATGTCTGATTATGAAGATATTGCTATGCAGCGTACCTATAACTCTTTGGGTGAAGAAAATTCTTCCATCTTTGGTTTAGGTTTTAATTCCAACCTTGAACAATACTTAAGTTATGACAAAGAAGGAAACCTGTTATATTTTGCAGGGGATGGAAAAATCTTTCAGTTCAAAAAAGCAGGAAATGGTTTTGAGGATGATGAAAATTACAAAATCAAAGAAGAAAAAGATGGCTTTGTTGTAGAAGATAAAGATACTGGAGAAAAATTGCATTTCAATGGCTTTGGTATATTAGAAGTATTAGAAACCAAAACCGGTAATCGTTCTACCATTCATTATGATGAAAGTGGAAAAATTACAGATATCACATTTGGTAAGAAAAAAATCACGTTTGAATATTATCCAAAACGTAATCTTGTAAAATCTATTACATTACCAAATGGCGCAAAGGTTCAATATGAGTTTAATCAAAACGATCAATTGACAAAGTTTATTGATGCACTTGGAAACAGTGAACAATATGCTTATGATGCAAAAGGTAAAATGTCATCTATCATCAATAAGAATGGCAAGAAAATTGCGGAAAACACTTATGACAAAGATGGTAAAGTTTTAACACAAAAAGATGGCAATGGAAATACAATCAAGTTCACGTATGAAAAAGGTAATGTAAAACTTAGTTATTCTGATGGAAACAAAGACGTATGCATTTAATGATGAATACAACGTTTCAGGTATCACCAATAGTGATGGTACAGGCGATCGTTATACATATGATGATCATGGAAATATGACTTCCAGAATAGATGGCGAAGGAAATAAAACAACGTACACCTATGATGAAAATGATCACTTATTGCGTCAAGATAATCCTGATGGCACATATGAAACATATGCTTACGATGAAAAAGGCAATGTAATTTCTTATCGTAGTGCCGATGGAAAAGTTGAAACATATCAATTTGATGCACATAACAATGTCACATCAAAAACGGATGCAGAAGGTCTAACAACAACTTTCACTTATGATGAAGAAGGCCATCTCATTAAAGAAACAAATGCAAAAGGTGCATATAAAGAATATGAATATTCTGGCAATCAAATCAGTAAAGTCACACAAAGTAATGGCTTGGTGATTTCTTATGTATACGATGCCATGGGCAATGTCATTAAAGAATCAGACAACCAGGGAAAAACTACAACGTATACATATGATCACAACAATCAGCTTCTTACTACTACAGATTCCTATGGGGAAACAGAATCCTATGTATATGATGGCAATGGCAATGTTGTACAATATGTTGATAAATTAGGTGCTAAAACCATCAGTGTCTATGACAACAATAACAATCTGATTAAGACACAAAAAGGCACCCTTGTGACAACGAAAACCTATGATGCTCAAAATAGAATCATATCAGAAACAGATGAACAAGGACGTATCAAACAAACTGTCTATGATCCAGCAGGCAATATTATAAAAGAAATCGATGCTTATGGAAATGCTACAACGTATACCTATGATAAAGCAGGTCATAAGCTTTCACAAATTGATGCCTTAGGTAATAAAACAACCTATGTCTATGATAAAAACAATTTGATTTCTGAAACCGATGCCCTTGGCAATAAAACAGAATATCGCTATGATGATAAAAATCGTATGATTGAAACTATTAAACCAAATGGTAAATCTGAAAAAACAACCTACGATGAACAAGGCAATATCATTTCTACAGTCAATGAAAAAGGCTTAAAAAATGAAAAAACATATGATGAATTCCATCGTGTTATTACAGAAACAAATGAACGTGGTATCCAGATCACCTATACCTATGATACAGATGATCATGTCATCAAGAAAACTGAAAATGACAATATTACAGCGTATACCTATGATGTTTATGGAAACCTTATTTCTGAAACCGATCCATTAGGAAATACCACGAAGAAAGCCTATGATTTGTTAGGTCGTCTTGTATCTGAAACAGATGCCATGGGCAATCAAACAAAACATGTTTATGATGCGAATGATAATGAAATAGAAACCATTGATGCTAATGGAAACTCTACAAAAACAATCTATGATGTCAATGGTTATAAGATTGCCGATGTTGATGCGCTTGGTTATAAAACAACGTATGCTTATAACGAAAAAGGCTTATTAGAAGCTTCTACCAACGCCAATAGCGTAACAACAACTTATAAGTATGACGCTTATGGAAATGAGCTAGAAGCAATCATTAATAAAGTCATCGTTTCTCAAAAAGAATATGATGCTTATGGCAGAGTCATCAAAGAAACGACACCGAATACAGGTGTTGCCTATACCTATGACAATTATGGCAGAGTGATCAAAGAAACTAATCTTATCACAACACTTGCGATAGAAAAACAATACGATCGATTCAATCGTCTAATCAAAGAAATAGACAACAATGATCGTACAACAACATACACCTATGATGACTATGGACAACTCTTAGAAACAAAAGATGCCTATGGCAGAAAAGAAACCAATACTTATGATGTCTTTGGACAAGTCACAAAGAACATCAATTATGAAAATGAAACAACGACTTCCACATATGATATCTATGGCAATGTCATAAAATCCACAGATAAATATGGCAATGAAACAATCAATACCTACAACGCTTTACAACAATTGATCACTTCCAAAGATCCAAAGGGTGTTACTACAAAATACACATATGACAAAGCAGGAAGAAACATTTCTACATGGGATTCATTCACAGATAAGACTACCACAAACAAATATGATGGCATTGGCAATGTCATAGAAACAACTGATAAAGCAGGCAATATTACAAAGACAACCTATGATGCGAAGAATCAGGTCATTGAAAGTGAAAATGCCTTAGGGCAAAAAACTAAGACTGTTTATGATGGTCTAGGTAATGTCATCAAGACGATCAATGCCGCAGGAAGCACGACACAGACTTCCTACAATGCGTTCAATCTTGTTTCTAAAGAAGTCGATGAAAGAGGATTCGTTACCGAATATGTCTATAACGACCGCTTGCTTGTCGATCATGTCATCGATAAAAATGGAAACAAAGTCAAACGTAGCTATGATGAACATCTCAACATTAAAGAAGAAACAGATCAAAACGGAAATGTCACAGCATATGCATATGACATCTATGGCAATACCACAAAGAAAACTGATCCAAATGGCAATGTCACAACAGCTGAATATGATGCATTGAACAATGTCGTAAAACAGGTGATTCCAAACAAGACCATCATCAATGATTATGATGAGTTAGGTAGATTAGTTTCCACAAAAGAAAATGATACCTATACCGTAAAGAATGAATATGATGCATACAATCAGATTATCAAAACAACTGATGCGTTAGATCATTCCACAACGACGACATATGACAACTATGGCAATGTCATCAAGACGGATAACGAAGGATATATCACAGAAAACAGTTATGATGATCAAAACCAGCTGATCAAAAAGGTAGAAAATACTGATAAGGTAACGACCTATACGTATGATATCTTAGGTCGTACGATCAAACAGACACAGAATGGCAAAGTCATCTCTACAAATCAATACGATGCTTTAGGCAACGTATTAGAAAAGATGGATAACGGACTTCGTGTACGTTATAGCTATGATGTAATGAATCGTGTTTTAGAAGAATCCTATCCAAACGATAAAGGTGAATACAGTACCATCTATACCCATGCATATGATGAAACAGGCAATCTGATCAAGACAACAGATGCTTATGGCAAGAGCAAGAAGATGACCTATACACCATATGGGGAAGTCACGAGTGAAACAGATGAAAACGACCATACGACAAGATATGACTACGATGGTGTCGGTAATATCAAGAAGGTACAAAACGCGCTCGATCGCATCGTAAGATACGAATACGATGGCAATGGCAATATGACAGTGAAATTCATCAACGATAAGAAAGCTACCTATACATATGATGCAAATGATCATATGACAGTAGAAAAAGATGAATATGGCAAGAAGAATGAGTACCAGTATGATGTCGATGGAAACCTTCTGAAACATACCAAACCAGATGGTACGACACTTACTTACACATACGATAAACTCGGCAACAAATTATCAGAAGGCAAACGAAGCTTTACCTATGATAAACACAACAACCTTTCCACAGCTACGCTAAACAATAAAACAGTATCTTATACATATGATAAATTCAATCAGATCACGAAAGTAAAAGATGCCAATGGCAACGTCGTATCTTATACATGGGATATCTATGGCAATAAGACAAGCATGAACTATAAGAATACCAAGATCAATTATCAATACAACGATATGCATAAGATCACGAAGGTATCCAAAGGTTCTAAAGAAGTCGCAACTTACAGCTATGATGCCAGAGGAAACATCACCAAACAGACCAATGGTAAACTGAGTACGACGTATACCTATGATGAATTGAATCGTAAGCTGAGTGCTGTTACTACTCGCAATAAGAAACAAACAGCCAAATACGAATATACCTACGATGGCACAGGCAACATCTTAACAGAAACGATCAATGGCAAGAAGAACAGCTACACGTATGATGCCATGGATGAACTAACAAAATCTATCAAGTACATCAAAGGAAAAGAAGTAACGACGACCTATGCCTATGACTTGAACGGTAATAAAGTAGAGATATCATCCAATGGTAAATTCAAACGATACCACTACAACAAGTACAACCAGCTGACAAGCATCTTCACAGAAGAAGGCAGTACCGATATCTATTATGACAAAAATGGCAATATGCGAGATGTCTTATATGCAGGCGGTGGCAAAGAACACTATGACTATGATGAATATGGACAATTAAGCAAAGTAACAAATGATAAAGACAAGAGCTATACATACAGCTATGATGCCCAAGGAGATCGTATCCGTTATCAGAAGAACTACAGTGAAGCCTATGACAACGATACATGGTATGAATCCCTAGAACAGACAAGCTTTGAAGAAGTAGAAGAACTGTTGGATGACAAGAACAGTGATCAGATCATAGAGTCTGTACGTTACCAAAGCAACTATCGTAAGACACATCACAAATGTGTACTGATGGAAGAAGAAAACTGGGACAGTGATGGAGATGACTGGGAAAACAAAAACATTGCCTATATCTTAGATAAGAGCTTAGAAAATGCGGAGGTACTCGCAACCAGTACTGGTGAGATCAATATCTATGGACAAGATGAAAGATTATCTACAGATTCCAAAACAAGTGATGGCATCAATAAAACAGTCAACTATGTCAATGGAAACAACAACTCTGTGTATGGCATGGCAACAACAGAAAATGCATGGGGAGATATCCGTTACAAATATAAAGCAGTCGAATACACAGATTATGGATATAGCAATGACATCAAGAGTGGATTCGGTTATAATGGAGAAGAACAGGATGAAACAGGACTGATCTATCTACGAGCAAGATATTATAACCCAGTGATAGGACAATTCATCCAGCTAGATGAAAACCGAGGTGATGCAGGCAACATCGAAAGCCAGAACCGCTATGCTTATGCGTTAAACAATCCAAACAAATACATCGATAAGAATGGTCGAGCAGCCAGACTAATGAATGATGGAGGAAGTAGTAAGCGTAAAAGCGGGGGATTCTCCACAAGTGGCAGGTCAAGTGGAGCCTTTAATCTTGGCGGATTAGCTAAAGGTGGAATCACTGATATCGTTAAAAACGAGGCAAATAAAGCAGCAAAATCAATAAAGAAAGATTCAAAAAACGCTAAGAAAGATAAATATAAGCCAAAACCGCCACAAGACCAAAGAAGTCCAAAAGCAGAAACAATAAGCACAACAAGACCAACGTATATACCAGAGCCATGTCCAGAAACAGCAGAACAAAGAGAAGCAAGATTAGATTCTTTGCAGAATATGCTAAATGCTATTGGTATCATACCAGGATTTGGTGAAATTGCAGATGGAATAAATGCTGGGATATATTATAAACGTGGAATGGAATTTGAGGCGTTGATATCAGCTGGATGTGCAGTCTTTCCATTAGTGGCAGATGCTGTATTGAAACCATTTTTATATGCAGCAGGAAATGCTGTAGATAAAGTGTTTAAGATATCACAAAAAATAGATGGATTCTTACCAACCATAAAGAATTTTATATCAGGAATATCTACTAAAGTTGATAACGTGCTATTTGGATTTAAAGAAGCGAAAGCCCGTTTAAAAAATATATGTGATGATTTCATTGGTTATATTAATAGATTGAGTAATGAGGTAAATAAAAGTATGCATATGCAGGGATTTTAGATGGCTATTTCGATGATGTTAAAGGGTTTAAGGGAGTAAGTGGAGCTAGAGTTAATAAAAAGTTGATGAAAGAACTGGCAGAAAGTGGAGTTAAATACAATGTAGAAGATGTGGTTATGATAACAAAAAATTCAAGTGGAAAGTTAGTATGGCTTGAATATGGAGGCGATTCTGCTGGCTTAAATCATATAATTGAAAAACATGGTAAGGACTTTATTAAAATAGGAATTTCACAAGATGAAATACCTGATTATCTTGCAAGTGCTGTTGAAAAAGGCAAGATTGTGGGATACCAAGGGAGAGGCACAGGAAGGCCTATTTACGAATTTGTATATAATGGAACTACACAAAGAGTAGGAATAACTATAGGAGATAATGGATTTATAGTAGGAGCTAATCCTTCATCCATGAAGTAAGGAGAGAAAATTATGAAAAAAATTAAAATAAGGTTAGAATATAGATGCTTTCCCATTTGGCTATATGATGAGAAAGATAATTTTATTAATAATGATTTACCAAATAGGCTACTTAATGATAAGGATATAGAGCAACAATGCATTGAACTTCAAAAAAAATTTGATGAATTATATTTAGATAATGGAATTGACTTTAAATATATTGGATTTAATGATTCTGATAAAAGAAAAGAATTTTTAAATAAAATTACAAGTGTGGAATCAAATCTTCAGGAAAAAGTAGGTTTTGATTTTGAAATAGAAAATGATGTTAAACTAGAGGATTTATGATAAGAAGTTATTGACAGGATTTAAAAAGATCAATAGAACAAGGATGTATATTTTATACGATTACTTTTTATGTTTTTAAATGGTTCTAAAGATTTAACATTTTCAATCGCAATATTTCAAATAATTCTTCTAAAATAAGGAGTCTGTTAAAAAATCTATCTTGCCTATAAACGTGAAGTTTATAAGCAAAACCTAAATGGTGGGAAAGCAATAGAAGAAGCATTATAAGAAGCAATTAGAGATTTTTTGTCTTATCTACCAGATGATAGATAATTAACAGAAGATGATTTTACAGTTGCTGATCCATACGATTTCTAAATGTTGATAATAAAAAAATCCTTTCTCATTATCATATGAGGAAGGATTTTAAGAATTATAGTCATGTATGATCGTGCAGAAATTTATATACGCATAGTGTTTTGATGGAATAAAGTCTGTTGTTATAAGCACTTGTGATAGGAACAGGTTTTATAGTCGGAGAAGAAGCTACTGATTATGCGAATGCAGATTTCGATAAAGAGAAGTTCCTAGAACTAAAAGGCGTAGATAGTGGTGGAGAATAT
Source organism: Absiella sp. AM29-15 (assembly GCF_003434225.1). Lineage (NCBI taxonomy): Bacteria > Bacillati > Bacillota > Erysipelotrichia > Erysipelotrichales > Erysipelotrichaceae > Amedibacterium > Absiella sp. AM29-15. The sequence goes on from NZ_QVFL01000005.1 coordinate 159,169, forward strand.
TGATATTTGATAGTGCATTATATTCTGGATCTGTGTATGCAGGATCAAAAGTATTTGATTATGTTAAAGGGTTTAGAACAACTGGTGAGATAACCATATTTCACTTCAAAACGGCGTCAAAATTAAGTAAAAAAGCACCTAGCTTAGAAATTAAAAAGTATGGAGGAATTATATGGTAATCGTAGATAAAATAAATTGGGTTGATAAAGATGAAAGAGAAGCGGATGTAACCATTACTGATGGAACTTATACTCTATTATGCTTTTCTTATCCATTTAATCAAAATGAAAAGGATATTTTTGAAAACTTAATATATTGTTTTAACATCAAAGACATTGTTAAATCTTTTGAAAGCTATCCTGCTGTTATAAAGAAAAATGGATTTTATGAATATACTTTGAGAGGAAAGCTAGAAAAAAGAGAAGATAAAATTGTTAGCATCGGAGAATTGCAAATAGATATTTCAGAAGCCAATATTCCAAATGATATTAACGATGGGGATTATATTGAATTTGAAGTGGGGCGATTAGACTTGTATTAGAATTATAATAAGTTATAGGTGATAATCAAGCCCAACCGACAAGTATGTTAAGTGGGCTTGGTTATTGTCGCTTTAAGACAATTCATGTCTGGGTGCTAAGTAACACCGCCCTACACATACAGACTAAGAAGCAGAAAACAGGTATTATAAGTGTTTAAATATCGTACTTGGTGTACAATGTTTGGCGCTTTTTTCTATAGATATAGCGATGACATCAAGAGTGGATTTGGTTATAATGGAGAAGACAGGATGAAACAGGACTGATCTATCTACGCGCAAGATATTATAATCCAGTGATAGGACAATTCATCCAGCTAGATGAAAACCGAGGTAATGCAGGCAACATTGAAAGCCAAAACCGCTATGCTTACGCATTAAACAATCCAAACAAATACATCGATAAGAATGGACGAGCAGCCAGACTGATGAATTACAACTATGGAGGAAAACCAAAAGGCGTGTATGCGACAAAAGCTGATTACAATAGGGCACATCAAAAGCCATCGACGTCATATAAAGCACCACAAACACAAGACCAAAGAAATCCAAAAGCAAAGACAGCAAATACAACAAGAGAAACTTATTTACCAAGTCCAGCTTGTTCAGCAATAGAAACATTAAGTAAAAATCTAAACGACTTTAAAGAAGAAGTATTAAAAGGATTGAAAGACGGTAGGTAAATAAATTGCAAAAGGTGCAAAAGCAGTAGGAGAATTCTTAGATAGTTTTCTAGATGTATTAGCTACATTAGGAGCAGCTATGCTGGAGCAACGTTTGGTTATGGAGCTACAAAAGCACCAGCTATTATTAACGGTATAAATAATCACATTAAAGATATTCAGCCTAATTTTGCGAACAGAGAGAAATTGGAAGAGCATTTTGAAAAAACATAAAAAAGATTTTGTTATTCCATTAAAAGTGTTGATGATTATTTGCAGGGAGCAAGAGATATTACGACATATCATGTTTAAAGTGGCAAATCATTTTGGAAGATGCTTAATGGTAAAAATATTCATGTAATTAATCCAGTGGAATAAGAATTATTTGTTTTGATTTTAAAAATGAATGTATTTATAAAATGGATCGAAGTATAAAAGTAAATTATAAGTATTTTAGAAGAAACTTAAATTCATTAAATCGTGATTATACGAGGAGGTAAAATGATGTATACAGCAATAGTTAAAGAATTAAATGATAATATAGAAGAAGAAGCAATAATTTCGATAAATAATATTGACTTTACTACATTTATTGCATTTACACCTTATAAAATTAAAATAGGTGAAGAATATCCTGTAGATATTACGTTGTTTGGAGATATATTGAATATAACCGAGAGCTTAGATAAGAAAATAGAAATTAATAGAATGGGTGAAACGTTTGGATATATAATACATGGATATTTGTTTGAAAATGGAAAATTAGATATAGGATTTATTATAGAAGATAATGAATTGTTTTATGATTATCCATATTTGTATGGTAAATATGTGACATTTGAGGTGAATAGGATTGATTCAGAATTTTTGATATACTGATATACTATTTTGAGTGAAAATGCAAAAACGGAATAACTGATGATTTAAATTCAAAAGCTATAATTGTTAGTAGTTATAGTTCTTTTTATGGGAAAATTCCTAATAATAACCTAAGTGACATTATTGAGATGGATAACGCAGGATATATCAATAAAAAAAGATTATGAAGTTTACAACCAGCTGACAAGTATCTTCACAGAAGAAGGCAGTACAGGATTCTTACCTGCATTAGGAGATTTCTGTGATGGAATTAATGCGTGTATATATTTCCAAAGAGGAATGTATATAGATAGTATCATCAGTATGGGATTCATCGTATTCAGTGCAATCGGAGATGCAGTATTAAAACCATTAAGATGGGCAACAGATGGAGTTAAAAATGTAGCAAAGAAGATCATAGATAAGGTACCAGATTTTGCGATATGGTTAAATGAAAAAGTATGTAGTATACCATTCATTGGAAAGAAGATAGAGAAAACAGTAGCATCCATCACAACATCATTTACAGTGTATGAGAAATCAGTCTTTGCCGAAGCAGAGGAAGAGTTGATTGAACATGCAGGAAGTAGATATGTGTATGATGAAATAACGAATGAAAATGCAGAAAATGTTGAGGAATATGTATATAACCAGATACTAGTAATTATAATCAAGAAATAGCAAATGGTAAATTTAAAAGTATTTTAAGAGAAGATCCACAACGATTGCTTGATGATTATGCAGGAACAGGAACAAAAATTGGAACCAATAAAGAAAGAGTAGATTTTGGTAAAGTAATAGGTCAATATTATGATGAGCAGACTGGGAAATATTTAGATACAACTAAAGGAATTATACACTATAATAGTAAAGGACAAGCTCATATTGTTCCTGCTAGACCGTAAGGAGAAAAAAATGATGGATGAAATGATAAGAAAAATAAATAAGTATCCGAATGGAACAATTTTGATGATTAAATGGAATGATGGAACATCATTAAAGGGAAAAATTGATACAATTTATGAGACTGACAATGGACAGGAACCTGAATCAAGTGAATATAAAGAATTTTATGTTTGCTTAATTATGGTTTTAGAGATATTTAAAAAAACAAATAAAATCAATGGTATTGAAGAAAATAGTATGATTGAAATTTCCATGCAAAATACTCCAGCTGAAATAACTCTTGAAAATGGTTTGGTTATATGGAAAATTTAATGAAAAGATTTAGAGAGAAAAGGAATTTTATGATGATTATTATGGGACATAATTTTTCTATGAAAGTGAAAAATTAAGCAGTATATTCTTCAATACAATGAGTTCTTAAGTTGCAAATGATTAACAGTCTATGTAAATTATATAATATGAGGATATCTATGGCAATAAGACAAGCATGAACTATAAGAATACCAAGATCAATTATCAATACAACGATATGCATAAGATCACGAAGGTATCCAAAGGTTCTAAAGAAGTGGCAACTTACAGCTATGATGCCCAAGGAGATCGTATCCGTTATCAAAAGAACTACAGTGAAGCCTATGACAACGATACATGGTATGAATCCCTAGAACAGACAAGCTTTGAAGAAGTAGAAGAACTGTTGGATGACAAGAACAGTGATCAGATCATAGAGTCTGTACGTTACCAAAGCAACTATCGTAAGACACATCACAAATGTGTACTGATGGAAGAAGAAAACTGGGACAGTGATGGAGATGACTGGGAAAACAAAAACATTGCCTATATCTTAGATAAGAGCTTAGAAAATGCAGAAGTACTCGCAACCAGCACTGGTGAAATTAATATCTATGGACAAGATGAACGATTATCTACAGACTCCAAAACAAATGATGGCATCAATAAAATGATCAACTATGTCAATGGTAATAACAACTCTGTGTATGGCATGGCAACAACAGAGAATGCATGGGGAGATATCCGCTACAAATATAAAGCGATCGAATACACAGATTATGGATATAGCGATGACATCAAGAGTGGATTCGGTTATAATGGAGAAGAACAGGATGAAACAGGACTGATCTATCTACGCGCAAGATATTATAATCCAGTGATAGGACAATCTAGGTGGATTGATATTTGACAGTGCATTAAGTTCTGGTTCCGTGTATGCAGGATCAAAAGCATTTGAATATGTAAAAGAGTTTAATGAAGTTAGTGGGCAGATATAAATAATAACTTAAAAGCAGGAGCATACTCTGGAAATGCAGAATTTAGTGGCAATGGATTGGGTAAAATATCCTCAAGAGTTCTCTATTGCTTGGAAAAAATTTTGGGAGAGTATAAAATGATAAAACTAACCAATACAGGTAAAGGATAATTGGAGTCAATGGAAAGAGAATTCTTATCTAATTGAACTTTGTGTAAAAAGAAAACCATTTAGTAATTATGCTAAACTAGGCGTACAATATATAAAAAAGGATAGCAGAGAGCTGGACTTAAAAGTTTATATCGGATGTGATGATGGAAGCATAGTAGATAATACTATTGCCACCCTTGGAGATGAAGTACATCTTGGGATACCTAAAGAATATGGTGAAGAAATCATACGAGTAGCCAAACAGTATTTGAATGATAATGCATGTTCAACCGGAGAACTGATATTTAATATCGGTGCTCATGGATATTATGGTTCAAGTCAATCTATATTTGGTTTAGCAACACTAATTTTACTTAAATTAATAACATGTACATATGAAAATTCAGATGATTTAGAGCTTAAGTTAAATAGCATTATATGTGAGTAAATTAGTTTCAAACAGATGCTTGTAGATTACAAATTGTTTATTATCTACAAGCAGAACTCAAGGTGCATATAAATTATCAGAGCGTTCTAATAATAAAGCGATTAGGCATATTAGTAATACAAATAGAGTAATGACATGAAAGTTTTTGGAATGTGAGAAAAATTAATAAGCTATAACTATAATCATAAAGTTATGGCTTATTTTATTATAAGTTAGCTAGAAATAAGATCTATTATAATGTCAAAGGATTATTGTGGTCATTTCATCACTTGCTTTCCAAGAAGTAGTAGAGGAATTCTAGCTGCTTTTTGATCAAAAGCAAAAGAAATCATATGTAAAAACTGTACAATCCTGTGCATATAAAACATTAATTTCTAAGTTTTATATAGCTTATGTACATAATATATAAAGTTTGATAAGCTATATATTATATCAATGAAAAATCTAGATGATAAAATGAGATGATGAGAAGAGATGACGTGATAAATCATATCAAATTAGGAGCACTAGATGATATATTTAAATGATAAAAAGGCTCTTTTCATAAATATTGAAACTAATGGGGGGTTATTATGTTAAATTATGTATATCCTTTGTATAAGGATTTTAAATTCTTAGAAATGATTGATTTCATTCAAAATTGGACATGGAGAGAATTGAATATAGGATTAGAAATTGAATTGATCAATAGTGTTGATGTAATAGAGTACTCTAAATCAATTTTACAAGAAGGCATTCAAAATTTTGATTTAATATTAGATATAGCTATTTCAGATGATGTTGAAGATATTAAAAGTAAAGTACAAGTATTAGCTAATCTAGAAAAAGATGAGCAAATTGATGTAATAATGGATAAATGGCGTTTTGCAATGTTGCTGCAATTATATTTTAAAAGAGATCAGTATACGAATGTCTATGAAAAAATAGCGGAAATAGGGGCAGATTTTAATCATCCAAAAGATATGGATGGACTTATTTATTATTTCCCTTCCACTGGCATTAGTATAGAAAAATCTTGGGCTAATTATATAAAAGAACAATGTAAAAGATTTGGTATTCATTGTCCATAATGATATTCATATTTTAAGGATGTGTAGTATTAGAAGAATAGATATAATATTAGACTGTTAGATTAATCGTAGAGGAGAAATAATATGATTCAAGATATTTCTAATAAACATACTGAAAATTAATGAAAGTATCAGTAGAAAGTTATTTGAGATGTCTTATGATTTAGAAAATATTGTTATATATTCATATTATAATCGTAAAATAGCAAAAAAGATGCTGAAGATCATTATCAGGCATAGAAGGTGACATAAAGCTTACTAGTAATATACAAAAAGGTATCAATGGAGAAATGACAATCACTATAAACAACAAGGTTATGACAGAATCAATTAGGTTAAAATGGAAAGCTGTCATCCTAATTCATGATAAGTTTAAAACTCATTTAATTAACATTTTCCTAGAAGGTGTTATTAAGAAATCTATATCAGATAAATTTTAAAAAAGGAGAAAATTATGAGAGATATTATAAAAAGTCAAGAATATTTTGACGAATGTATAACGTATGAAAAAAATAATATAAATGAATTTAGCCAAGTACTAGCAAGTCTTGAACCAGAAAATGTTAGAGGTCGTTATAATGGGTTAATGATTATAGCAAATTTCAATAAAAATCTTTTTAAATTATTGTATTCAGTGGGGGACTCTATTGAAGATATTTATATCTATTATAAAGAGTGGATTAAATTATATAGCGAGATTTGTACAAAAGATGATAGCATGTATGACATAATAGATATGTTTTCAATTGCAGTTTTCTATGAAAAAAGAAAAGAAGATTTTGCTGAGTATTTAATCGCAATAGTAAAAAAATTGAATTTAGATGATGGTATGATAAATGCTTGTTTACGTTATTTAGGATTTGATTTTAAAGACAATAAAAATTCAATATTATCGTATTTAAATGAGTTGTTAAATGGAGAGAATAAAGTTGAAAATTTGATGAGAGTGATAAAAAAATGGTATTCCTTCCATAAAGATGCTTCATGGTATGATACACATAAATCAAAAAATAATACTTATCGTGGTTACTGGTGTTTTGAGTTAGGTGCTATTGCGAAAATTTTCAAATTGAACGATGAAAAATTAAAAAACCAACAGTATTATCCATATGATTTGGTTCATTTCATAGATGAAGGTACCAAAGATATCTATAGTAATAAAATAAGTATGAACAAAAGAATTGGATAATTACTCAAATAGTAAAAGTTCTAATTGAGATTATTAATAATCTATAACTATAATTGTTAGAGTTAAACATATTAACTAAATAGGAGAAAATTGTTACCATATGAAGAATAAAAAAATGCTGTAATTGAAACATATGAAGGTTTATATAAGGATTTTGGGCATTCATTGCTGGATACTTTTTATTCATTATTACATGATTTTGATTCTAATGAGAAAAATTGTGAAATTGATAGTGTTATATTTTGTATAGTTTATGCTAATATTTGTCTAACTAACAATGAAAATATTGATTTTATGAAAAAAGATTTACTAAAAAATTATGTTTTATGTAATAAAGATAATGATATAGTTGGAGTCAATTACAAGATATAAATCAAGTAGAATTTAAGATACTAAAAAGTTTGAATGTTATATAATCAAAAGTAGTAAAAGTCAAATATTACGGTTTTATATGTTTCTAAAATGCTTTTAATGGCATTATTGTAAAATTAGTAATTATACGTGGAGGAAAAATGTTAATTTCAAAATTCAATGCAGAAAATGTATTAGATAATACATTGATATTGGAGAAAGAGTTTAATATTCGAATACCTAAACAATATAGGCAATTTTTGATAAAATATAATGGTGGCTTGACACCTGATACAACTTTCAGATTAAGTAAAATTTCATCTGATATTGAAGGATTTTATGGCTTTGAGTGTGAAGATAAGACATTTTGCATCGAAAATATACCACTTGAAGAATTTATAATAGATAAGATGTTTCCAATTGGAATTAATAGTTTTGGTGATAAAATTGTTATTGATTTAAGAAATGGCTCTGTAAATTTTTTATTCCATGATAGACAAAAAAAGTATATTAAAATTGCAGAAGATTTTGCGAGTTTTGTAAGTAAATGTAAAAGTAAAAAGATTGGTCATATACGAAGTATAGATGAAAGAAAAAACGATTTAATATCTCTAGGAAATGGGCATAAAATAACTCCTGAAAAAATAGCAGGATGGCAAGCTGAAATTGATTTATATGCAAATATTCATCAAGAGAAAGTAATATTAGAAGACTAGAATGAGGCAGTATAAAAACCATCCTTTTCAAAAAGAAATTTGACGATTATGTGGAAAGTTTTAAAGAATTTGTACTAAATAATAAAAAATTTTATATGGAAAGAAATCAGAAGATCAGGTGAAAAAATTTTTTTGGAGATAGTGAATTATGGAAGATAGTGGTACTTGCAGTTTTATAATAAAAGCTGAAAATTTAAATTTTAATAAAATTGAGGTATTGAAAGCACAAAAAAGTTTATCAAAAGTGAAGTTAATAGTAAAGTGATTGGAAAAAATAAGTTTGATTTATTGAGTTTCGATATATGCTACAACAACGGTGGAAATCCCAATAATGCTCTAAATAAATTGGTAGATATATTGTAAGAAAATATAAACTTTATTAAACAAATTAAGAATGAATATAACATTTATTTATTGTTATGTTCAATCATATTATGCACAAGTAAATTACGTGATATCATCAGAAGTATTAAAAAAATATCATTATTAGAATTAAATCTAAAAATATTTTACCTTTCTTGGAGAGGAGTTGAATTAGATTAATAAAGTCTATGATGATTGATATAATAAATGTTATCACAACATATGCAAAAGAATCACAATGGATATGTGGAGGTAAATAATATTGAAAAAACTAAACCTAAACGAAATTGCGTTATTAAAAACATGTTTGCAAAAGAAAAAGATTTCATTTGATTATCATGAGGATATAAATCATTTAAGTAAAGAACAATATAATCAATTAAGAGATATTGTATGTGATGAACTTATCAAAAAAGGATTTTCCATCAATGGAGAAATTAATGATTATGGTAAAAAATTAGAGGATTTGATTGATAGTCTTGGTAGATTCTTTTTATAATATCTTTAATTAAGCTCAACATGCAAAAAGGAGGAGTTGGAATAAATTATAATTCATTTAATATTTTAAAAAGGCTTAAAGAAAATTGATAACATCATAAATGGGAAACACTTTTGATTATATCACTTATTGCTTCTCTTTTATTTTGTTCAAATGAATAGTATACCTATAAGACTATAGGTCATGTTAAATAAGAAACGCATTTAAATGACATTATAATTAAATTTTAAAATATGTATAACATAGAATCAGAAGAAATTATATACAAAATCTGTACAAATGACAGTATATAAAACATGAATTTCTAATTTTTTATATAGCTTATGTACGTAAGCTATAATATTTGATATTATTGGTTAATAGGAATAATTTAAGGGATAAATAATCTAGGGAGAAGATAAAATGATATTTTTAGAACCGAGAATTAAACAAGCTTTATTAGATATGGATTTCGTTGGAAAATATGAGAAACTGTATATGAGATTTAATGATGATAGAGCAGAAATGAATGGAAGACTTGAAAATATTGATATTGATATAGTAATGAAAATCTTAAATGAATTAGGATACGAAGCTAAGTTTGATCGCAAAGAAAAATTTTTTAAGATTAAGGAGAATAAACATGGGAAATATACTTATGGAGCTCATATCATCTTAGATGTTGGAATTGTCGATATGATTTGGATTGTAAGAGAAAATAAAAAATTAATTTTGGCATCACCTTTAGCTGTATATTCAAGAATGTTGATAGATGTTGATTATAGGACAAAAAGCCCAGTAATCGGAAGCTATGAAGATTTAAAAGAAATATTAGAAATTGAATTTGAAATGTTCGATGAATTTAGAAGTATATTGTTTGAACAGGAATGAAAAAACATCTTGTCGTATAGTTAATTTTCTAATTGGATAGAGGAATATGATACAAATGATAAAATTATAAAAGGAGTAAAACGATTTCGATGAAATTATTGGTTGGTATTGTATCGGTGACAAATATGTTTCAGAAAGCGATTTATGAGTGCAATTTGCAGAGAAAAATCTTACAGTATTATGTGCAAAAAAATTAAAGTCTATTTGGCTACATGCAGAATTTAAATGATCAATTAGGAGAATACTTTATGTATGATTATGGCAAAGCAATAACTATTTTAATAACAAGATTTCCAAGCTTGGGAATAATCTATAATATCGAGGAGGACTTCTATGAGGGCCTTCCTTATGTGTTCTATGAGCAAGTATTTACAACAAACATCATAAATAAAGCTAAAGAATATAATGAATCTAAATTATCAGATATCTTTGATTTTGTTGAAGATATGCTTGAAAATGGAGATGATGATACGAAGAACTTAATAGAAGTAGCGGTAATTGAGAGCTTGTTTCTTGATCCTCAGTATACTTGGGATGATGAATCATTAACAAAATTCTATGGAAAGTTAACGAAAGCGAGCTTTCAAAATTGTGTTTAATTATGAATTGGTATTCAGAGTAAAGAAACATATTGTGAAATTCCTTTTAACATTTATGTGGAAAAATTATATACAGATTTGAGATAAGAAGAATCTAAAGGTATGCTGAGTTAGCAACATTAGATTCTTTTTTATTTTATAGTTAAAGTTTATATTGTATGTACTAATTTAGATTAAATGGAAAAACATAAGAAATCATACGTAAAAACTGTACAATCCTGAGCATATAAAACATTAATTTCTAAGTTTTATATAGTCTGTATACATATCATATAAAGTTTGTTATGTTGTGTAATAGATCAATAGTAAATTTAGATAATGGAATGTTTGATATGAGTCACGATATCAACAAAGATGGATGTTTTAGGGAGGATCAATATGAGTGAAAATGTATTTGAAGGGTTTAAAAAATATAAAGATGTCGATGAAGTTATATTAGAAAAATATAAGAATATATTGCCAGATGAATTTCTAGAAATATGGAAAAAATATGGTTTTGGAACCATTTTGAATGGCTATATAAAAATTGTAAATCCAATGGATTATCAAGATATTTTAGATGCTTCTTATTTTTGCGGCATCAGTATCCATACCGATCATGGTAACAGCATTCGGAGATATCATCACATGGGAGAAAAATACTTTTATAAAAAGTGTCAAATATAAAAATGGAACACTTAAAGGAATAGCAGCAAGTTTTAGATATTTTTGGGGCGATCTAATTACTTCTAATAGATTCAAAAGAGAAATCTTTGAATTTGATAAATATGCCGAAGCATTAAAAATGAAAGGACCATTAGAATTTGATGAGTGCTATGGATATGTACCATTGCTTGGATTAGGAGGCTCTGAAGAAGTTTCTAATTTATCCAAAGTAAAGATTAGAGAACATATCTTATTGATTACTGAATTGGTTGGAAGAATAGAATAGTTCAGAAATATACAACAAAGATAATTAGAGATAGAATGAATTTGCATATATTAAAAGTAAGAAAGATTTAAGCAGAATATGCTTAAAAAAGGAATGATTTTTGAAAGTGGGTGCAGCAGAAATGAATATCAATGAATCAATTGATTTAATGATCAACTTTAGTAAAAGCAAAAATAAAAAAAATGAGATATTGCTAATAAAGGCAGATATTTCTATGATGACGTTAATTTGCATTATAACTGATGTATTAGCTTGGTTGAGGTTAGAATATAAAAGAGAAAGATGGATAGCAGAAGGTAGAAAAATATCTATGCGACCTTTATCATTAGATGATAATTATCCATGGTGTCAGGTTTTAAAAGTATTAGTGGAAGAAGAAGAGCTGTTTAAAAATAATTTTATTATAACAAATAATAAATTTGATTTTGCTCCTAATATTACAGAAGAAGAAAGGAAAGCAGTTAGAAAAAAAGTGTTTGAAGAAATCGTTCCAATTGTAATCATGAATTAATATATGAATAAAGATGTATTGTATAGAAATCATTATATATTCGATTCAAGAATAGAAGAGCTGGGTGAAAATATATGATAGTAAAATGTACGATGTGTAGAGATGGAGAAGGTTTGATAGTAGGCAGAGTTTATGCAGTAATTGCTTATGATGATCATGGTGCATATAAAATTTTAGAAGAAGGAAGATACTTAGGAAATCATATAAATCGTTTTGAGGTTATCCATAATGATCGTACGAATTATATAGAAATCGAGGATAATGTAGGTGAAAAAGAATATAGGTATCATAAGCTTTCTTATCCAACATTTTATAGTGATTATTATAGTGAAGATGGTGAATCAGTTGAAACATATAAAAAGATAGTAGAAGCATCAATAGAAATATTTTCATTAGAATGTTCGCAAGAAGAATTATTCGAGTTTTTGAAAAATGAAAATTCTAGAGAGGAACATTATTTCATCTTGTTATCTGCTTTCTTTAGAAAGGCGAACGATGAATATATCAAAAAGTTTTCACTTATTGCATTAAATCGTCAACTAAGATTTGATGAGGACTTAATATATGTTATAGTTTCAAATATAGAAAAATATAAAGCGTGTCCAGAAGTTGATGATTTGTTAACTGATTTATATATTAGCAATACGTTTACTGATAAAAGAGTTATAGAATTTTTTGATAACTATGCAAATGAAAAATGGCTGAATGATGATAAACGTTAATGGTAGAAAAATGAAAAACAAAATTGAAATAATAAGCACTATTTTAGCTAAATATGATATACAACAGATGAATAGAATTAAAGATTTTTTGCTGTCAGAGATTGAGGAAGAAAATGTGCAAGAAACCATAGAATTTTTAAATTGTTCTGATATAGAAAAAAAAGAAAAGTATCATGACTTATTATATGAAGGTGACAGATACAAGGGGATGTATATAGAAGGAAATCAATATTTGATAGGAAATATCGATGACAAAACAGTGATCATCATTGATATGATAGGAGAGGAATTTGGCGTTGATAAAAAAATAACTCGTATTAAAATATCAATTGAAGATTTTGTTGTTTTGATTTCCAATAGGTTTATGGCATTACATATGAGCAATCTATAAAGATGAGTGAGGTAGATTATGGATAATATTGTAATTGAAAAAATATGGACAGATGAAACATTTTATGAAGTTCGCATTAAATTTGTGACAGAAAAAGTTAGTGCTATTCATCAAACGTATATAAATTGTGGAAGATTATCTAAGTTAAGTGATAAGATAAATGAATTTATAGAAACTAAGAATACAGTTAGCTGGAGTGATTCTGAAAAATTTAAAGAATCTTCCTTGATTTTGGAACTTATCAAAATAGATGCTTTGGGACATGTAATGATACATATTGATATAAGAAATGAAGATTATAAGTGTCAATGTAATTTGAATACCTATTTAGGAAATATAATTAGTTTTTCACATAAATTAACTGATTTTGACAGATATGAAGTAGGAGAAAAGATTACATTAGCCAGTCTTTAATACAACGTTTTTATCATGAAAAAAGTAAATATATAGGGAGTATAAATAAAATGAAATGGCGGAAAAAAGTGAAAAATCAACAATTGAGTATAGGTGAAAGATGGAAAAGTGATACTGAATATTATGAAAAGCATGGTAATATGCTTTCTATTCCGATTTGTAAATCTTGTATTCATAATAATTATGATATAGATGTATATCATTGCGAAAAGTATGTGGAAGAAAAAAAGCCTGTGGATGTATATCTTTGTCGAAAAGGTTGTATACATTTTAAAAGTAAATTTCCTATAAATATAGAAGTGAAGAATGAGTATCAATCAAAACTTTATGGAGGAATATGGGGATTTATACTTGGAGATGCAATGGGTGTTCCTGTTGAATTCACAAAAAGAGCAGAACGTGAAAATGATCCAGTGAAGGAAATGAGAGCTTATGGAACGCATCATCAACATTTTGGTGCATGGTCTGATGATACTTCTTTAATGTTATGTTTAATACAAAATCTAACTGAAGAATATTCTTTAAAAGAACTTGCAACACTTTTTGTGAGATATCTTGATGAAAGCTATCTTACTCCAATGAATGAAGTATTTGATATAGGGATATCTACCAGAAAAGCTATTGAGAAATTTAAATTAGGTATACCTCCAGAGTTATGTGGAGGAAAGAGTGAATATGATAATGGTAATGGATCACTTATGAGAATATTGCCTCTGGTTTTCTATTTAAAAGATGCGGGGCCAATAGAATTAATTAAAATGATAAAGGAAGTATCTTCGCTAACTCATCAACACAAAAGATCAGTTTTAGGCTGTATTATCTATATTGAATATGCAATTCAGTTATTGGAAGGAAAAAATAAAAATGAAGCATATTGTGAAATGATAAATTTTATAAAATGCCATTGTGAAAATGATTATGGCGAGGAATTTCATTATTTTAAAAGGATATTAACAAACGATTTGTTGAAGTTGGAAAATAAAGATATTAAATCATCTGGCTATATTGTAGATACACTAGAAGCAGTGTTATGGTCATTTATGATAACTGATGATTATACACAAGCATTACTTACAGCAATTAACCTAGGGGATGACACGGATACAATTGGGGCTTTAGCTGGAGGAATTGCAGGTATTTATTACGGATATGAATCCATACCAGAAAATTGGCTGCAATATTTATTGAAAAAAGAAGAGATCATGATAATGATTCAGAAGTTTGAAGAAGCACTATCCGATGACATGTAAAAGTAATTGTACGAGGAGGAATTGTATGCAAGGTTCAATATTTTTGAGAATTTCAGATCAAGAATTAGATTTGTCAAAAATAGATGATAAACTAGGCATTCATAATTCAAGGATGATATTTAAAAATCAACAGCTTCATGGCAATAGAACATCAAAATATAATATTTGGCTATATAAAGAAAAATATTATAGTGAAAATGATTTTGATAAAGTACTATATGCTTTTATAGATTTGCTAAATTCTCGTAAAGAGATAATGAAAGAGTTAAAAGTATGCTATGAGGAAGTATGTATCATCATATATTTATGCTCTGAATATGGACAAATTGGGTATTCATTAAAAAAAGAATTTATAGAAAAACTACAACAATTAGATATGGATATATCATTTGATATTCTTTCATTTGAATTAGTAGAAGATATGTAATAAAATAGGGAGGTAGTTATCGTGTTTACATTTTCTAAGGATAGAAAACCATATGATGTCACAAAGTTTGCAAAGTATTTTGATTTAAAAAAGCCTGTTGAAGATTTTGATAAAAAATTTGCAGAATTGGAAAAGAAATTAGGCTATCAATTCAATTCTAATTATAAACGATTTTTATATCTATTTGGTGGAGCTTCTTTAAAATCTGAGCAATATAGTATAAAGTTTATGGAAGAAATACCTTTTTACGCAAATGATTTCAGTCATTTGGAAATCCTTAGTATCAATATGGAAGATAAAGATAATATCTGGAGTGCATGGCAGCATCTGTTATACCGTATACCAAAGAATAAACTTCCAATTGGTATTATCGATAATCAAAACTATCTTGTATTTGATAAACGATTTGGTGAAATATGTGTACATTTACATGATCATTGTGAAGGTGTGTTTAAAATTCAAGATTGCTTAAAAGAGCTTTTAGAAGCAATATATCAAGAAGATAATCGTTATTTTGATAAAGAGAAATTAGACAAAATAAAAATTGAAACGACATCTGAACTAGATGAAGCAGCTGAAAGATGGAAGAAAGAACATGGAGAAAAAAATATATAAATACAAGGAATTAATGCAGCTTTATACGAATGCTATGGAAATCATTGACCAACTTTCTATGAATGCTGAACAACAAATACAACAATTAAAGGATACTGCTGTAACTGATGAGATAGCATTGGATTTTTGTGAAAGTGCAAAATGTTATATAGAAATTTTGGGGGAAACAATTGGGTTAATCAAGAATGTTATAACCTTATATTGAAAATTGCTGGGATATTCGATGAAATGTCAAAAGATACATTTCTCTGGACAGAAGATGCGTTGAAAGAAAATCAGCAATGGGAAGAATGTAGAATATTAGGAAAAATGCTATCAAAACTGATGAAAAGGAAAGTGATGAAAGAGCTGGATGTAGTGACTGCTTGTAAAGATTTATCAAAAAAGGTGAAAAAAGGGTGCATTGGAACAATCGTTTATGTATATGAAAACCCAAAACTTGCATATGAAGTTGAATTTTTTTGATGGCGAATATAATACGATAGAATTGATAACAGTGACAAAAGATGATATCTTATATGTAGACTAAAAATGATAATAGAAAGAAGTGGAAAATATGAAATTATTTCGGCCAGTAGGATTATCTGAAATGGAAAAAATATTAAAAGATGGATGTCATGGATATCCACCAAGAAGAAAAGAACAGCCAATATTCTATCCAGTATTAAATGAAGAATACGCAGCAACAATTGCAAGGGATTGGAATACTAAAGACAGCATTTCAGGTTATGCAGGGTTTGTGACAGCATTTACTATTCAGGATGAATATATCAAAAACTATCAGGTACAGTGCGTTGGTTCTCAGGTACATCAGGAATATTGGATACCAGCCGAAGAATTACCAACATTTAATTCAATGATTGATGGAAAGATTAAGATAATCAATGCATTTTATGGTAAAGACTATCAGGGACTTATGCCTGTTACTATACAGGATATGAAAGAATTAGATCTGCAGGAACAAGTGATTTTTTTAGATAAATTGCGACAAGATAATATAAAAATGCTACAGGAAATTGTCCTGAAGGAATGGATGTTGATGAATACAAACCTGCCTTATTGGAAAAAGAATCAGCTGATTTGTGAACAATTATGGCTGGATGTAACAGCGATTTTAAAAGAAAAGGAATTATATTTTTTGGATATATCATATTGAGGAAAGGCTATGAAAAATGCATAGCTTTTTTTGTGCAATCTGCTTGCATAAGTGATGTAGTACCAGTATAATGAACATTGTTCAGGATGGAGGTGCCATATGAATAAAGTAGTGACGACAAGAGAAGAATTATTACACACAGCACAGGAAATTGTGTTTCAGGATGGAATGGATAAATTGAGTATTCGTGCATTAGCAAAGAAGCATGATATCTCAGTTGGTGCGGTCTATAATTACTTTCCATCTAAGTCAGAATTGGTGTTAGCGATTATTGAGAATTTCTGGAAACAGGTATTTCATCAAGATATCTGTGAAATGAGCAGTCAGCTGCCATTCACCGAGTTCTATGAAATAGTGTATCAAAGGTTGGTAAAACATAGTGAAGCTTTCTTTTCCGTATTGTTAGGGCAGTTGAATATTTTAAAAGATAATGATAAAGAAAAAGGAAAACAGATGGAACAAAAGTATATGATACATATTCAAAATGGTTTTCTTTATGCTTTACAACAGGATGAACGCATTCATCCCTCTATCTGGAATGAGGTGTTTACCAAAGAGGATTTTGTTTGTTTCCTATTGGAAATGATGATCAATGATTTAACGCATCAGCGTATGGATTGTCGTTTTACAAAGGAAATACTAGAACGATTGTTGTATGAAAAACAGGAGGAAAGATGATGAAGAAAACAGTGAATTATGCAATGATATATGCAATATTAGCAATGATTGGTGGTGTATTTTATCGAGAATTTACAAAGTTTCAGGGTTTTAGTGGAAGAACGGATTTAGCGTTTGTTCATACACATTTATTTTTGCTAGGGATGGTCATGTTTTTGATTGTGACATTCTGTATTAAATTATTCGCTATTGATGAATCTAAAAAATATAAATTGTTTCTTAGAATATATCATCCAGGAGTATTGATCACAACCATCATGTTGTTTGTGAGAGGTATTCTTCAGGTGAATCAAACAGTGGTAAGCAGTGGTATGAATGGAATGATTTCCGGTATTGCTGGTGTCGGGCATATTTTGACAGGAGTTGGCATTATCTTATTTTTACTTATATTGAAGGAATGTGTGAAAGAAGCATAGTCAAATACATAAATCGTGATATAATGAAATAGCTATAATCGTAAACAAGAACTTTGCTTTACATCCCAAAAACAAAGGGGTGATATAGAAATGAATTGTTATAATACGATAGAATCATTGTATCCTACACTTACAAAGACAGAAAAAATTATCGCAGATTATATCTTAAAAGAAAAAAGTAAAGTGATGTATCTTTCGCTATCAGAGCTTGCGAATGCAATTTGTGTTGGTGATGCCAGTATTGTGCGCTTTTGCAGGAAAATTGGCTATGATGGTTTTCAGAATTTGAAATTATCAATTGCGCAACATGGTGATGTTGATGAAACAAGTGGTGAAACCTATGTGGAAAAGATACAGATGAATTTTCAAAGAGTCGTTTCTTCTACTAAGGACATGTTATCTATACAAGAGCTAAATAAGGCGATTCATGTGATAAAAGAGGCAAATCGCATTGTGGCGTTTGGCGTGGGCAGTTCTGCTGAAGCAGCGAAAGAATTAGAAATAAGATTTTTAAGGATTGGTGTATTGATCAAAACAGTGAGTGATCCACACTTTCAGAATATGACTGCATCCATATTGAATAAAGATGATGTGGTCATAGCGTTTTCACTTTCTGGAAGAACCAAAGATATCGTGGATTCTGTATCTTTTGCGAAACAGGCGGGTGCGAAAATTATCAGTATTACAAATTTTCCACTTTCTCCTTTAGCAGCCATCTCAGATTATGTGCTGCTGACCGCAAAAAAAGAGTCGTATATTGAAGGCGGCTCTTTAGTGGCAAAGATATCTCAACTGTATGTGACAGATTTACTCTGTACCGGGTATTCTTTATTGGATATTGAAAAAACCAAGGAAATGAAAACCAGAACAGCTTCTTCAATCTTACATAAAAGCATTGAATAACAGGCGATTTGCCTGTTTTTTTTTCTATTTCATCGTTTGATAATCTTTGATAAATTCTTTAGGACTGATACCATGTTTCTTCACAAAAGCTCGATAGAAACTGGAATAATCATTGAATCCACATTGTAAATAAACCTCATGTACTGGCATACCAAGTTTCAAAAGAGATAAGGCATGCTCCAGGCGTTTTTCTGTAAGAAAGGCATGGATGGAAATACCTTTTGCTTCTTTGAATTTCCTGCAAATATGATATTTGCTTAAGAAGAACTGTTCTTCAAATTGATCAAGTCTAATATCTTCATTGAATTTTTGGGAAATATAATATTCGATTTGATTGACGATGGATTCCTGTACGGGCACACTTTCAATAAGTTTACCATCAAGATTATAAAACATTTTATTAATTAAAACCAATAATTGAATCACAAACGCATCTCCCAGTACATCAGAACCAAAGAATTTTTTAGTTTGTACATTTAACAGACTTTCAAAAAGTGTAATCAGCTGGCGATATTCTTCAGGGTTGCACTTTGCTCGATGGATCATGGTTCTGGGTTGTTTAAAACAATAGGTAAGGTCTGTATCACTTGTGCTTAACAGTTCCACATATTTAGGATCAAGGTCTAATGCTATACGATTTAATCGGGCATTCTTCTTTTTTTGAGGGTAATGGAGTGTATCCATATCAATAATCAAAATATCCCCGGATTCTATATCGCAAGCCTGATCTTCGATATAATACGTGATATTTCCACTAAGGAAGAAAAGGATTTCATAGAATCTATGCATATCCGGAGAGAATAAATCCGTGTCTTTATTGAATACCTGTGCGCAAAAGAAATTGTCTGTATCTTTACCATTTTTATCGAACTTAGCCATTTATGTCACCTCACATGTCAATTTTTACAATGTACTTAGCAATTTATGCATTTATTTTGAAGTGTTACTTCATTAGAATAATAGATGTAGGAGGAATAAACCAGAAAGGAGATGCAAAACAGAGTTACTTGTTGATTAGATTATAGCATGAGATTTATACAGGATGGTACCATTTTTTTTGAGTATTGAAGTAAGCGCTTACGATGTATAGAGGAAAGGAACGATGTAAAGAAACATGGAAAAAACAGAATTAATAGAGAAAATAAAAGGTGGGTTGATTGTGTCCTGCCAGGCATTAGAACAAGAACCTATGTACAGCGATAAGGGTGGTGTGATGCCGTTATTTGCGAAAGCAGCTTATCAGGCAGGGGCTGTTGGCATAAGGGCAAACACTGTACGTGATATTCAAGAAATCAAGGCGGTTGTAGACTTGCCAATCATTGGAATCATCAAAAAAGACTATCCGGATTCACCACAATATATCACGGCGACAATGGCAGAAATTGATGCTTTAGCAAAATGTCAATGTGATATTGTTGCCTTCGATTGTACGAATCGTGTTCGTGCAGATCATCGTACACTGGAAGCATTTATTCACGATATTAAAGAAAAATATCCGAATATGGTATTGATGGCAGATATCGCTACTTACGAAGAAGGTAAGCGGGCATATGAACTTGGTGTGGATTTTGTTGGGACAACATTATGTGGATATACACAAGAGAGTAAAGATGCACCTGTTCCTGATTACACACTGATTTCAAAATTATCAGCGTTAGGAATACCAGTGATTGGTGAAGGACATGTAGATACACCAGACAAAGCCGTCAAGGTGCTAAAAGCTGGAGCATTATGTGTCGTTGTCGGTAGTGCAATTACCCGCCCATATGAAATAGCAAAGCAGTTCGTAGAGGAACTGAAAAGAAAGGAGAATTTATGAAAAAATTATTTACAGGCGTTTTGGCAGCTTTCTTATGTGTGACAACATTAGCTGGCTGTTCAAGTAATAAAGAAGCAGATAAAGGTAAAGAAAAAGTAATTAATATCGCAGCTGAAAAAGGTGGAAACCTGGATACAAAATTTGATTATGTCTGGGTAAACAATGGCGAGTTATATAAAGAATTAGTATTCCGTCACTTGTTTAAGGCTGATTCAACACTGACTAAGGTTAGCCCTGACTTGGCAAAAAGTTATAAGTTAAGTGATGATGGCTTAACGTTGACTATTGAAATGAATGATGGCTTGAAATGGTCTGATGGCGAGCCACTTACAGCGGATGATGTGAAGTGGTCAATGGAAACGATTTTGAAAGCAGCACTTGCTAATGGTATCTATACATCCGCATTCTCTAATATTCAGGGTGCTGATGACTGGAAATCAGGCAAGGCGGATTCTTTGAAAGGTATCACTGTGGATGGTAGTACACTTACCATTAAATTTGATCATAAAGTAGGTAATATCATGAATGTACTAGCACAGTTTGTGATTTTGCCAAAGCATTGTTTAGAGAAATCTGATCCATTACAGTTACATAATGATCCATATTGGGAAAAACCAGTCACAGATGGTATGTATAAGATTGGTGATTTCCAACCAGGTAACTACATTGAATTAATACGTGATGATAATTACAATGGTGAAAAACCAAAGATTGATAAAGTTATCGTCAATATTGTAGGTGATGCATTAACGGCTGCACAGAGTGGAAAATCTGACTTCATGAAGAGCAATTCACCTGGTATGATTGAAGAACTTAATAAAATTGATGGTTATAAATCATTTAGTGTAGATACATTATTCTATCGTTATTTCATTGTAAATTATGAAGATGCTAATGGTAAGAAGAATGAAAAGATGGCAGATCCACGTGTGCGTGAAGCAATCATGTATGCAATTAATCGAAAAGAATTAATTGATAAATTATATCCAGATTTAGGTGTTGTCAGCAATGCTGGTGTACCAGAAGGCTATAATGGCTATGATAAAGACTTGAATCAGTACGAATATAATCCAGATAAAGCTAAGAAACTGTTGAAGGAAGCTGGATGGGACTTTAATGAACCATTGAAGATTATCTACTATTATGGAGATCAGACTTCTATTGACTTTATCAATGCGGTTACCCAGTATTTAACAGAAGTTGGCATGAAAGTCGATGCTGTAAAGATTACAGGTGACTCTACTACTGCATTATTCAGTGTAAAGAACTATGATATCGCATTAAAAGGATTATCTGCATTTGGTTTTGAAGAATATTATGGTGAATATACTTCACAGAACGCAAACTTCAAGAACATCTTTGGTAAAACAGGCGACTTTGATGATTTATATAATCAATTAGTTGCGGAAACAGATCAGGCAAAACGTGCTGAAATCTTAAAGAAACTACAGGTACAGGAACAAAAAGATTTATTCAAGCTTCCTATGTATACGTTAAAGAATAAGATTTTCGTCAATACAAATCACATTGTATTGCCAGATGGTATTACATTTGGTAATCCTTGGTATTCTTATGACAAACAGTTTGAAAAATGGGATGTTAAATAAACTGTTCATTTTACAGGGAGTGGCAACACTCCCTCATATATAAAAACGGGAGGTAGCATATGCTGAAATATTTTGTTAAAAAATTTCTTGCAATCATACCCATGCTGTTTATCATATCCTTAATCGTATTTTTGGCATTACAAATTGTACCGGTAGATCCTATCAATTATATGGTATCTCCGGATATGGCCGCAAATACGGCGAATATAGAGGCATTAAGACAACAGCTGGGATTAAACGATCCAGTCATTATCCGATATTTTCGCTGGCTGATTGATCTGCTGCATGGTGATTTTGGCTATAGTATCGTCAATGGTGTACCAATCG
This sequence comes from Absiella sp. AM29-15, assembly GCF_003434225.1. Lineage (NCBI taxonomy): Bacteria > Bacillati > Bacillota > Erysipelotrichia > Erysipelotrichales > Erysipelotrichaceae > Amedibacterium > Absiella sp. AM29-15. Next base: position 181,822 of record NZ_QVFL01000005.1, read on the forward strand.
CAAAACTTATTGCGATGAAGTTACCTGCAACGATTGAACTATCTATGGTGGCTTTGGTCATCTCAGCTGTATTGGGGATTGGCATTGGTTTATTATCTGCTATTCGCCAGAATGGCATCATCGATTATGTAGGAAGAATTATTGCGGTCATTGGTACATCTATTCCACATTTCTTCTTTGGTATTCTGGTAATTCAGCTGTTTGCGATTAAGCTTGGATGGTTTCCAGCGGCAGGGCGTCTACAATATGGCGATGACAGTTTCTTTATGAAATTAAATAGTCTGATTCTACCCGCAATTACAATGGGTATCTCCATGATATCAGCATTGCTTCGTTATACACGAAATTCTATGCTGGATGTTATGAATAAAGAGTATGTAAAAACGGCAAGAAGTAAAGGTATTCCTGAATGGAAGGTATATTTGAAACATGCGTTTAGAAATGCACTGGGACCAATTCTGGTTATTCTAATGTTTCGTCTGCCAATTCTGATAGGTGGTTCAGTCATTATTGAAACCATCTTCTCATGGCCTGGCATCGGCACAACAATCCTAAATGGTGTAACAGCAGGCGATTATCCGGTAATCATGATTACGACATTAATGATAGCGGCAGCTGTATTATTCGCAAGTTTCCTTGTGGATCTGGTCAATGCATTACTAGATCCAAGAATTCGTATAGATCAATAGAAAAGGAGGAGCATAATGAAGAAATTAAGTATCAATCAATCATCATTGCTGTATCGCAATATGAAACGTCTATTAAAAAACAAACTGGCAATTATGGGAATCATCATTATCTTGTTGTTTCTGATACTCGCTGTATTTGCGCCTTTATTTACATCCTTCGATCCTAATGCTATTGATTTAAAGGCTGTAGGTGCTGCGCCATCATCCACCCATATATTCGGTACGGATAAACTGGGCAGAGATGTATTCGCAAGAATTTTATATGGAGGAAGAACCTCCATCACCGTTGGTGTCCTGAGTGCATTAAGCGGTTCCTTCGTTGGTGTTGTATTTGGATGTGTTGCCGGATACTTTGGCGGAAAAATAGATATGTTGTTCATACGTTTGTCTGAAATCCTGCAGACGTTCCCTCAAATGATTTTGATATTAATCATGGTTGCGATTTTAAGCCAAGGTGTACAGAATCTGATTATTATATTTTCCATTACAGGATGGATGACAACCTTCCGTATGATCCGAAATGAATTTATGGTATTACGTGAAGAAACATATGTAGAGGTAAATAAGGCATTTGGTATCAGTGATTTAACGATTATGTTTAAACAGATCCTGCCAAATACATTAAGCCCTATCATTGTATCCACAACCATCAACAGTGCCGGCTTTATTTTAAGTGAAGCAGGGCTAAGCTACTTAGGACTGGGTGTTCCCAATACCGTAGCTACATGGGGCAATATTATGAATGCCGCAAAATCATTAGATGTAATTGCGAATAACTGGTGGTTATGGGTGATTCCTGGTATTACGATTTCATTATTTGTACTTGCGGTAAATTTCTTCGGGGATGGATTGCGAGATGTTCTTGATCCAAAGCAGTTGTAGGAGGGCGTAATTATGAGTGAAGATATTATTCTGAAAGTAGAACATTTACATACAAGCTTCTACAATGGCGGAGAAAAAGTTGATATTGTGAAAGATGCGTCTTTCACTGTATATAAAGGAAAAACACTGGCAATCGTTGGAGAATCCGGTTGTGGAAAAAGTGTTACCGTACATAGTGTCATGAACCTGCTTCCTAAAGCAGGAAAGATTGAAAAAGGCAGTGTAACATATTATCGTGATGGAAAGCCTGTCATGTTAAATAAGCTTCCACAGTATGGAAAAGAAATGCGTGATATACGTGGAAAACATATTGGTATGATCTTTCAAGATCCCATGACTTCTTTAAATCCTGTGTATACCATTGGTTCCCAAATCATGGAGAATCTTTTACAGCACAATAAAAAAATGAAGAAAAGTGAAGCATTGGAGGAAGCTGTTTATATGCTGGCAAAGCTGGGTATTCCAGATCCAAGAAGTCGTGTAAAAGATTATCCCCACCAGTTTTCCGGTGGTATGAAGCAGCGTGTTATGATTGCGATTGCTATGGTATGTAATCCTGATATTCTGATTGCGGATGAACCTACCACAGCGTTAGATGTTACAATTCAGGCCCAGATTATGGATCTAATGAAAGAGCTGCAGGAAAAAGAGAATAAATCTATTGTGTTGATTACACATAATATGGGACTTGTAGCGGAGAATGCGGATGATGCGGCAGTTATGTATATGGGACGTATTGTGGAGTATGCTTCCACAAAACAGATATTTAATCGTCCTTCTCATCCATATACCAAAGCTTTATTAAGAAGTGTACCCGTACCTGGTATGGATAAAAACAAAAAGCTGGAAACAATTGAAGGACAGACACCTGATCCAAAAGATTGTAAAGAAGGCTGTGAATTTGCGAATCGATGCCCTCAGGCATGTGAACGCTGTTTCAAAGAAACAATCAAAAATTATGAAGTAGAACCCGGACATATCGTAAGGTGTTTATTATTTGAAGGCAATAAGGAGGTCTAATTATGGAAGAACAACATGAAATCGTATTTCAGGTCAATCATCTGAAAAAGTATTTTCCCGTATATGGAGGCTTTTTCAAAAAGGAAATAGCTTCTGTAAAAGCATTAGATGATGTATCCTTAAGCATTCGTAAAGGTGAAACATTAGGTATTGTAGGAGAATCCGGGTGTGGAAAAACAACGTTGGGTAAAAACCTGTTGATGTTGGAAAAACCAAGCGATGGAGAAATTCTTTATAATGATCAGGGTGTATTAAAAGATATTACGAAGATGAACAAAGAAGATCTGTTTCAATTTAGAAAACAGGTACAGATGGTGTTTCAAGATCCTTACAGTTCATTAAATCCTGTGAAAAAGATTTATAATGCATTTGAAGAACCATTAAAAGCACATGGCTTTCATAAACGGGAAGAACGCGAAGAAATCATGAAAAAAATGATGGAGATGGTAAATCTTCAACCAGATTATATTTATCGTTATCCACATGAATTCTCCGGCGGTCAGCGTCAAAGAATTTGTATAGCACGTGCTTTATGTATCAATCCATCTGTTGTGATTTGTGATGAGCCGGTATCTGCATTAGATGTATCCATTCAGGCACAGGTATTGAATCTGATGAAAGAAATCCAGCATAAAATGAATTTAAGTTATGTATTTATTGCGCATGATTTAAGTGTTGTGGAATATATGAGTGATCGTATCGTGGTTATGTATTTGGGAAAAGTTATGGAAATCGCAACCAGCGATGAACTTTCAAAACGACCATTACATCCATATACCGAAGCATTATTATCCGCTGTACCTATTCCAAAAATCGGTGAAAAAAGAAAACGTATTGTATTGGAAGGAGATGTCCCAAGTCCAATTCATAAGCCTTCTGGATGTCCTTTCCACAACCGTTGTAGAAAATGTATGGAGATATGCAGGAATGAAGAACCTGTTTTAAAAGATGTAGGAAACAACCATCTTGTATATTGTCATTTGTATGATGGCAAGGAGGCAGTCAATGAATAAATTTTTATTACTGGATAGTGGATTAGTCGATGGCTTTCTTATGTCGAATGCGGCAATACATGTAAATCCCATTCATAAAGAAAATAAAGTATTGTTTCATGAAGATTACTTTAGTGAACCACCCAGACTATGGGAAGTACGTTACGACAATTCTTATCCCAATCTGATTTATGATCCCCAAATAGAACGCTATCGTTTGTATTATTCCGTCTTTACATATGATAAAGATGCGGCACGTACACCATTAAATGAACGTGTAAACAAACGTTACAAACCAACAGAGGATCGCATTGTTTCCTTATGTTATGCGGAGTCAAAAGATAGTATTCATTGGGAAAAACCAGATTTATATCTGCATGAAATCAATGGCAGTAAACGCAACAATGTCATTCTGCCTTATGCACATGGCACAAGTGTTTTTCTGGATACAGAGGAACAAGATAAAGATAAACGATATAAACTTATGACAAAAATTGATTATGCCGGCCATAACAATTTCATGGCAGTTGCCTTTTCCAGGGATGGTATCCATTTTACAGAGCCAAGAGAATGGGCCAAATACAACCCCCAGGCAGATACCCATAACTTTGTCTTTCGTGATCAGAAAACGGGTCATTATATCTTAATGACAAGAATCTGGCGAAATGGATTGCGTATTGTCGCAAAAAGTGAAAGTACGGATTTCATTAATTGGAGTGAACCACAGGAAGTATACCGTGGAAATGGATTCCAGAATCAGGTTTACTCAATGCCGGTATTTCAATATGCGAATCTGTATTTAGGGCTTGCTTCTGTATACCATGAAGGCGATCAGATTGATGAAAACTATGATACAGTAGATTGTTTCCTGAAGTTTACAACCAATTTAGATGCATGGGACAGTATCAATGATGAAGAACCCTTTATCCCAAGAGGTGCTGGACATTATCCAACTGGAGCACCAGATTGTGGATGTATCTATGCTTCCGCCCCTGTAGAAATAGATGGAAGGATGTATTTCTACTATATGGGAGGCAATGGACAACATACCAATTTCAGAGAAACAAGTTTCATGCGCGGCTATGTAGAAAAAGATCAATTCGCTTATTATACAAATAAACGTACAGAAACAAATGCAATACTACAAACCACAGCATTTGATGTATATGGCGATAACTTAAAGGTACTTATGAAAGAAGAAACAAACGCACAGTTTAAAGTGGAAATCACCAATCGTAAAGGCATTCCTTTTGAAGGCTTTGAGGCAGCATCTATGCAGGTATCAGAACCTGATGAGGATGGATATCGTGATATCACCTATAATGGACATACCCTGAGTGAATTAAAAGGCAAAGAAATATATTTACGCTTTACCTTCCAAAACATAAAGCTATTCGCCATACAAGGTGATTTAAGTAAAATAAAAAGAAAATATTAGGAGGAATCGAAATGGCTAACTTTGAATTAAAAAATATCAAAGGCGTAATTCCAGCATTGATTACACCCTTTGATGAACATGAAGAATTTGATGAAAACAGAATGCGTAAACTGGTCAATCATTTGATTGAGCGGGGAATGGATGGATTATATTTAACAGGCAGTACGGGTGAAGGCTTCTTAATGACACCAGAAGAAAGAAAAAAAGTAGTAGAAGTTGTAATTGATGAAGTACATGGAAGAATTCCTGTCATCGTTCATGTTGGTGCTATTTCCACAAAGATTAGTATCGATCTGGCAAAACATGCCTATGCCACAGGCGCAGATGCCATTAGTAGCGTGCCACCATTCTACTGGAAATTTAAAGAAGAAAACATCTATAAATACTATGAAGCCGTGTCTATGTCAACACCACTTCCTATGATTGTATACAACGTACCACTTGCTGGACTATTAGGCTTTGATTTTATCTGTCGTCTAGCAAACATTCCAAATGTGAAAGGTGTCAAATATACAGCATGTACACATCAGGATATTTACAAATGTAAAGATAAGATTTCGCAGGATTTCATGGTATACTCTGGCGCAGATGAAATGGCAGTCAGTGGTATTATCAACGAAGCAGATGGAATCATCGGTTCTTTCTATTCCATGATGCCGGATGTATTCAAGGATATTTATCAAAAAGTAAAAAGTGGAGATATCGCTGGTGCACAGAAAAAACAGAAAATCGCAGTAGATATCATAGAAGCATCATTAAAATATGATTATTATGCAGTCATCAAAGAAAGCCTTCGCTGGATGGGCGTAGATGCCGGTTATGTCAGAGCGCCATTTATGAACCTGAGTGAAGAAGAAATAAAAAAAGTAAAACAGTCATTTAAGGAAATTAAAGCTCATTATCAGGTAAATGATATTGAAGTATTAAATGCATGTGACTAGAAACTTCCTTGTGAAGTTTCTTTTTAAAATAAGGAGAACATTATGATTACAGGTAAACTAAAAGATTTAAACAGATATATCGGAATCAATAAAAATCTGGATATCGCAATTGCATATATTCAAAAAGAAGAATGGCGTAATGCTTCAATGGGTGAAACACCGATTGATGGACAGCGTGTTTTATTAAGAAGATTTGATTGTAAGACGGTTTCATCAGAAGAAAAACCATTTGAAGGACATCAGGTTTATGGGGATATTCAGTTATTGGTAAAAGGCAATGAAATAGTAGAATACACAGACTTATTACATACAAAGGCATTAAATGAATACCAGAAAGAGGATGATTTTCAAGAATATCAGGGAACGGCTCTTGGTTCTTTCCTTTTGGAAGAAGACAGCTTTGCGATTTGTTTCCCAGAAGATTTACATAAACCAGATATTACGCATGTAAGCACAAGAGTAGAAAAAGCCGTTATCAAATTCATGATAGAAGAAGGTGAAACATATGGACTATCTGGGAATTGATATTGGTGGTACAGATGTAAAAGTAGGTATTGTGGATGCGTCAGGAGAAGTACTCATATCTGCGAAATATCCTGTAAATATTGATCATTATAAAATACCCTTTATGGATGCAGTGATGCAGGGGATTTTGATGTTTCTTTCAGAAAAAGAAATTGATCTGGCACAAATCAAAGGAGTAGGTGTTTCTGCGACTGGTCAGATTGATGATCATAGTGGTGTTGTGATTGGCTCCGGTGGTTCTGTGCCAGGATATTGTGGCAGTCATATCAAAGAGCGCATAGAAGAAACGCTGCATTTGCCTTGTACCGTATTGAATGATGCGGATTGTATGGTATTAGCCGAGGCATGGATGGGAGCTGCGAAAGGTTATCAAAATGTTGTGGCATTTACGATTGGTACTGGCATTGGCGGAGGTATGATTGTGAATGGAACACTGTTGACAGGAAGAAATGGCATTGCTGGAGAAATCGGACATATGATACTTCATGAGCAGGGAGAACCATGTGGATGTGGAAATCAAGGTTGCTTTGAGCGTTATGCATCGACATCAGCTTTAATACGAAGAATACAGGCACGCTGTCCATCAAGACCAGTCATGAATGGCATGGAAGTATTTCAATGCCTGAAGAAAGGGGATCAGGAAATACAGGAAGTTGTGAATGAATGGATAGAGGATATTGTCGCAGGCTGTGTATCCCTTGTGCATATCTTTAATCCAGAAATCATCGTGATTGGCGGTGGTGTAAGCAATGAAACTGAATATTTGATAGCACCATTACGTAAAAAAATCAAAGAAAAAGCCATGCCTATGTTTGCGAAAGATCTGGAAATTACACAGGCAAAGCTAGGAAATACGGCTGGAATGGTTGGTGCTGTATATCATTTCATACACCAATAAGTAAAAGGAAAGCATCTACGGATGCTTTTTATATGCGATGATTTTTTGAATAAGCAGTCCACCACCACAGGCACATACTAAATAAATCAAAATGGTTGGTATGCGCCCAATAATTGGCTCTAGCATATCAAAAACAGGTTGTGAAAAAGGCATATAAGGACTGATATAAAACATATCTATATCACCATAAATATGAAATATCATATTAAAACATGTTGCCAATACAGCGGTAAAAATGAATAACAGTATGACCAGATGATATTTAGCAAAAGTCTTACGATACCAGGCAATATGGAATCCTATAAACAATAAAATAAAGTGCCATAAAAAAGCATGCGCCGTTAATGTAATATAGGAATGCATCATATCATCAGGAAACAAAAGTGCCATAGAAGCCCCTAGAATAGTAAAATCCATCAAGAAGGTTTCTATGATAGAAGTCGAATGCTTTTTCAAGAAAGGCAAAAGAACACACAAATACATAGGCAGCGAACATAATTGAAAGGGGAAAATCCACCAGTCATAAGTATGATGATTTACAATGGCATAAGAAAATAATTGTTTATATAACTCTAATAAGATAAGGATCATACCAAGAATGAATAACAAGCGCTGATGCATTGCTTGGGATATATGTCGGGTTTTCCATCCCAGAAAGATTGTGACAGGAACCCCTACTAACAACATAAGTATATGAAAAATACCCCAGGGTTCTGGTTCATTCATCATCCATGCTGTATAAGATAGTAACGTATCCATAAAGATCACCTATGAACATTATAATCCAAATATTTGGTAATATACAAAAAAAGACAGATGAATCTGTCTTATAATAATTCAATAGATGTTAGTATGTTTAATATAATCAAAATCAAAAATATAATACCAGCCCAGTTATGGAAAAAGTCACGTACTCTCCAAGCTTCTTTTTCTCTGTTTTTAAAAGGATGTTTCCGTAAATACTTTATCACTTTTATCAATGCATATCCCATGAAAATAATCATGACCCATCCAATCAATGCGGCGATATAAATATTAGATATAAAGGATGTCACAGTACCAATGGTATTAAAAATGATATGTGTGATAATAGCTGGATATATGGATTCACTTCGTAAAGTCATCTTACATAGCACGATAGAAAAGAAGAAAAGTGGAACTGTTTGTGGCAGATTGCCATGAAATAATGCAAACAGGATAGATACAGTCAATATCGCAAAACGAGTACCATAAGGTTTTAATTTCTCTAATATGAGTCCTCTAAAAATCAATTCTTCAAATAAAGGTGCCAACAAGATACTGTACACAATATTAAAGATATTGATTAGAAGCTGATTTCCCATAGACATATCAATGGTATGAAATTCTATCTGATTTTGTACAAGCAATGTAAATAAATTAAAACAAAGTGAAATAAGATAGGTGATTCCAATGGTAATCATGATATATCTAGTAAATATCTGACGTGTAAAGCTTTTTACAGGTTTTTGGTAAGGCAACGTTACATCCATTCGCTTCGGATAATGTTGAATGATGTAAATAGACATCGCACTTAGACATAACACAGATGCCATCATAGTAGAATCATATTCATTATATCCACTAGCAAGGAGTAATGCACCTACAAAAATCACCATGAGAGATGGAATTAATAGATATAGTAACAGCATTTTGCATACAGATGTTGCATCTTGCTTGAATTTTTCTTGATCTTCCATAAAATACCTCCATTTGTTAAGTTACATTATACAAAAATTAATTAAGAATAACAAGTAACAGGAAAATAAATCAGAAATAAAAAATGTAATGATACGCTTATAATGCGTCAAAGAGAGAGTAGAAAATTATGCAGAGAAAAAAGTAGCTAAAACAGAAATAGAAAAGAATAAGGATTGTCTAATGAATTAGGTAGACAGTGCTTTTTTCATAGTAAAAGAGGAGAAAATAGTCTATAATATAAAAAGAGATGAGGTGATGGATATGTATTATCTAGATACAGATGAGCCTATTAAATTTTTTCAACAAGTATTAAGTAATAAAATTTATGTGGATAAAAGCATGTTGATTGATAAATTAAATGATTTCATAGGGAGTGAAGGTTGTTATTTTTGTATAACCCGCCCAAGAAGATTTGGGAAAACAATCAATGCAAATATGCTAGGTGCATATTATACAAAAGGATATGATACACATGATTTATTTAAAAATCTAAAAATAACGCATACTGCATCTTATGAAGAACATATCAATAAACACCATGTTATTTATATTGATTTTAGTACGTTGCCTGATCCATGCACATCCTATGAAGAATATATCAGTTGGATAAAATATTGTATTCAGGAAGACTTGAAAGAAATATATGGCATAGAGAAAGTTCCTGGAGAACCAATAAAAAGCTTATTAAAGAGGACAAAAGAAAAATTCATCTTTATTATGGATGAATGGGATAGCATCTTTTATAAAGATTTTATGCAAGAAAAGGATAAAAAGGCTTTTTTAGAATTTTTGAAGGGACTATTTAAAACGCAGACATATGTAGAATTAGCATATATGACAGGTGTATTACCGATTGCAAAATATTCTACCGGTTCTGAATTGAATATGTTTAGAGAATATAATTTCATGAATGACACTATTTATGAAGATTATTTTGGTTTTGATGAAAAAGAAGTGAAAGAATTAACACAACAATATCCAAAACTATCATTTGAAACATTAAAAAAATGGTACGATGGTTATTATAAATCTGATGGTACTAGCTTATTTAATCCACGTTCTGTTTCATCTGCGTTAATCGATGGTGTCTGTCTTAACTACTGGACAGAAACAGGTCCAATAAATGAAATAGCGGAATACATTGAACATAATGTAGATGAGGTAAGAGAAGATATTGTGAAAATGGTGGCAGGTATTCCTGTAGAAGTTGAATTGGAAGGGTATGCTGCATCTCAATTACAATTAGATAGTCGTGATGAAATATTATCCGCCATGGTGGTCTTTGGTTTCTTGTCTTATCATGATGGTTTCTTGAGGATACCAAATCATGAATTGATGGAAAAATTTCAAAGAGTGTTAAATAGAAAGAGTATGGGTGGTGTCGCAGATATCGTCAATAATTCTAAAAATGTATTAGATGCGACAATTGCGATGGATGGACAAAAAGTCGCACAATATATTGAAGAAGCACATGATCGAGAAATACCATTCTTACAATATAATAACGAAAATAGTCTGTCATGTGTGATTACATTGTGTTATCTGTATGCGAGAAATTATTATGAAGTCACAAGAGAAGATAAGTCAGGCAAAGGATTTGTAGATTATCTTTTCACTCCGAAGAAAAAGGGGTATCCAGCAATCATCTTAGAACTGAAATATAATAAGACAGCCCAAGAAGCAATCGATCAGATCAAAAGGAAAAAATATGTTGATCGAGTAAGCAATTTTGATGAAATATTGTTGGTTGGTATCAATTATTCAACGGAAGCAGATAATCATAAACATCATGATTGTATTATTGAAAAATATAAATAGGAACGATAAGCATTGTCTAATGAAAACAATAGATAGTGCTTTTTTCATAGTAAAAGAGGAAAAAATAGTCTATAATATAAAAAGAGATGAGGTGATGGATATGTATTATTTGGATACGAATAATCCTTTGGAACAATTTAAAATGGATAGCACAAGTGATCCATATGTGGATAAAAGTTTGCTGATTAATAAATTAAATTCCTTCATAAGAACAAGAAATCGTTTTATTTGTATTACACGGCCTAGAAGATTTGGAAAAACGATGAATGCAAATATGCTAGGCGCATATTATACAAAAGGATATGATACACATGATTTGTTTAAAAATTTAAAAATAGCACAAACATCAACCTATGAAGAACATATCAATAAACATCATGTAGTCTATATTGATTTTAGTACATTGCCTGATCCATGCACAACCTATGAAGAATATATCAGTTGGATAAAATATTGTATTCAGGAAGATTTGAAAGAAGTATATGGCATAGAGAAAGTTCATGGAGAACCAATAAAAAGCTTATTAAAGAGGACAAATGAAAAATTCATCTTTATTATGGATGAATGGGATAGTATCTTTTATAAGGACTTTATGCAAGAAAAAGATAAAAAGGCTTACCTGGAATTTTTAAAAGGATTATTAAAAGATCAATCTTACGTAGAATTGGCTTATATGACAGGAGTGTTACCAATCGCAAAATACTCTAGCGGATCTGAGTTGAATATGTTTAAAGAATATAATTTTATGAATGATAGGATTTATGAAGATTATTTTGGGTTTGATGAAGAGGAAATAGTTGAATTAACTAAGAAATACACGAAGCCATCATTTGAAACATTAAAAAAATGGTATGATGGATATTACAAATCAAATGGTTCAAGTTTATTTAATCCACGATCTGTTTCATCTGCGATAACGGATGGTGTCTGTCTTAACTACTGGACAGAAACAGGACCAATGGATGAAATAGCTGAATATATAGAACATAATGTAGATGCAGTAAGAGAGGACATTGTGAAAATGGTGGCAGGCATTCCTGTAGAAGTGGAATTGGAAGGATATGGCGCAGAACAGTTACACTTAGATAGTCGAGATGAGATATTATCTGCGATGGTTGTCTTTGGATTCTTGTCATATCATGATGGTTTCTTGAGGATACCAAATTATGAATTGATGGAAAAATTTCAAAGAGTGCTAAAAAGAAAGAGTATGGGTGGTGTCGCAGATATCGTTAGCAATTCTAAAAATGTATTAGATGCGACAATTGCGATGGATGGAGAAAAAGTTGCACAATATATAGAAGAAGCACATGATCGAGAAATACCATTTTTGAAATATAACGATGAGAATAGCTTATCATGTGTGATTACATTGTGTTATCTATATGCAAGAAATTATTATGAAGTCACAAGAGAAGATAAGTCAGGTAAAGGTTTTGTAGATTATCTATTCACTCCGAAGAAAAAGGGGTATCCAGCAATCATCTTAGAACTTAAGTATAATAAGAGTGCAGAAGAAGCAATCGATCAGATCAAAAGGAAAAAATATGTTGATCGAGTAAGCAATTTTGATGAAATATTGTTGGTTGGTATCAATTATTCTACAGAAGCAGATAATCATAAACATCATGATTGTATCATTGAAAAATATTAAAATATAAAAAAACATCAGATTGAAATAGAAACAAGTCTGATGTTTTCTTTTACGCAGCATTCTTATGGTCTTATTAATATAAGATGATTCAGGAATGATGGGGTGCTTGATTAGAAATGTTATTAAAATGTTATTAAAATGTTATTATTTCATTTTGATTTCTAAGAGAGCACTATTTTGAAATGCTGCGCTTTTCATGAACTGCATTTTTTCTTCATAACGTAATTCTTCGGCATGATAGTAAAATCCTTTTTCTTTTTTTGTGTGATGTAGGAACATAAGTTATACCTCCTTTCAATAGAACAATGTTTTGTTACAATGATATTATAACGTAACAATGTTTTGCTGTAAAGCCTTTTTAATTTTTTTCTGCTTTTTTCTTTTGTAACAAGGCATTCATCTGGGCAGTTTCTTTTACAACGGTATGATTTACATAAGCTTGTATCAAAAGGATATTCACTGTGTATATCAACCATAAATTAAAAACTCCATGAAAGCTGAATGGAATTGTGAAAAAGAGTTGATACGCAATCATAAAGATGATAAATAATATCACGTATCGAGTGAAAAAATAACTACGATAACTTTTAAAATCATAGAAATCAATAACATAACATGCGATGGTCAAAATCATAATCATGGCGATATCTGATAAAATAACAGTACCTTCTATGGCTGTGGAAAAACGGATGGCATTGATGCTTTCCACAATCATACATAGAACACTGCAGATACATCCATAGGGTAGATATTTGTGAAAAAAACGATACATAAAGTATTCCTCCTTACTGGCTAATGGCAGCCTTTAATGTTTCCAAATACATGCGATTCACTATGAGCTTGTCGTTGTTTTCCATGTGCAGCAACAAGCGGTGATTGGCATATGGTTCTAATGCATCAATCCATAAAATGTTCACAATCGTATGTTTGCTGATACGACAAAATGTCGTATTCTTTAAACGTTCTTCTAATTGTTGAAGGGATTGCTTCATTTCATAAATGTGATGACTTGTATAAACGATGGTTTTACCGTCCACAGATTCCAAGTAGTATATTTCATCAATAGGAATAAATGAAGTTTTATTGTGATCATATACTTCAAAAGAGATGGCATATTGTTCCATCATATGGATGAGCTTTTGTAAGCGGGGATGTATCATCGCACAATGGATGATGATTTCTTCTTCTTTGTAAGCTGCATCCTGTTCAATGCGTATTTTCATATAGAAACCTCCTTACCAACATTATATATAATTCCACAAGTGATACAATCCCTGTAAACATCAAATACCCAAAGGAAGGTACAACCTGCCATAAAAAAAGAAATCATACAACGATGATTCCTATTTATCAAATAATTTTCGTCTTGCCGTGGATTGGATAAATAATTCTTTCAATCCTTCTACATCATTATCAATGAGCTTTGATTTCAGATTTTCCACTTCTGCGGTAAAGTCATCGATTTCTTTAATCAGATTATCTTTATTTAAGAAGAAAACTTCGCTCCAAAGATTTTCATTGATCTTCGCTATGCGCGTCAGATCACGGAAAGAGTCTCCGGTGTATTCCACCAAGTGCGTATTGTCATTGGTATTCATCAAAGAAACCGCAATGGCATGTGTTAGATGGGATACAAAGCCAATCATGGCGTCATGATCTTCCACACTTAATTCACTGATATTATGAAACCCTAAAATCTGAGCCATCTGACGTAAAGACTCGATTGCCTCCTGTGTGTTTTTCTCAGTTGGCAAGATGATAAAGTTCGCAGAATGAAAGATCGTATCATCCGCAAATTTTACACCACTCACTTCTTTACCAGCCATTGGATGGGAACTTAAAAATTCTACATCATCACGTATGATATCCTGAATGGGTTTGACTACACCGGTTTTTACACTGGCTACATCTGATATTAAAGCACCCGGTTTAAAGTATTTTTGATAAGTGGCAATCCAATCAACACTCATGTTTGGATACAGGGAAACAATAATAACATCTGCTTGAGATATCATATCCAGATCGAAGGTAGAGCCTTTATCGATAATGCCATTCTTTAAGGCGTAATCAATACTTAATTGATTGATTTCGATGGCTTCTACATGATAACCGTTTTTCTTTAATCCCATGGCATAACTGCCACCAATTAAACCAAGTCCGATAATTAGAAAGCGAGTATCCTTTGTGATCATAAACATTCCACCTTTCCCTGTATTCGTTTTACATCTTCAAAGAAGGTTGGATAACTTTTAGAAATTGCTTGTGCACCTTCTATCATACCTTTTTGTTTACTGCATAACAAGGCAACTGTTAATGCCATGACGATACGATGATCATTGTGTCCTGATAACGTTTCTTTACATATTGGTTGTGTACACTCTTTGATAAAGATGGTATCTTCATTAGAATGAATATCGACACCAAATTTTCTTAATTCTTCTTCCATTGCGGCAATACGATCACTTTCTTTGATACGTAAGCGCTGGGCATTGATGATGTTGGTTTCACCTTGTGCATACATGGCAAGAACACATAAAATAGGGCCTAAATCCGGGCAATTCGCCAAATCAATCACACAGCCATGTAATGGACTTTTGGATATATGATAACCGTCTTCTATTTCCTCAATGTGTGCACCGAAATCTTTTAGAATAGAAATAATGGCTTTATCTCCTTGTGCAGAACTATGACGAATACCTGTGACATCTAAATCCGCTGATATCGCTGCTAGTACCGCAAAAAAAGCAAGCTGTGAGAAGTCACCTTCAATACGATAATCGTGTGGCTGATAGCTTTGATTACCTGGAATAGATAAGGTGTGATCATCCTGATAGGATACATGTACACCAAACAGGGCTAACATTTCTATTGTTAGATCAACATAAGATCTAGATTCAAATGGTGGTTCGATATGCAGGATACTATCCTTGGACAACAGGGGCAATGTGAATAACAGGCCACTGATAAACTGAGAGGAGATATCTCCTTTGATATGATATTCACCGGGTTTTAATGATTCTTTGATGGTGATTCCTTTGTCGTTTTGAGAAAAGTATAATCCCTGTTCATGGAAGATATCTTCATATACCTTTTGTGGGCGCTGTAGTAAACGACCAGCACCGGTAAAGGTTAAGATTTGATGACATAATGAGAAGATTGGGATAAAAAACCGCAAGGTAGAACCGGATTCGTTACAGAATACTTCTTCTTTTTCACAATGGAAGTTTTCTATTCCATCAATGATTAGTCGATCATTTTCCTGTGTAATTACTGCGCCAAGATTTCGCATACCTTCCATGGTTGCTAAAATATCTTTTGAATATTCCACATGTTCAATGATACTGCGGCCTTTTGCCAAGGATGCACAGATGATAGCACGATGTGCCATGCTTTTACTTGGGGGTATACAGATAGCACCGGATACCTTGGAAGGGGTAATCGTTGCCTGCATTACATATCCCTCCCGATAACCTCGGCGATCTTTTTACCTTTACGAATGACTTCCGCAAAACGCTGTGGTTTTAATGATTGTACACCATCACTCCAAGCGCATTCTGGACAGTCATGTACTTCAATGATCAATCCATCCGCACCTGCGGCAATGGCAGCTAACGAAGCACTTTCCACAAGCTCCCAATCTCCAGTCGCATGACTTGGATCAATAATGATAGGAAGGTGTGTTTTCTTTTTGATAATTGGTACAACGCTTAAATCTAAAGTGTTTCTTGTATATGGTTCAAATGTACGGATACCACGTTCACACAGCATAACATTTTCGTTGCCTTCTGACATAATATATTCTGCACTCATGATCCATTCTTCAATTGTATTGGCAAGTCCTCGTTTTAAAAGAACTGGTTTGTTGGTTTTTCCAACAGCCTTCAATAAATCAAAGTTTTGCATATTTCTTGCGCCAATCTGGATAACATCCACATATTCAATAAATTCATCCAATTTATCTGCACTCATTAATTCTGTGACAATTGGCAAGCCGGTTTTTTTACGAGCTTCCACCATTGCCAAAATACCTTCTGTACCCATACCCTGGAAAGCGTATGGACTGGTTCTTGGCTTATATGCGCCACCTCTCAGCATGACACCGCCACTGTTTTTTACTTCCTGTGCCAAATGACAAATCATGTCTTTTCCTTCCACAGAACATGGTCCGCCAATGACAACGATTTTTTCTTTTCCACCGATTTTAATACCATTTACGTTAATGATGGTATCTTCTGGATGAAACATACGGCTCGCTTTCTTATAAGGACTAGATACACGTACAACGCTTTCCACATGTGGATTTGCCTCAATACGTTTTGGGTCGATTTGAGAAGTATCCCCAACTACCCCAAAGACATTGTAGTTTTCTCCAATACTTTCATGAATCTGTAGTCCTTTGTTTTTCAACTGTCGCATGACATTTTCAATATCTTGTTTTGTCGCATCTTTCTTCATTGTGATAATCATAATCAATTTCCTCCTACGTTCTGTTAAACATGGAAAGTGTTGCGTCACGTTCCATCAATAAATCTAAAATACCAAGTGCTAATACAGCATCTACCACGATTCTTGCGCGATGAATAATTGCTGGATCATGTCTTCCTTCAATCTGAAGCTTTACGGCTTCATGTGTTTCCTTATCTATCGTATCCTGTTCCTTATATATAGAAGGGGTTGGTTTAATTACTGTACGAATACAAATCGGCATACCATTACTGATGCCTCCATTGATGCCTCCATTATGATTGGTAGCGGTTTTTACTCTGTGTTCCTTTTGATCATAAATAATCGCATCATTGACTTCACTGCCATAATGATTCGCAAAATCAAAGCCTAAACCAAATTCCACACCTTTTACAGCAGGTACACTAAATAATAAATGACTTAATCTGCTTTCTATCGAATCAAAGAATGGTTCGCCGACACCCACTGGCATATGCAAGATGACACTTTCCAGAATACCACCAACGCTATCGCCCATATTTGCGGCTTCTTCAATATGGCGATGCATTTGTTCTGCGATATCTTTATCCAGTACCGCAAAATCACTGGCATTCATTTTTTCAATTTCACTTACAAGTGTGGATTCATTACTTGAGAATAAGGTATCTTTGATACCATGACATTCCGCAATATGAGAACCAATCAAAATGCCTTTCTTTTCATTCAATACTTGCATGGCAATCGCCCCAGCCGCAACGATAGGTGCAGTTAAACGACCGCTGAAATGTCCACCGCCACGATAATCCTGATAGCCAAGATATTTTGCTTCTGCGGTATAATCTGCGTGAGAAGGGCGTAAACGGTTTTTTGTCTTTTCATAATCACCACTTCTTGTATTGGTATTATGAATCAATATGGTAAGGGGTGTCCCTGTGGTATATCCATTAAAATAACCACTGACGATATGAATTTCATCGCCTTCTTTCCGTTGTGTACTGATTCTTCCTTTTGCTTTACGCTTATCCATCATTGCGTTGATAAAGTCCATATCCAGATGAATGCCGGGTGCTAATCCATCCATCACAACACCAATTTCTTCACCATGACTTTCCCCAAACAATGTAACATTTAAATGATTTCCAAAACTGTTTTTCATATTCTTATCCTTTCAATAATGCTCTGACTTCTTCAAGCTTCATATCCTGAATTTCTGCCTTGCCAATTTCTTTCACCTTGACGATACTGACACTTCCATGTGCTGCTTTTTTATCATTGCATAATAAGCCATATACTGTATCAGGATCATAAGGCGCAGATGCCTTGATGCCCAGTTTATCATAAATCGCAAGAACACGTTTTTTAATATCTTCATTTTCAATAAAATACAACATGCCAAACGCAACACATTCTCCATGCAGATATTCACTTAAGTGATAATAACTTTCAATCGCATGTCCAATCGTATGTCCAAAGTTTAAGATTTTTCTTAAATGCTGTTCCTTTTCATCTTTTTCCACAACATCTTTTTTCACATATAATGCCTTTTCAATAATCTGGTCTAAATCTTTATAGATATCACCAGCTTCAAATAAATTAAACAGGCTTTCATCATAAATCAAGCCTTCTTTTAATGCTTCAATCAACCCATTGATATAATGGCGTTTTGGTAAAGTCTGTAACGTATCTGGATCAATAATCACTATCTTTGGCTGATAGAAAGCACCAATGATGTTTTTAACTTCATCTAGATTAATCGCAACTTTTCCACCAATACTGGAATCAATCTGAGAAAGGGTTGTGGTAGGGATTTGAATAAAATCAATACCACGCATATAGCTAGCGGCTACATATCCACTTAAATCTCCGACAACACCACCGCCTATTGCGATAATACAGTCTTTTCTGGAGAACTGCTGTTCTAATAGATCTTCACAGATTTCTTTAAATACGCTCAGGCTTTTAGAATCTTCGCCTTGTGGAACAACATGCAGATATCCTTCTGCACATTGTGCAACTACACTGGTCGCATATTCTAAAGGAACGCCTTCATCCGTGATGACCATGACTTTACGATTGAGGTCTACATAATCTTTTACATTGGCTAATACACCATGTTCCATAATGATGTCATAACCATTTTCTTTTAAATCCACATGAATTTTCATTTGTTTATCCTCCTGATTAAGAAAAAAAAGCATCAATCATTCGACAGATGCTTTTGTGTAATCGTTATAAAGAGAAAAAGAACCATGCATATGTTATGGCTTTATAACGAACTATCGATAATAATAATATCCTTTGTTATGCATAGCACTCACTCCCATTTGCCTATATGATACGATACTTTGACGAGAATTACAAGAAAAATCATCAAAAATATGTAAAAAATTTCAAATCGTGAAACAAAATGTAAAATATGATGCTGTTATGATGACAAGCATTAAGCATATTTGCTTAACCAGTACTTCTGAAATAATAGTCCCATGATTGCACATGTAATGGTTCCAAGGATTCTTGGTATCCATATATTCTGTATGAAATTATCTGTAATATCTAAAACAATATTCCCAATATATATCGAAATGTAAAGGGCAATCAGAAAATATAAAGTATGCATTTTTGACTTTGTTTGATTCATAAATTTCCTCCTCTAAGCGTTCATGATGAACATCAATATAAAAAGAACCATGAGGGCAATCAATATACAAAGCAGCAGCGTATTGTTTTTACTGACCTGTGTTTCAACAACATTTACTTTCTGTTCTATAAGATGCTGGATATCATTTTCCATCAGGGCATCCATGCTGACTTGTAATGCCTTTGACAGTGCTAATAACTGATTGGCATCAGGGGTGGTAATATTGAGTTCCCAGTTGCTGATGGTTTGTCTGGTGACACCAACCATATCTCCCAGCTTTTCTTGTGATAATTGAGCTTTCTTTCTGGCTTGTTGTATATGATCTCCTAAATTCATATGTTCTCCTTTCTATTTTATTGTACGAAAATTTATAAAATCATTCTATCAAATACCTTTGGAAAAGTGTCAAAGATATTTAACATGGAGGGATTAATCTAATTTTGTTAGTAATCTGATCAGCGTGTCTGTGGCATTTCTTAGCTCTTCTTTTTCTTTTTCATCAAGTGTAAGTGGCATCGATGCTTCTACTGATGCAAGATCAATCACATTCTCTTTTAGAAACTGTGTACCTTCTTCACTAATGGCAATACGAATCATTCTTCGATCTTTTTCATCATGAAAACGTTGGATTAAGTGATGTTGATAAAGTTTATCAATAATTTGGGTTGCCTGCTGTTTGGATAATTTTAAAGAGGAAGATAATTCACTCATTGTCATTGGACCTTTTTTCGCAAGGGCAATCAGACAATAATGTGTTTCATAACTGATTTGAGAATGCTTTTGGGTACGTTTGATAGGGCGTTCTACTTTATAATGCCATAATGGCAATAATTTGATAAAGTTGTCTATAATATCACGATCATTCATAACTAGTTCCTTTCTTTCTGCTTGACATAACAAAAGCAGAAGCATACAATATAGTACATAACACTTTACTATTCACAAAACTGTATCAAATTAAGGATAGCGTAAAATGAATAGAAAAGCAAGGTTATTTGTTGTTTATTATATAGAAAATGGAGGGATATCGATGAAGACAGAAAGTAAGTCATATTTGGGATTAATCCTGCACAATGCTTTTCGTTTTGTGATCAATGTAGGCTTTGTGTTTATCTTTCAGATTATATTTGGAGTGGAAAATATCCTGCCTGGTGTCGCCATTGGCGTAGGTTTTACGATGCTGCCAATGATGGATTTGCCTATTCGGCCATGGACAATGTTTTTCATCATCATGCTCCTTTATACAGGTGGAGGATTGGCAGGAGAATTAGCACTTGTTTCTCCTGTACTAGCATTTCCTTTGTACTTTCTTTTTACAGTATTGATTATTTTATTGAGTAATGAGCCAGTTGCATATAAGCCTAATATTTCGTTTTTATTATGTTTTGTATTTTCACAGGCGACTCCACTTCCATTTGATCTGCTGGCATCTAGGATGAATGCAGTTTTCTTTGGTGGTTTGATTGTTGGCGTAGGTACACTCATTAACTGGTATCGTTATGGATATGGCAAAAATGGAAGAACGATGCGACAACAGATACAGCTGTGTGCTAAAAATCGCAGTTATATTTTCCGTATGTCCTTCGGTATTGCCTTTGCGATGACAACTGGTATGCTGCTGCACCTTCAAAAACCATTATGGATTAGTATTGTGGTAATGTCATTGACGCAATTAGAATTTTCAGAAACCATGGAACGTATAAAATATCGGTTTATCGGAACCATGATAGGTGTGGTTTTGTTCTTTCTGTTATTTCAGATTTTGATACCGCAACAATACGCCATGTATGTAGTCATGTTCTTTGGCTATATCGGGTTCTTCCTGCCGGATTATAAATATAAACAGATAATTAATGCTGTCAGTGCATTAAATGCATCTCTTGTCTTACTAGATGGCGTCACAGCGATTGAACAGCGTATCGCTTGTTTAGTTGCAGGAATCGTCATTGTTATCGTGATTTATGCGTTGACTTTTGTGATGAAAAAATTAAAAAAGCTTCAACAGGATATTCAGCATTATGTTTTGGCTGATGATTTCCCTTATACAACCTCAAAAAAAGGATGAAAAATATGTAACGTATTTTCATCCTTTTCGTATGCAACTTCTATACAAATAAATAAAACTTAATCATAGCAGGTAGATTTGCCAGATTTGATATCAGCTATTTCTTGAGCTAAATAACTTACAAAATCATCTTCTTCAATCACATCTTCTACTTCTTCCTGTGTTGCGTTCATTCGCGTACCTCCTGAGCTTAGCTATTGTATAGTTATGCTTTATTTAGTGGAATTATACCGCATACAAAATGAAAGTCAACGGAAAATGGTAAAGTTTTTGTAAAGTTTATTAATGGTATACAAGGGCTTACAAAAATAACAATATCGTGAACAAATTATATGGTTATCTATGACGAATGTGTTATGAAAAGATTTAAGTAGATTTAACTCTATCAGCTAAAATAAAGAAGAGTTAAGTGAATTTAAATCGATTTGACATTTTACCAAAAGAGTTAAATAGAACATCGTCACTTTGTATAAAACCAGCGTTTTTATAAAACTTTCTGGCATGATGATTTTCCTTTAACACCCAAAGATACAAATCATGATATCCTTCTTCTTTTAAACACATGATTGTTTCATGAAGAAGTTGTTTGCCATAACCTTTACCCATATAGTCTGGAAGCATATAAATAGAGATAATTTCACCATATTCATGTAATCTGGATAATCTTGATGAACAATAACTAGAGGTACCTATCATTTGATTATCTTCTATCATCACAAGGGAACGCCTTCCTTCAGATGATAAATTCTTAGCCCATTCACCTTTTGGAAGATGATCCAAATAATCTTGTGGAATGATTCCTTTATAGGCAGATTTCCAGCTTTCTTCATAGATTTAGCTAATCTTATTTAGATCATCTGTTTCATTTACTTTTCTCATCATCATAATCCCCTTAATCGAAGTAGAACAAATCTTCAAATTTCTTGTCTAAAGCAATGCAGAGAATCAAAGCAAGCTTCGCTGTAGGATTAAACTGACCAGTTTCAATGGAACTGATGGTATTTCTTGATACCCCAACCATTTCAGCTAATGCGGATTGTGATAATCCTTTTTCTGTTCTTGCCTCTTTTAGGCGGTTTTTTAAAATCAATGTATCATTCATGTTAGTGCCCCATGAAGAATCTGATGGTTGCAAATAGTGCGACAAGCAAAGTAATAAGCGCCATTATCAGATTAGTAGAATCTTTTGTTTTCACATAACAATATATGCGACCGGCAAAGACAGAGAAACATACAGTTGCACATAAATCCATGATAGGTTGATTTTTTTGCGCTCTGATGAACGCAAAGATTGCGGCACTGATCACCAAGGCAATATAAGTATATTTCATTGCTTTATCATGTGTCTGGACAACCATTTCATCTTGTTCATTTTGTGCTCTTATCAAAATTTCTTCTTTATTCATTATAGGCCTCCTATGCTTTTAGTATTAATCTTGTCAAAATCATTATGGATATAATAACAGAACCCACAAAAATATAAAGATTTAGTTTATCTTTCGTATTGATATAAAACGTAATGTGACGACCCGCAAAACCAACAAGAAAAGCTAGGGAACAGATTTGATAATCAATAAAAGATGCTCCTGTGATTGCCTCTTGTATAAAGGATATAATGGCAAGTCCTAAAAAGACAAACATAATTGCGATATAAGCATTCTGACTGGCACGTTGTTCTAACGCTTTTTCTCTTTCATCTCCATTTTTATTTTCTAATCTACTTTTGTTTAAAATTTCTTCTTTATTCATAACAATTTTCTCCTTTGTATCTTGTGCCAAGTTTTATTGGCATCTATACTATAGCATTGCCAAGTTTTATGTGCATTTATTCTATAAGTATAATTTTGTATCCATGAAAAAAACAGACTCATTAGCCTGTTCTTATAAATTTATTAAGATTTTTTATTTATTTCTTGTATATGTTTCCATGCTGGAATTAATAATTCTTGTAAACGTATTTCCATTCCTTTCACATAAAATTCTTTTCTTGCCTTACTGATGATTTCTATGCCATTTTCTGATTCTGGTATTGCATAAATCATATTTGCTATTTGATCCATTTGTTCTTGTATTATGGGGACAACGCGCTTTATTGCTTTTTTTATATCCTCATCTTCCATCTTTAAAAGCTTACGAAATTGAAGAACTTTTCCATCAATATTATATCCAGTTACAGTATTTAAAGCACTATTCATTAATTTTGTTTCATCTTCCAACAGGCTCTTTATTCTATTATCGGATATTTTGGTGGAAAAAGAAGCTCCATTATCGAAAATTGGTGCTAATGATACGGAACCATCCAAATAACGCAAAATGCCCCAATTACCACTATTACGATCATTATTATTAATGAATCCATCTATGATTACACAATCCCAGAAACGTTTTGACATCCCTTCAACGATATTTAATAGTTTGTTATATTTTAGGTGTGCTTTTACTGCATGTAAACTGGTACTACCAACACTATTACTTTCTGATATTGTTTCTTCTAAGAATGCTTCAAGATCTTTATTATAATAGTTTTTGACTTCTCTAAATTCCTGTAACTTCTCATTTGCATTTGTGAAATCTTTACATGCCACAACAAGCTTATGATCCTTAACGCCTAATCTTGTTTCATGAACAGGATAGCCAAGGATTTCATATACATGGCTGCCTATATATTCAGAAAGTGGAGAAGTTGTATAAGAAATTTCGGTTTCGCGCATTCCCTTAGTAGTTTTTGGAAACTTTAATATCCAATCTTCATTTTGATAGATGATACCAAGTTTACTGCCTGCCATACCGCCATAGGCTTTATTATTATCTATACATTCATTAAAATCTATTAAGAACATAAACATTATCCTCCTCGATATCGCTCACAAAGTATATCTCTTTGTTTGCTTGTCATTTCTTTATTAATCACAAATTCTTTAGTGATATTTTCTATGAAGTCACATCGATCAAAATATGACCAATCTTCATTTTGATCCATTTCCTCCAGCTCATCAACAAGATCCTGAATCATATTCGGTAATTTGAAATCTATTTTGACATCGTCATTTACCCAGTGATACGTTTTTTTCATATATGATCACATCCTTTTACTGATAGTATTATAACACGTTACAATTTTAAACATCTATAGTTTTTTGTTTCATGATGCGGTATCCCATATATAAGATCATAAGCATCATGATGAGTAAAAGTATAAATGTATAAATAATAATGGATACAGAATAGGAAAATGATATAGAAGCATCTAAAAAGTTGATATAAAAAAGAGAAGATAAGGCAATGGATATTAAGTAGGTACGAAGAATCATAGAAATATTTTCATAAAATAACATTCGATAAATTTGGCGAGTTTCCATACCAATGGATAACATAAGGGCATTATCTTTTCTTCGCATGAGCATTTGATTGATCGTCTAATTTCCTGCATCTTATGAAAAGAAAGATATATTTCAGGGCAAAAGATGGCATTATTTTGATATATATCAATCACATGAAACTGTGATGTATCATTTGCTGGTGTGATGGGCAGTTTTAAATTATCATATAAAAACTGATCATTGTGAATATAGGGAATCTGAAGCGTAATGGTATGGATGTTTGTATCAAAAAACTGCATGGTTTTTGTGGAATCGTTTGTATCATGGTATCGAAAATCGTTTTGAAGATAAAATTTATCATCATCATAATGATTCCTTATGATTTCTTCATAATTTTTTTCGTTATGATTTCTTCCTATATAGTATAATGTACCTGTTTAACATAACGTAAATAGGAGGAAATTTCTATGATAGAGTATTACATAAGAAAGCATACATTATATAAAGTCGCAATTGCTGTATTGATTACATCAGCGTGTGCGCTTGTATATGCCATTTATATGAACGTAAATGCATTAACATTATGTTTATTATTTGTATTACAAATAGCAGTGGTCAGTTCAATTTTGATGAAAGCAATCAAAGAGGTTATTCATCATTATCATGAAGAATGGGATACAATTTTGGATGATGAAGTAGATCCTAAGAAGCTGATTGAAAAATATCAAAAGGATGAAAAGCTTCAGATATTTACAGAGGCAAGAGCAAATTGTGCTGTTTATTATCATTTAGCTGGGGATCAGACAAGTGCCAAAATGATGATACAGGATATCCTTGCGACAGAAAAAAAGCCAGCCCAGCGAGCAATGTTCCATATCAATCTTGCGGCATTTTATGAAGCTGAGGATGATATCGACATGAGTAAACAAGAGCTGGCATCAGCAAAAGAAGAACTGCAAAAGTTAGAAAAAAAGAAAATATATGCGGGTAGTGTTTTCAAAATGAAGAACAGATTAAAAATGCTAGAAATGTATTATGCATATAAAGACCATGCAATTTCCGATAAAGAATATGAAGTATATCTCAAAAAGATGCTGAAACAAGAGAAAACCAATCGTGGAAAACTCCAGCAGCATTATCGTTTGGCGATATTATATATGGATCAGGAACAATTAGGATTTGCCAGAGATGAGGTAAATCAGGTGATTGCTCTAGGCAGAAAAACCTATATGGCTGAAAAGATTCAGCTAAAATTAAGAGCATTGGAAGATAAAGAAGGGCTGTCATTATGAAAATATTAAAACATTTCCTTGTGGTATTTTTGGTGGAAGCGCTGTTGTTAGGGGCTTTATTTATATGGATGCCAAAACAGAAAAACAGTAATATTCTAGCGAGTGAATCAAAAGGTGAAAATACAATCGTTTTAACAAAATCAAATGAAGAAACCGTGACAATTACCGCAAAAAATAAAGAAACAACCAAAGAACGTGATTTTACAATTTTTGATGAAAAGAAATTATCTGCCGATATTGAATGGAAAAATGCACAGAGCGCACGGGTAAAGATTATTGGAAAAAACCAGGATTTATATGATGTTACAGTAACGTTTAATGGTAATAAAATTGAAATCCGTAATGGTGAAAATGATCCTCTGATCTCATATGAAGAAACGATGAAATTACAGAAGGAGCAAGAGAAAAAAGCAAAAGAAGAAGCTATGAAAAAGATAGAAAAAATGCCAGCACCAACGATTGCATTGGTAAAAGACATTACAAAGGATAGTGATATTGAAAATGGATATGCTAGCACACCAGCCAAACCACAGGCACCAATTACAGAAGAACAAAATGCTCAGGTAAATCATGGTGATGATGGTGCCTTGTATGATATGAAAATAGAGGCAGGCAAGGTAATGGTTACTTTAGATGGTGGTGGACACTGGGGAAATGTACCAGTAAACGGCAGCCGCCTTCAGGATTATTGGCTGACCTTCTATCGAATGGGAAATCAAAGTTATTATATTGATGCGGATATGATTATGATTGCTTATTGTGAAAAATATCAACAGCCACACATCATTATGTCAAAAGATCAGGGAAAGACATGGAAGGATATACGAATAGATTGCGAATCTGCGGGAATATCACAAATTTCAATCGCAAAAGATAAAAACCATACGTATCGTATTGCGATGATGTCAGGAGATTATTTGATGTTTACAGGTACAAGTACAGATGGCATCAATTGGACTTTTGATAAACCATCCGGAAATGATATAGAAAAAGCTTCTACCATGTATTCCATGGCATTGATGAAGGATGGTACGATTTTAGTTACCAGTTTTGATGATTGTTTAATCAGTAAAGATCATGGCAAAACATATACCAGTTTAAAAGAAATCAATCCAATCATTGCACAACAAATCAATTATCAATTAATTCCATATGATGAAGATGGCACTTATTGTATTCCATTAAAGAATGGTAAAGTTGCGAAAAGCAAAGATGGAACAAATTGGGAATAAATCATATAAGATGATGAAGTAAAGTTATGAAAAATATGATAAAATCAAATTAATAAATACAGGAGGTTTTATCATGCTGATTCAAGAAAAACTAAAGGAAAAACAGGACTTTTCTGATGTTGAAATATTGATTGCAGATTATTTATTAGATAATAAAGAGAATATCGCAGAGCAAAGTGCAAGATTTATCGCATCTCAAGTATATACAGCACCATCAACAGTTGTGCGTTTATGTCAAAAAATAGGATATCAAGGATTTAATGATTTTAAAAAAGCATATTTAGAGGAAACAGCTTATCTTCAATCACATTTTAATGAAGTCAATCCTAATTATCCATTTAATTATCATGATCAGGGAAAAGAAATAGCTTATAAGATAAAACATTTATATAATGATGTACTTGGAGATGTTGCTACTTTGTTAGATAAAGATGTCATCGCTAAAATAACAAAAATTTTAAATGCTGCGAAAAATATCTATATATGTTCTTCTGGAGTACAGGCTGATATAGCCAAAACCTTTAAGGATAAGATGTTAAGAATAGGAAAAAATGTTATTGTAGAATCAAAGATGGATCAGGCATATTACTTGGCTTCTTTTAGTTCCAATGAAAACGTATTTCTTATGATTTCGTATTCTGGAGAAACTGAAGTATTGTTGCGTGTTGCACATAAATTGAAAGAGCGTAAAATTCCTTTTATTGCATTGACGTCCTACGGGGATAGTACCCTTCATAAATTGGCAAATGAAACAGTCTATGTTTGTACCAGAGAAAAACTTAATGAAAATCTTGGTGACTTTGGGATGAATCTCTCGGTATTATATATTTTAGATATTCTGTATGCTACTGTATTTAATGAGAATTATAAACAAAATTTTGAAAATAAAGTTATCATATCACATGAATTTCAAATAAATCGTAATACACAGAATCCTATTTTAAAGGATTCAGATAAATGATTTAGCAACAGTGTTGCGAAAAAATATATTAGATAAAAATAAATGTTGCAACAGTGTTTGAAAAGGCTTTCAAAATATTGAAAGTCTATTTTTTTTACTTATAATGTGAAGTGTAAACAAAAGATATCGATTGTTTTAACAAAAAAGAGGAGGTCAAAGTATGACTGAAAAAGAACTTGCTTCAACATTATTAATGTTGGTAGGAGGAAAACAAAATATAGTAGCAGTAGAACATTGTATGACAAGATTAAGATTCAATTTAAAAGATTCATCTCAAGCTGATACACAAAAAATTTTGAATATACAAGGTATTATTAGCGTTGTAGATAAAGGGGGGCAGTATCAGATTGTGATAGGAAATACTGTAAAAGATGTATATAAAGAGTTCATCAAATTAGGTGATTTTCAAAATAATGAAATAAGTGACGAGAAAAAAGGAATTGTGAATAAGATTTTAGATACAATTTCTGGAATTTTTATACCTATTGTACCTGCATTGGCTGGAGCAGGTATGTTAAAAGCTTTGTTAGCGTTGCTGACAATGTTAAAGGTTGTAGCGCCGGATTCACAAACTTATCAGTTTTTAAATTTTATGGGTGATTCGGTATTTTATTTTATGCCAATCATTATTGCAGCAAGTGCATCTAAAAAGTTTCATGTAAATCAATTTGTGGCAATGGGAATAGGTGCAATTCTAATGCACCCGACCTTTATGAATATGATTGCAGTCGCAAAAGAATCACAGACTGGTTTGGGAATTTTTGGACTACCAGTTTCACTGGTAAGCTATTCATCTTCAGTTATACCGATTATTTTAGCGATATGGTTTATGTCTTATGTGGAACCAATTACAGATCGCTACATGCCAAAATCTATAAGAATATTTATGACACCATTAATCACTATGTTAGTGGTTGGTATTGCGACTTTAGTAGCAATAGGACCATTAGGTAACATTTGTGGTCAATTATTAGGTGATGCAATTGGTATGTTAAATCATTATGTAAGCTGGCTGGTTCCTCTATTGGTTGGTACATTTACACCATTGATGGTTATGACAGGTATGCATTATGGATTGATTCCAATTGGTATTAATTTATTAGCAACCACTGGATTTGATACAGTAGCTGGTCCAGGTATGATGGTTTCTAATATTGCACAGGGAGGAGCTTCCCTTGCTGTTGCTTTCCGTTGTAAAAATACAGAAATTAAATCTTTAGCAGCCTCTGCTGGTATCAGTGCAGTCTGTGGTATTACTGAGCCTGCAATGTACGGTATTAGTTTACGTTTTAAAAAACCATTAATAGCTGCTATGATTGGAGGAGGTGCAGCTGGTTTATTTATAGGTATTATGGGGGTTGGGCGTTACGCACAAGTATCTCCGGGATTATTTGCGTTGCCTAGTTTTTTAGGCGAAAAAGGTATTTCTAATCTTATTTACGCAATTATAGGCTGTGCAATTGCATTCATAGTTTCCTTTATTATAAGTTTTATCTTAGGGATTGATGAACCCAAAGAAGATGTAAAACTTAATGAACAAAAAGAAATTAAATTAGATGATGAAGAAATCTTTGCTCCATTGAAAGGGCAGGTCATATCTTTAGATAAAGTAAATGATTCAGTATTCTCAAGTGGTTCTTTAGGAAAGGGTATGGCAATTATTCCATCAGAAGGTAAAATTTATGCTCCAGCAGATGGTACGATCTCTGCATTTTTTGAGACAGGTCACGCTATTGGTGTGACATCAAAGCATGGCGCTGAAATCTTGATACATGTCGGAATTGATACAGTTAATTTAAAGGGTAAATACTTTTATCCTAAAGTAAAACAAAATGAACAAGTGAAAAAAGGTGAGCTTCTGTTAGAATTTGATTTAAACAAAATGAAAGAAGAAGGCTATGATTGTACTACTATGATTATAGTGACCAATAGTCAGCAATACACAAGTGTACAGCCAGTCAAAATTGACGAAGCAGATAAAAATAAAGAGTTAATGATATTGACCATTTAGAAAGAGGTAAATATATGGGATTTCCAAAAGATTTTTTGTGGGGTGGTGCTACAGCAGCAAACCAGTGTGAAGGTGCATATCAAGAAGATGGAAAAGGTTTGAGTACCGCAGATGTAATGTGTCTTGGTGCACATGGGGTAAAAAGAAAGATAACAAAGCAAATTGAAGAAAACGAATATTATCCTAGTCATAAAGCAATCGATTTTTACCATCATTATAAAGAGGATATCGCTTTATTTGCGGAAATGGGATTTCGAGTTTATCGAATGTCAATCAACTGGACAAGAATATTTCCAAACGGAGATGAGGAACAGCCTAATGAAAAAGGTTTAGCGTTTTATGATCGCATTATAGATGAGTTGGAAAAATATCATATAGAACCATTGATTACAATTTCACATTTTGAAACGCCATTGGCATTGCAAAAATATGGTTCATGGGCAAATAGAATTGTTGTAAAACATTATCTTCGCTTTGCAGAAATACTATTTAAACGTTATAAAGGAAGGGTTCATTATTGGCTGACTTTTAATGAAATAAATTGTATGTCTACCCAACCTTGGGTGTCTGGTGGGATTGAAAGTGATGATGAATCAATTAGAATGACAGCAGCATATCATCAATTATTGGCAAGTGCCAAAGCAGTTATAATGGCTCATCATATAGATTCAGAAAATAAAGTAGGAATGATGTATGCTGGACATTTCGCATATCCCAATAGTTGTAATCCTAATGATGTAATTGCAACAATGGACTTTATGCATAAAATGCTGTTTTATTGTGATGTACAATGTAGAGGATATTATCCTGCTTATAAAAAGCAAGAATTGCAAAGATTAAATATAAAATTACCTATTATGCAAGGGGATTTAGATGATTTAAAAAATGGCACAGTAGATTTTGTTTCTTACAGTTATTATTGTACACATGTCACAGGTGAAAAAACCAAAGGCATTATGAAAGGAATGAATGGATTAGATACAGGATATAAAAATCAGTTCCTACCAAAAAGCGACTGGGGATGGACAATTGACCCTCAAGGCTTACGTTATTCATTAAATCTATTATATGATCGTTATCAGCTGCCAGTTATGATTGTAGAAAACGGTTTAGGGGCTATTGATCAAT
The DNA here is from genome assembly GCF_003434225.1 of Absiella sp. AM29-15. NCBI lineage: Bacteria > Bacillati > Bacillota > Erysipelotrichia > Erysipelotrichales > Erysipelotrichaceae > Amedibacterium > Absiella sp. AM29-15. The sequence goes on from NZ_QVFL01000005.1 coordinate 213,488, forward strand.
TGGAAAAAGGAGAAGTTCATGACGACTATCGTATATCATATTTAAAAGCTCATTTAAAAGAACTTGAAAAAGCAATTATGTTAGATGGTGTTGATGTAATGGGATATACCATGTGGGGGCCAATAGATTTAATAGCGGCATCTACAGGTGAAATGAAGAAAAGATATGGCTTTATTTATGTAGATGTAGATGATTATGGAAATGGAACATATCAACGATATAAAAAGGATTCATTCTATTGGTATCAAAAAGTAATTCAAACAAATGGTGAATATATACACGAGGAGGGTTAAATATGAAAAAAAGTTTATTTATGGATAGTGAATACTGCAGTATGGGGCGTTGGATTTCTGCTATTGTGGCAGATGCACTGGATATGAAATTTTATGAAGCAAAGCACCTCATACAATTTGCGGATGAAGAATGGCTTACTGAAGAATATCTAAGAAATTTTGATTTAAGTTTAATTGGAAGAAATCCTGATGAATTGAAAGATGATGAAGAATTCCAACGCGTATATCAAGCTATTTCAAAAGCTATATTAATAGCCATTGAACAAGGACCATGTATTATCCATGAACGCGCTGCAGCAGAAGTTGTGAAAAATAAAACAGAATTTTTAAATGTTTTACTTTATAATACAAATATTGAACATAAACTACCTAGAATTAATGTGGATCCTTTATATGATGTAAGCAATGCAACAAAAGAAGATAAATTAAAGATTTTATACCAAGAAGATGAAATACGGAAAAATTATCATAATGCAGTTTGCACAAGCAGATGGGGCGATAAGAAAACATATGATATCTGTTTAGATAGTGATAAGCTGAGTAGAGAAAAATGTGCAGAGATATTGATTGAAGCACTAAAGGATGTTTCATTAGATATGGAAACTTGTAAAAAAATAATTGCGAAAGTATTTTAAAACCTCTGAATTTTCAGAGGTTTTTTACACATTTGACTGTTCATAGAATACTGCGATATGATAAATATTAAAGCCAAGCATCAATACAAACAATACCACTAATAATACAGAATCAAACTTTAGAGAAAACAGACGATTCACGAAATAAGTGAACTCATCCTGTCCCTTGCCAGTATAACCACTATTAATACCAATGATAACGGATAAAGCTGTGAAAGCAATGGTAATCAATGCATGTAACGTGCCGGAAACTAATCTTTTTTTTATGATGTTGTAACAGGCGAAAACGAAAGAAGCGAAAATACCAATCCAGTAAACGATCCATAAGCTCTCCATGTGATACATCTCCTTTTACATATTAGGATTTACAATTTTTTAAAAATTATGATGCGATTGGTTGAACCGCTTTCATATGAGCTTAATTAAGAGTATAATATAGAAGAAACATCTTGACAAGGAGGAAAAAGAAAAAATGAAGAAATTAATTATGAATGCTGATGATTTCGGCTTAAGTGAGGCCGTGAATTACGGGATTCTGAAAGGATTTCAGGATGGCATCCTGACTTCTACAACGATCATGGCAAATATGCCTGGATTTGATCACGCTGTAGAAATGGCAAAACAGCATCCAGAAATGCACATTGGTGTGCATCTGAATCTGACTTGCTACAAGCCACTCTTACAAACACACAAGACATTGATTACTGAAACTGGCTATTTCAGAAATCAACTGGACATTAATGTGTACGATGAAGAAGAAATGTCTCAAGAACTGGAGGCGCAGATTGAAAAAGTTCTGGCTGCTGGTATCAAAATTGATCATTTAGATTCTCATCACCATATTCATACAACAGAAAAACTAAGACCAGTTATCAAAAGATTACTGGAAAAATATCCATATCCAATCCGTGGAGGATTTGTTTATGAAAGTGATGTAAAAAAATCAGAGCTGATCATGGCGTTTTATAACGAAGGTGTTTCCTTGGAAAGCTTTGAAAACATTATAAAAGGAATGGAAGATGATAAAACATATGACTTAATGTGTCATCCTGCTTATATTGATAAGGTTTTAACATCTATGACTTCCTATTATATGAAACGTATTGAAGAACTGGATATTATATGTAATAAAGAATGTAAAGCATTATTAGAGAAAGAAAAGGTGAAACTTGTAAGTTACGCTGATATACAATAGGAGAGTGATGGGGATGATTCGTCTGGCTATTTTAGAAACAGAAGAAGTTGCGAAAGAAGTATTATTTGAATTAATGCGAAATTTAAAAGATCGGGAATGGTCATTTTCATATTTCACCAGAATTACAGATTTTGCGAAAAGTGATGAAAAACAGGATTTTCAAATCGTGTTATTTCATGAAAAATTTGATATTCCAAGAATTACACAGGCTTTTGTTTTATCTAAACCAAGACGGATTATGTTATATACTGTCGCTCACCTAAAGGATGAAATGAAAGAACGATATCCATTTCAGCGTATTCTATATCTTGACCGGACAAAGCTTAAAGAAGAAATGCAGGCAGTCTGTCCTTTGATTGATCGCATGTTGAAGAAGGAAGAAGAATACTTATTTCACTACAATAACGTATCGATTCCACTACGTATCAACGATATATTCTACATCGAAAAAGAAGATAAGTATTTGATTTATCATACACGCAGAGGAGAATTTCGTGAACGTAAAAGTATGAAAGAAGCAGCAGCTTTCTTTGAAGGTTATGATTTCCTCTGGATACATGTGAGTTATCTTGTGAACATGCAATATATCGCAAAGATTCAACAGGAGCATGTCTATCTGGATCATATAGAACTACCTATTTCAAGATCAAAGAAAGCATCTGTGATTGATAAGATGCATGCCTTTGTAGGAAAGTAAAAAGATATATGAATGAGGCGGGAACTTTTTAAAGTTTTCCCGCCTTTTGTTTTATGATGATAATTTAAAGTATTCTCTCAGGGCTGCACGGATCACTTTGGTTTGATCAATATCACCTTTGTGAACACCTTTCATGATTTTGCCACGATATTTCATTTCATAAGGCTGATCTTCTTTTGGGATAAATTCATCAAGGTATGTGGCACGATTGCTTTCATCTCCACCGTTATCACGATCAAGCCATTGATCAAAATCTGCGCCATATTTTTTCAACAGATCAAGGATATCAAAGAAGCATTTTTTTGAGATATTATATGCGTTAGGATCACAGTCCACATATTCATTTAAATTATTTTCCGCATGTACAACCAATGTGCCAATCGCTGAAGCAGGGTATGGCGAATCTGAACAAAATGTTTCTTTGTTGGGATCAGCACCCATCCTAAGCATCGTTTCTAATAGCTTCATATACTTTAAAGAATCTTCATATTCATGATATAGTAAAGAATCCATGACACCAATGATAACATCATGAAGAACGGGCATACAAGTGCTGTGTGGTGGTACGGTGGCAGGATCCTCCATGAAATTTATATCCGCCCCATGAGCAATCAAAAGGTCAATGATCTCAAAACGCCGACATTTAATCGCTACCTGAAGCGGGGATTGTCCTATGTCTTTTTTAGGTGCTTTCCCATCGAAATATTCATTTACGATGGCAGGATTTTTAGCAATGGCCGCTTGAATGGCTTCTATATTATTATTTCTTATATCTTTAAACAGCTTTTTCATTCAAATCATCCTTTCAAATATTCTATTATTTTATGAATTATATTTTATCATGATTTTCATTGGGTGGAAAACAGATGATGCATAAAGTAAATGATACTTAATATAATTTAAATTAATAATAAATTTATATAATAACGATATTTAAAATATAATAAAATATGAATTATCCATGTGCTTAATATACTTTTAAAGATATTTTACCAATTTTTCCAAAATTTTACCGATTATTCCAGAACGCTTTACAATTCTTCTAACTCGCATATAATAAAGGTGTAAAAAGAAATAAGAAAAGAAAGAGAGCGGTGAGAAAATGGGAACGATAGCTGGTTAAATGATTAAGGAACTTGTCAAAACTGATGCGTGAAAGTTTCTTTTGTATAGGGATTCCATCAGATAGAAAGTTAATTTAAATATCATAATCATTTAACATTATAGGACATACGGTGTGGATCATCGGAAGTTAAAGCCTGAAGAAGAACTGGTGACAGCAGACAAGGTATCAGGAAAAGATAGAAGTAATTCTATCATCTGTGAAAACAGGAAACTCCATGTATAAATGAATTTAGCAGGTAAGGAATTATAGGAACATCATCCATACAATGCTTGGTTATAACGAGAGATGGTGTATATAAATCCTTTCCATATAGCTGTTAACATTTGGATGTTTATAAGAATAATAGAGTATGACAGATCATAATGAAAGATCATACCAATGGTATTCCTATAAAATTCAAAGCAGTATCAAATAATAGAAACTGTCATAGCTGGTACAATGTATATTGTTGCCATAAAAAAACAGAATCTATTATGACATATTGGGTGTTATAGCATCTGATATCATGGAGGTGATATTAACTGAATAATTTAGTATTAAGAAACATTCAGCGAAAGATCAAGGAAGTGATGCTCAGATAAATGATAAAAGCGACGGACATAGATATTTATAAGACGCAGGATCTAAGCGTGTAAAATCGCAACCTGTAACAATTAAATTGGCGAATAAAGATAGATGCTATGTTCAAGATTTAAATTCAGGTACATTAAAAAAATGAAATAACATATTGTAAGTGGAGGAATTAGGAAAGAAAAAGATTCATATCCAATACAAAGATGGAAGTTCGTAATTGAAAATTGAATAATAAAAAGCCTTGGGTATTCTTAATATCGAAGGCTTTTTTGTATGATTGCCCATACATTTCCCAGGAAATAAGGTAGTTATTTGTCGATTATAGAAATTTCACAAAGTTACAGTTTTGTTAGTACATGAATTTTGTTATAATAGAAGGTGCTGGAGGGATCTTATGTCTGAAATATTTCATAAAGATGATTTTTTTCATGTGATGCAAGAGCAGGGTATCACGCTAAGTGAATGGCAGAAACAACAGTTTTCTATATATAAGGATATGCTCGTTGAATGGAACCAGAAAATGAATCTGACTGCGATTGTTGATGAAGATGAAATCTATGAGAAACATTTTCTTGATTCGATCCTGCCTTCTTTTGATATCAATATAAAGGGAAGTTTCTGTGATGTAGGTGCAGGAGCTGGATTCCCAAGTATCCCCTTAAAGATTGTATATCCAGAGTTAAAGATTACAATCGTGGAAACACTGGGGAAACGTGTTACTTTTTTAAAGGCGTTGTGTGAAGCGTTGAAGCTGGATGATGTAGCTTGTGTTCATGCACGTGCAGAAGATTATGCAAAACAACATAGGGAAAGTTTTGATTTTGTCAGTGCAAGGGCAGTGGCAAATTTGCCTGTGTTAAGTGAATTGTGTATTCCTCTTGTGAAAATGAATGGATATTTTATCGCTATGAAAGGTGCGAATGGAGAAGAAGAAGCCTCCCTTGCGCAAAAAGCGATTACAACACTGGGCTGTAAAGAAGTACAGAGAAACTTCAAAACGCTGAGTGATGGTTCTAAGCGGGTGAACTTTGTTTATCAGAAGGTAAAACCGACACCTAATAAATATCCCAGAGCATTTGCGAAAATCAAGAAGAATCCTTTATGAGGAGGAATAGAATGAAAGAATCAAAGATGATATCGATTGATCTTGTGGAACCAAATCCATATCAGCCACGTTTAGAATTTAATGATGATGCATTGATGGATTTGGCACAGTCAATTCGAGAAAATGGACTGATACAGCCATTAACAGTCAGAGAAGTAGATGGCAAGTATCAGATTGTTGCGGGAGAACGTCGCTTTCGTGCAATGAAACTGAATGGCGCAGTAGAAGTACCTGCCATTGTGATGGATGCTAATGAAATACAAATGGCTGAAATGGCATTGGTGGAAAACATTCAAAGAGAAAATCTGAGTGCGATTGAAGAAGCGAAATCTTACGTAGAAATCATGAAGTATGCTGGATTAAATCAGTCACAGCTTGCTTTGCGGGTTGGAAAAAGTCAGTCCAGTATCGCAAACAAAATTCGTTTATTGAATCTGAATGAAGAGGTTCAAAATGCAGTCAGCGCAAAAGAAATCACAGAACGTCATGCCAGAGCATTGCTTGGTCTGGATGAGGATAAACAGAAAAAAGCATTAAAGAAAATTGTTAAGAAAAGTTTAACGGTAGCGCAGACTGAAAAAATGTTGAAACAGGATGCTCTGCCAAAAGAAGAAAAACGCAAAGTGATGCTGAAAGGTATCTCTAAAAACCTGAAAATCGCAATTAATACGATTCATCAGGCTGTAAAAATGGTAGAACGTGCAGGAAATACTGCAGAAATACAGGAACAGGAAACGGAAGATGATGTCATCATCACAATCCGTCTGCCGAAGTAGAAAGGTGGAAACTATGGGAAAAATCATAGCTGTTTCCAACCAGAAAGGCGGCGTAGGGAAAACCACTACGTCTATCAACCTTGCGGCTGGTTTGGGATATTTAGGACATAAAGTTCTGCTGGTTGACTTTGACCCGCAGGGCAATGCAACACAGGGTGTTGGCGCACAGGTTGGTGAAGATAAACCATCTGTATACAATCTGATTATGGAAGATTATGAAGTATCAGATGTAAGAGAAAAATTAAGCTCACCACCAATCGATATCGTACCAGCCAATATATCATTAGCCGGTGCTGATTTACAAATGGTAAAATTTGAAGTAGGAAAAGAAGAACTGCTTCGTAATAAATTAATTAAGGTAAAAGATGATTATGATTATATTATCATTGATTGTCCACCTAGCTTAGGATTATTGAATACCAACGCATTAACTGCTGCGGATTCTGTGATTATCCCTGTACAATGTGAATATTATGCATTGGAGGGTGTTACGCAGTTGTTGTTAACGATTCGTTTGGTACAGCAGTTATTCAATAAGAATTTAAAAATTGAAGGTGTTGTCTTAACGATGTATGATGCACGTACAAAACTGAGTGTAGAAGTACAACAGGAAGTACGTCAGCACTTTAAAGATCGTGTGTATAAAAACTACATACCAAGAAATGTAAAACTAAGTGAAGCACCATCTAGAGGTATGTCTATCTTTGAATATGATGTACGTTGTGAAGGCGCAAAAGCTTATGCAGGACTTGCAAATGAAGTTTCAAAAATGAACAAGAAGAAAAAGTAGGAGGTTTTACCATGGCGAAAAAAGAGAGCAGTCCAAGACTGGGAAAAGGACTTGCGGCCATTTTTGGTGAAGAGGTCGATGATGTCCTGGAAAATATTCAACAGGGAAATCTGGATGAGCATGTAGCTGATCGCTTTGAGGTCGCTGTTGATGAGGTAAAACCAAATCCATATCAGCCACGTAAGAAATTCGATGATGAAAAGATACAGGAATTAAGTGAATCTATCAAACAACATGGGGTATTCACACCTATCATCGTAAAAAAAGCGGTAAGAGGCTATGAATTAGTTACCGGTGAACGCCGTTTACGTGCAAGTAAATTAGCTGGTCTTGAAACAATCCCTGCCATTTTAATGGAGTTGGATGATCAACAGATGATGGAAATCGCATTGTTGGAAAATATTCAGCGTGAAGATTTAAATGCCATTGAAGAAGCACAGGGGTATGAAAAGTTAATCAAGAAACTTGGCTATACCCAAGAAGAATTGGCGAAACGTATTGGAAAATCCAGAGAACATGTTGCCAATATGCTTCGATTGTTAAAACTTCCTAAAAAGGTGCAGAACTATGTTGTTGATGGAGAGTTAAGCATGGGGCATGTTCGTGCTTTGCTTGGATTAAAAGATACATCTCTTATGGATGATGTAGCACATAAGGCAATCAGCTCTCATATGAGTGTACGTGCTGTAGAAGCACTTGTGAAAGAATTAAACGAGCCAAAAGAAAAACCTCAGCCAAAACCAAAAGATATTCATTTAGGTCAGGTAGAGGCAAGATTACAATCAAAATTCCAGACAAAAGTTAAAGTAGATGAAAAACAGATTGTGATCAAATATGAAGGCAATGATGATTTAAATCGATTACTGGAATTACTTGGCGGTATTGAAGAAGAAATTTAAGGTATAGAAAAGCAGAATGCATGTGCTCTGATCATGATTCTGCTTTTGTTTTATTTGTTTTTTAAAATATCCTTGCGAATATAAGCAATCGTTTCATCTAATCCATGATCTCGATGATATTCCAGTAAAGATTGTAATAAATCTTTTGTTTCTGGATGCATCATAACACGATCATAGCCATTCATAAAATATTCATAAGCACTCGCATCATGATACTTCTCCTTCATATATGTCCGGCTTGCGGCAATACGATCACAAAACATTTCCACAACATAGTTTACAGGCATATGCACAGGTTTTACACCATGCTGTGCTTCATCACCATTATCTAACCAGTATTCCCAATGATGAGGATTTCTGCCTTTGTGATGCAGCCAGCCCATAGAGTAACCATGTAATTCTTTTTCACGATTAATCGGACTGCGGTTCCCTTGAAAATAGCGGACACCCGGAATAAATTCAACAGGAGAATATTTAGAAAGATCATGTTTTAATCCTTGTTTATATAATCCACAGCGAAAACAAAGTTTCATAACACGCCATTTATGAATTGTGATGGTACTTAAATGTCCCCAAAAATTATGCATAGTCCTCGTCCTTTCCAAGTCTACTATATTTTATCACTGTTCATAAAATGTGCAACGTATAATTGCCTGTAGATACAAAATTATATGAATTAAGATTTAGATAAAGCGCTCATCTATGAAAAAAAGACCAAATATGTTATCTGGTCTTTATGTGCTTACTTAATCATATGAATACGATCTTTTAGATTGAAAGAAGCAATTTCTTCATAATACTTTGTCTGTGGTTTATCTCCTTTTTCTATGACATGTTCAATTACGCCATCACGTAAGAATAAAACCTTTTGTGAATAACTGGCTACCATAGAATCATGCGTTACCATCATAATGGTTACATTTTTTTCTGAATTTAACTTCTTAAGAATTTCTAATACATCATGGGCATTTGCGGAGTCAAGATTTCCAGTTGGTTCATCCGCAAACAGAATACTTGGACCATGTACAAGTGCTCTGGCTATCGCAGTACGCTGGCACTGCCCGCCACTACAATCATTTGGCAGTTTATCTTTTACCGATGCAATGTTCAAAGATGTTAGATATTCTTGAATCTTTGATTCTATTGCCTGTTTGTCACCCTTTTGTAAAGCCAGTGGCAAAGCGATATTGTCATGTACAGAAAGTGAATCAATCAGATTGAAATTCTGAAAAACATAACCGATATGTCCTCGGCGGAATTGACTCATTTCTGCTTCCCCCATCTTACTAATATCAGTGTCATTAATCTCCACAGTACCCAAAGAGATGGTATCTAAACCACTTAATACATGTAGTAATGTTGATTTACCAGAACCACTGGGTCCCATAATACTGATAAATTCACCTGATTCTACAGCTAACGATACTTGATTTAATGCGGTAACTTCATTTTCTTTACCTTTACAATATATTTTTGATACTTCTTTTGCTTCTAATACGCTCATGATGAAAACCTCCTGTTTCTTAATACTGCAGCATGTGGCAGTTCACATAATTTTTCACATAGAATAATTAAAACAATGAATACAGCTAGTACACTGATGGTAAATATAATTGATATATCCTGATATATCATAAACTTCACGATACTGATTATCACATAGACAAATGGTAATAAGAATAATAACGCGAAGTACCAGTATTGTTCCTTCTTGATGATTGATTTGATCATTTTTTCATCATATCCCAATAAAACAAGGTTGCTGTATTGTATCGTACGTTTTGCGGCTAGAGTTGTCATATTATTGTAGATACACAAGAGCATCATACTGATCATAATCACAAAGGAAATCGCGATAAATGTAATCGTCAAAGACTGTTGTGCATTACTGCATAATAAAACACTTAAAATCATCATGGAGATAGATATCATACGTGTTAAGAATCCATTGGATTTTACAGCTTCTATCAGATTAGAATATAAAATAGATTTTGTAGCATTATACACATACTTTTTCTGTAGTTTTTCAAATATGACTGGCAGGATATTATGAAAAATACCACTGATGCCAAACATGCCAATGATCATATACACAAGATATAGTTGTAAAACAGGTGGAATCATGATAATCATCATTAAAGGAATACCATATCCTAATAAAGAAAATATTTTCTTGCCAGGCATTACATCAGGCTGTTTTGTGGCCACAGGTTTGGTCAGTTCAAATTTATCAGTGCGATATACATACCCTATATCACACAGCCATAAAAAGAATAACATCACCATAATGATCAAAAGTCCTATTCCATATGCTGAAATATCATAAGCAAAGATAGGAATGATCAAAGATGTCGCAGTTGATAATATAAAATTGACGATGGGCAATCCTATAAATGAAATAAGTATACCTGCGATCATCGCAAACAACATACAGATGAGGTGCTGTAGCGCAAAGTATTTGGTGATTGATACCAGGTTTGCGCCTGACATTGCCATAATACTAAGGGTTTTCTTTTGATTTTGAAGATAGGATTCATTTGCATAAAATACAAGGGCAACCGCTACCACGATAATACATGTACCCATCAAAAACAGATAAACGATTGGCAGGGTTCCATCCGCTACCATTTCCTGTGCAAATGCACCCGAGAATCCAAGGGTTGGATTACATACAAAGTGTGAAAAAATAATTGAAACAGCGACTGCGAAGGTTAAATTCACAATCAGAAAAGAATATTTCTTTTTCTCGTTTTTCATAGAGGTAACGGCCAAATTACCAATATTCATAAACATCTCCTCCTTTAAACCTCTTTCATTATACGTAAAACCATTTAAAGCAGGAGAGAATTTTCATAAGAGGTGTTATTTTGTACATCAACGGTAGTAGGCGGTTTTGATAAAAAATAAATTTTTTCATAAAATGTTCACACACATTTCACATTCATGCGCTATAGTATATACGCAGGCAGAAATCCTGCTTGTTTGAATCAAACTGGTAATGGAAGATAGTTTCCCCATCCCTAAAATAACTATCATGTTTACACAACATAAGCTTCCATTACCTACCTTCATGCCAGGCTCTCAATCCCTCAAGAGAGCCTTTTATTATGTCAGATGAAAGACTTAATTTTAGGGAAAAACAGGTAAAAAAAGCAACATTCGTGTTATACTTAAAGAGATATAAGAGAGGGTGTTTTTATGAGCTATTGTGTAATGGATATTGGTGGAACATTTATCAAATATGCAGATATGGATGTGGATGGAAAGATTCTTTCGCAAGATAAAATCAAGACGCCACTAACATCATTTGATGAGTTCTGGAGTGTGATGGACCAGTTAATAAAAAAGGAACATGAAGGGATTGCGGTATCTTTTCCAGGGCCTGTAGATGCGCAACGTGGTATTGTCATCGAAGGTGGTTCTTTACGATATATGAAACAGTTTGCATTTGTTGAGGAAATGCAAAAACGTTATGGAATTCCTTGTTCCTTAGAGAATGATGCACGTTGTGCAGCACTTGCGGAAGTATGGCAGGGTAATTTGAAAGATATCGCAATTGGTATGGTTGTGGTATTTGGTACAGGAATTGGCAGTTCTTTGACTATCAATGGAGAAGTATTTAAAGGTGCACATAACTTTTCAGGAGAGATATCCTGTTTAATCACAAAAGATATAGATACATTGGGATGGGGCGCAAGCTTTCATCATGATGCCGGCGTACCATTCTTATTGAAAAAAGTCAAAGACGCAAAACAGCTGAAGGAAGATATTGATGGAAAAGCATTATTTGCCATGTTGGAAAATCAGGATGAAAACGCTTGGCGTATATTTAAAGAATATTGTGGAGAACTGGCAAAACAATTCTACAATATGCAATGTATGTTTGATCCTCAACGTATCTGTATTGGTGGAGGCATTTCTTTACAGCCATTATTTATATCAGAATTGAAAAAAGCGATGGATGAATTCTGGGCTAGAATCCCTGTAAATGTACCAAAACCGGAAATTATGCCATGTAAGTTTCATAATGATTCGAATTTATTGGGGTCTTTATATAATTTTTTGCATAAAAAATAAAAAAAGGTTATAAATATGTTATACTTTCGTGGTAGGGAGTGGGAATATGGATGATAAAGAATCGTTAATTGAGAAGTATAAAGAATTTATAGAAAAAAACGAATCTTTTGCTTTAATTAGAATGAATATAAAGAATTTCCGTTATTATAATGAACGCCATGGTCAAGCGGCAGGCAATCAAATATTGATGGATGTTTTTAACGTGTTGGCTACCACATTATCTGAAAATGATGCAATGATTCGCGAATATGCGGATAATTATATTATATTGAAACATTGTGCTTCAAATGAACAACTTGTTGCTGAATGGTTAAGACCCTGTGTCGATGTACTGTTTGATTGTACAAATCCAATCCTTTTTCATAATCTTTATACATCTTTTGGCATTTATTATGTAGATGATAAAACTTGTAGTTTTGAAAAAGCGAATGATATGGCTGAATTATGTAGAAAGTATACGGATACGATTTCTTATCGTGTATTTAGCTATGAAGTATATAAACAAGAATTTTTTGAAAAATATATGCGTTCTCGTCAAATTGAAGAATGGACAGGATTAGGTCGTGAAAAAGATATGTATCAGGTATATATCCAGCCTAAAGTCAGCGCAAAAACAAATGAAATCATCGGTGGAGAAGCACTGCTTCGTTTGTTTAATGAAGATGGAAACATGGTGCCAATTCAGGAATTCCTGCCGATTTTAAATGAGAATGGCTACATTCGTATGATGGATTTATGGGAATATGAAAAGGTTTTAAAACGCATGGATCAAAGATTAAAAGAGCATAAAAAAATCGTAAATATGAGCTTTAATATATCTAATTCACATTTCCATGATTCAGAAATATTTTCAGATTATAAAAATATCTCTGAACGTTATGACGTACCAAGAAATATGATTACGTGTGAATTTTTAGAAAGTATATCTATTGATGAAAAAAAGATGAACGAGTTGATTAAAGAGTTCCATGAAGAAGGTTTCCAGTGTGCACTGGATGATTTTGGAAATGGATGTTCTTCCTTTAATGTATTACGATATGCAGATATTGATATAGTGAAAATTGATCGTTGTTTCTTTGAAGAATCACCACGAGGCAACAAGGTTCAGATCTTAACAGCAATTGTGGAAATGTTAAAGATACTTGGTATGCATATTGTCGCAGAAGGCGTGGAGGAAAAAGAAGATGTAGAGCTTGTACAATCTCTAGGCGTTGATGAAATACAGGGATTTTATTATTATCGGCCAATGCCAATGGAAGATTTCTTTGCCTTGTTAGATAAAGAAGATGAAAATAAATCATATAGTAATATCCAATGCCAATAAGTTAAGGGTATTGACAACAATGAAAAGTGATATCTAGTGAA
>NZ_QVFL01000050.1:0-1309 GCF_003434225.1 Absiella sp. AM29-15
TAAATGGAAATACATATTTATTTACAGATAAAGGTATTATAACAACAGGTTGGAGAAATCAAAATGGCTGGAGATATTTTAATGAACAGGGACATATGTTTTTAGGCTGGAGAGAAATATCTGGAGAAAAATATTATTTTAATAAAGATGGATACATTACTACAGGTTTTATGAGTATAGATAGTAAAATTTATTATTTTAATGAACAAGGCCATATGATGATTGGGAATGTCTATATAAATGGAGAAAATTATTATTTTTATGAAGATGGACATATGGCTAAAAATGAATGGGTAATAAAAGATAAGAAATCTCTATATTATGATGAAAATGGAATTTTGATTAAGAATAAGAAAATAATTATTCAGGGTATCGAATACAATTTCGATGAGAATGGTTACATAACATCTTGGGTTTTTGGGAAGGATGGTGAAGTATACTATTATAATCAGGGAGTAAAATTAACTGGCTGGCAATCACTTGGTGGTCAAAAGTATTATTTTAACAGTTTAGGTCAAAGAATTGGAAATGGTAATGTAAAAAAAGTTATAGATATATCTGAATTTGATGGCATAATTGATTGGATTAAAGTAGTAGAACAAGGTGATATAGATCATGTAATTGTTAGGATTGGCTTTGGAGATGTAAGGGAAGATTATCAATTGCAAAGGAATATACAGAAATTGAAACAATATAAAATACCTTTTAGTTTATATTTATATAGCTATGCAGAAAATAACGATGAAGCGATTGCAGAGGCGAACTTTGTAGTTAAAATTTTAGATAAATATAATATAGATAGAAATACAAAAATATATTATGATATTGAAAAACCAACGTATTTGGATGGTAGAGACATTAAAATTAAGCCGAGTCAATATAAGAAAATTATACCAACATTTATGAATATATTGAATAAACATGGATTTAAGAATTGTGCAGTTTATACATATACATCGTATCTTTATAATAAAGATTCTGGTTTTGGAGGAGATAGTGATTTAATAAAACTTGTGGAATGGATTGCTCAATATAATAGTGATCATGTTTATTATGCAGGAAAAGATTTAAAAGAAACAGATTTTAAGGGATGGCAGTATTCTGAATATGAGTATATTCCTGGGTTCCTTAATAATGTTGATGTAAGCATATTTTTTAATTAAAGATAAATAAGGAAAATGGGGGAAGTTGTGATGAGAAAAATTATATTAACGTTTTTATTACTACTACCAATATTTGTAATGAATATTGAAGCAAAAACATTTAAAGAAAATGATGTTATAGAAGAAAAAAAAGATGAAAAAGTTCA
>NZ_QVFL01000051.1:0-423 GCF_003434225.1 Absiella sp. AM29-15
TATCCAGCAATCATATTAGAACTTAAGTATAATAAGACAGCCCAAGAAGCAATTGATCAAATTAAAAGGAAAAACTATGTAGAACGAGTAAAAGATTTTGATGAGATACTGTTTGTTGGTATCAATTATTCTACAGATGCAGATGAGCATAAGCATCATGATTGTATTATTGAAAAATATAAATAGGAATGATAAGCATTGTCTAATGAAAACAATAGATAGTGCTTTTTTCATAGTAAAAGAGGAAAAAATAGTCTATAATATAAAAAGAGATGAGGTGATGGATATGTATTATCTAGATACGGATATTCCTGTAGAATTATTTCAACGAGTATTAAAGAAAAAAATCTATGTGGATAAAAGTATGTTGATTGATAAATTTAATGATGTAATTGGTAGTGAAGATTGTTATTATTGTATTAC
>NZ_QVFL01000051.1:433-1244 GCF_003434225.1 Absiella sp. AM29-15
AAGATTGTTATTTTTGTATTACACGTCCAAGGAGATTTGGGAAAACAATTAATGCAAATATGCTTGGGGCTTATTATACGCAAGGGTATGATACACGAGAATTATTTAAAGATTTGAGAATAGCACAAACAGTGTCTTATGAAGAACATATCAATAAACATCATGTTATTTATATAGATTTTAGTAGGTTGCCTGATCCATGTAATTCATATGAAGAATATATAAGCTGGATTAAATACTGCTTGCAAGATGATTTGAAAAAAGGTTATGGAATTGAAAAAGTTCCTGGAGAACCTATCCAAAATCTATTTGAAAAAACAAATGAGAAATTTATCTTTATAATGGATGAATGGGACAGTATTTTTTACAAAGATTTTATGCAAGAAAAGGATAAAAAAGCATATTTAGAATTTTTAAAAGGATTATTTAAAACTCAGCCATATGTAGAATTAGCATATATGACAGGTGTATTACCGATTGCAAAATATTCTACCGGTTCTGAATTGAATATGTTTAGAGAATATAATTTCATGAATGACACTATTTATGAAGATTATTTTGGTTTTGATGAAAAAGAAGTGAAAGAATTAACACAACAATATCCAAAACCATCGTTTGAAGTATTAAAAAAATGGTATGATGGTTACTATAAATCTGATGGTACTAGCTTATTTAATCCACGTTCTGTTTCATCAGCGTTAACGGATGGTGTCTGTCGAAATTATTGGACAGAAACAGGGCCAATGAATGAAATTGCTGAATATATAGAACATAATGTAGATGAGGTAAGAGAAGATATCGTGAAAATGGT
>NZ_QVFL01000052.1:0-1194 GCF_003434225.1 Absiella sp. AM29-15
GTGAATTGCTGTTGCTGGAAATAGAAGATTTCAGACGACGGAAAATCAAGCTCCCCGACAATCGCATTGACGGTAAAGTAGGACACATAGCTTTCCTTGTCCTCATGTTCCAATCGTAAATACCGCTGGCTTTCCTCAATCACACACCTTGTCGGGCGGATAAGGTCGTAGTATTTTATCAGCGTTTCTTTCTTATAGTTTTTCTTTGGTAGCTGGTACTCATAATCTTCATAGGCGATACCGTCCCTGCCGTAAAGATGTTCCATGAGATACCCAAAATCATGGATTTCCAAGCGACGCACCTTAAAGCGACGGGAGATTTTATTTTCCAGTAACTTTTCCATTTTCATGTAACGGTTGATTTCATCATTCGGCATGGAAACGAAGTCATTCATCAGCGTGTGGTTCACTTCATGGAGAAATTCCGTAAATGTCAGCCACGCCGATTTTTTGATGTTCTTCAGATTGAGCTGTTCTTCCGTAACCATGAGCTTAAAGCCAAGAAAAAAGCGGTAGTCCACTTGATTGTCCCCAATCATAGATACTAACGCTTCGGTCTGTTCGTCTATTTTCTGGCAGGCAACTTCCTTTAATTTTCCCGTTACCAGCTTCTTTGACTGCTCCTGCATACTTCGTATGGAGCTTTCTGTGGCAATCTGCAAGGCATGAATTTTACCCTCACGGGACTGTGCGATTAGTTGTCGAAAGCTGTCATGCACGATAAATTTCTGCTCTGCGGATAAGAAAGAATAGTTGTACGGTATCAGCTCATAGTAAGCGAACACCTCATTGTCCTTGTTCCAGACAAGGTTATTGTCAATATATTTTATCGGGAACATAGTTCACACTCCTTACTGCCGTGATTGTTTCATTCAAGGTCTGCTTATGCAGTTTTACGGCTTTTCCTGCATAAGTGATTTTCGGTCGCAGGGCATAGGTTATCTGTGATTTCAAAAAGCTGTACGGCTTCTTTCCGTCAAAGGTTTTCTGCGACATAAACCAAGTGAGAGCAACGGGAATACCAAAGTATTTGAGAAATGCTCCCTCAATCATGGAAAGTGGGGGAATATCCCCAAACAAAATGATGATAAATTCCGTAATCACAAACCATGTAATCTGTGTAAAAGTAACGGGAAAGGGCAAGTTAAAGTCATTGATTGCATACAAGACTTTTTCCACGTTCCAGATACCCGT
>NZ_QVFL01000053.1:0-1055 GCF_003434225.1 Absiella sp. AM29-15
AGAATTGATCTGAATGGAACGTTTGGTTCATCAGTAAAGCAATCTTCAAATCCTCTGCGATAGTGGAACTGGTATTTGTCTTTATCTGTTGGCCATACGTATTTTCCTCCAACATCCCAAATGAATGGGTGGAACTGATACTGTAATACATCTTTCTTATAGTTGTATAACATCATGATTTCCTGTGGATCTGCTTTGAAGTTTGTCCATACATCATAGTGGAATGGAATCACTACTTTACACTGTAATGCTTCTGCCATTCTTAAGATATCCACACTTGTCATCTTATCCTGGTTTCCGATTGGGTTTTCTCCATATGATCCTAACGCTACATCGATATCATAATCTTTTCCATGTTTTGCGTAATATGTGGAATAGTGTGAATCTCCACTGTGGTAAATGCTTCCTGCTGGTGTCTTAATGATATAGTTGACTGCTTTTTCATCCATATCTGTTGGGCATACGCCTCTGACATCTACATCATTTGTTACTAAGCATGTTCTATCGAAGCTGTCCACAACGATGATTTCTGTATCTTTTACTTTTACAACATCGCCTGGTTTTACTGTGATACAACGTTCTGCTGGTACACCATAACTTAACCATTTTTCAACACTCTTTGCTGGTCCGATGAATGGTACATCGCCTTCACAGTTCTTTAATACTGCTGCTGCATAGAATGGATCGATATGATCGTTGTGATAGTGTGTTGATAATACTGCGTCTACTTTTGTGACTGCGAATGGATCGTATACGATTGGCGCAGCTCTTAAGTTTGGCTGTGTCATACGTCCGCCTGTCATGTTTCTCATCTGGTGGAATGGCGCCATTTCTTTTGTTTTCTTTGTACGTTTACCATTTCCAAACCATAAGTCGATAGAGATGTTTGTGTCGTTTTCTGTTTTGATCCAAAGACCTGTACAGCCGATCCACCACATTGCGAATGTTCCTTTTTCTACTACTTCCTGATCGATTTCTTCATTCAGCCATGTTCCCCATTCTGGGAATGCGCCAAGAATCCATGATTCTCTTGTTATTTCATCTACTTTACTCAT
>NZ_QVFL01000054.1:0-722 GCF_003434225.1 Absiella sp. AM29-15
AATGCCATCGGGATTGTGGCGAATGAAAACAAGTACCATCCCATCCGGGACTACCTAAGTGCCCTTGTGTGGGACGGGACAGAACGAATCCGTTTCTGTCTGCGGCACTTTCTGGGGGCTGACGCAGACGATTACACCTATGAAGCGTTGAAGCTGTTCCTGCTGGGTGCAATCTCACGAGCCTTTCAGCCGGGGTGCAAGTTTGAAATCATGCTTTGTCTGGTAGGCGGTCAGGGGGCTGGAAAGTCCACCTTCTTCCGTCTGCTGGCAGTCCGGGACGAGTGGTTCTCCGATGATTTGCGGAAGCTGGACGATGACAATGTGTACCGTAAGCTGCAAGGTCACTGGATTATCGAAATGTCGGAAATGATGGCAACCGCCAACGCCAAGAGCATTGAGGAAATCAAGTCATTTTTAAGCCGACAGAAAGAGGTTTACAAGATACCCTATGAAACCCACCCAGCAGACCGCCCCCGTCAGTGCGTGTTTGGCGGCACTTCCAATGCCCTTGACTTCCTGCCCCTTGACCGTTCCGGCAACCGCCGCTTTATCCCCGTCATGGTGTACCCGGAGCAAGCCGAGGTTCACATTTTGGAGGACGAAGCCGCTTCCAGAGCCTATATCGAGCAGATGTGGGCAGAAGCGATGGAAATTTACAGAAGCGGCAGGTTCAAGCTGGCTTTCAGCCCTGCCATGCAGCGGTATCTCAAAGAACACCAGCG
>NZ_QVFL01000054.1:732-936 GCF_003434225.1 Absiella sp. AM29-15
GCCATGCAGCGGTATCTCAAAGAACACCAGCGGGATTTTATGCCGGAGGACACCAAAGCCGGGATGATACAGGCGTATCTTGATAAGTACACCGGGAGCATGGTCTGCTCCAAGCAGCTCTATAAGGAAGCCTTGAACCATGCCTTTGACGAGCCGAAGCAATGGGAAATCCGGGAAATCAACGAGATTATGAACCAGTGCATT
>NZ_QVFL01000055.1:0-900 GCF_003434225.1 Absiella sp. AM29-15
CCCGTCATGGTGTACCCGGAGCAAGCCGAGGTTCACATTTTGGAGGACGAAGCTGCTTCCAGAGCCTATATCGAGCAGATGTGGGCGGAAGCGATGGAGATTTACCGAAGCGGCAGGTTCAAGCTGGCTTTCAGCTCCGCCATGCAGCGGTATCTCAAAGAACACCAGCGGGATTTTATGCCGGAGGACACCAAAGCCGGGATGATACAGGCGTATCTTGATAAGTACACCGGGAACATGGTCTGCTCCAAGCAGCTCTATAAGGAAGCCTTGAACCATGCTTTTGACGAGCCGAAGCAATGGGAAATCCGGGAAATCAACGAGATTATGAACCAGTGCATTGACCGCTGGCGGTACTTCCCAAACCCAAGAATGTTTTCCGAATATGGCAGACAAAAGGGCTGGGAGCGTGAAAACCCGGCAACGGATTCCGGCAACCCGTCTGAAAAAATAATGGATGGTTTTGTGGAGGTCACAGAACAGATGGAGCTTCCATTCTGAAAATGACAGCCCGTTGCACCCCCTGTTGCTATCCCGTTGCCGAGCCGGTTGCCGGGGAAAACCCCATAACTGCGGGCTTTTCTCCCTTATAACAACCAAAACAACAGAAAAATAAAAGAAAAGTATAAATAGTAACCATCGCCAGATTGAGATTGTTTGCAAGGTCTTTTGAAGCCCGTTGCCGGACTTCGTTGCCGACACCCTCTGTCTGGCTATTTTCATGTATGGAGGATAACTGCCTATGGCAAAAAACAAAACAGAGATTCATGTTACAACGGTGTTTGACGGGGAGCTGGATGCAACCGATGTGTTCGTCAGCCTGATTTCCCAGAAATACGGCAAGACGAATACGAAAGAATATCTTGCTAAAAGGAAAGATATGAGCTATAATGAAGATGA
>NZ_QVFL01000056.1:0-729 GCF_003434225.1 Absiella sp. AM29-15
AAAACATTTAAAGAAAATGATGTTATAGAAGAAAAAAAAGATGAAAAAGTTCAAGGCTGGTCTATTGAAGATGGGAAGACATATTATGTTGATGAAATAGGACACAGAGTTATAGGAATAAAAAAAATAAATAATGAATATTATTATTTTGAAAATGATGGAAGCCTTTGTTGTACTCAAAAATGGAAATATATAGATAATCAATGGTATTTAGTTAAAGCAAATGGAATGTTAAAAATTGGTTGGTACCATAATGAAGAAGGTTGGCATTACTTTAATTCAGAAGGGCAAATGTTAACAGGGTGGCAAGAGATAGATGGAAATACATATTTATTTACAGATAAAGGTGTAATAACAACAGGTTGGAGAAATCAAAATGGCTGGAGATATTTCAATGAACAAGGACATATGTATTTAGGATGGAAATATGTTTCAGGGGAAAAATACTATTTTAATTATAGAGGATATATAACAATAGGAATAAACGAGATAGGAAATGAGCTATATTATTTTAATGAACAAGGACATTTGAATAAACAAGAGAAATGGAGAAAAATAAATGGAGAATGGTATTTTATAAAAAGTGATGGAAGATTGAAAATTGGTTGGTACCATAACGAAGAAGGTTGGCATTACTTTAATTCAGAAGGACAAATGTTAACAGGGTGGCAAGAAATAAATGGAAATACATATTTATTTACAGATAAAGGTATTATAACAACAGGTTGG
>NZ_QVFL01000057.1:0-699 GCF_003434225.1 Absiella sp. AM29-15
TATAATCCATGGTCTATTGTAAAATACGCATCTAGTGGAAAATTAAAGCGGTATTGGGTAAACACAGGAGGAAATCAAATCATTAAAGATTCTTTGAAACAAGTATCACAGTCCTTTTTCGATGATTATCAGGAATTGATAGAAACAGGAAGTGTAGAAGTAATATGTGATTTAGAAAGTAATTATCAGGAAGAAGAAACAGATAATTATCTGTGGGCATTATTGATCAATGCAGGGTTTCTTACAATCATAGAAGAAGTACAAGAAGGAGATTATATCGTAAGGATCGTGAATGGAGAAACAAGAGCAGCATTATCGAAAATGATGTTAAGCCATTTAAAAGTAGATGAGAAAAAAATCAATAAAATGTTAATGGCATTAACAAATAAAGATATGCCAAGATTTAAGGAGTTATATACTAAAATCTTGATGGAAAGATACAGCTATTATGATTTAGATAGTGAAAAAGCACATCACATATTATTAGTGCTTCTTTTAGATAAGCTTCATGAAGAGTATGAAATACATAGTAATCAAGAAACAGGTACAGGAAGATGTGATATCTTCTTAAAGTCAAGAAAACAGAAACAGGATATCATATTAGAACTGAAATATTTAAAAAGTGAATCATATCAAAAAGATACTACAAACAGTTTAAAGAAAGAAGCAGAAAAAGCGTTAAAACAGATCATAGAAGAA
>NZ_QVFL01000058.1:0-515 GCF_003434225.1 Absiella sp. AM29-15
AATGCCATCGGGATTGTGGCGAATGAAAACAAGTACCATCCCATCCGGGACTATTTAAGTGACCTTGTTTGGGACGGGACAGAACGAATCCGTTTCTGCCTGCGGCACTTTCTGGGGGCTGACGCAGACGATTACACCTATGAAGCGTTGAAGCTGTTCCTGCTGGGTGCAATCTCACGAGCCTTTCAGCCGGGGTGCAAGTTTGAAATCATGCTTTGTCTGGTAGGCGGTCAGGGGGCTGGAAAGTCCACCTTCTTCCGTCTGCTGGCAGTCCGGGACGAGTGGTTCTCCGATGATTTGCGGAAGCTGGACGATGACAATGTGTACCGTAAGCTGCAAGGTCACTGGATTATCGAAATGTCGGAAATGATGGCAACCGCCAACGCCAAGAGCATTGAGGAAATCAAGTCGTTTTTAAGCCGACAGAAAGAGGTTTACAAGATACCCTATGAAACCCACCCGGCAGACCGCCCCCGTCAGTGCGTGTTTGGCGGCACTTCCAATGCCCTTGACTT
>NZ_QVFL01000006.1:0-203219 GCF_003434225.1 Absiella sp. AM29-15
TACCGCTTTAATTTTCCACTAGATGCGTATTTTACAATAGACCATGGATTATAAATTTCTTTATTTCCAATACGATAACCATCATACATGGTTTTTACTTCTTTATTCAATTTCAACTGATGACTTTCTAATAGGGCACGCGTTTCTTCTTCTGTAAAACCAAATATATCTGAATATTTATCTTCCTGCATCGTACATACTTCTAGATTATTCAAGTCTGAAAACAGATTTTCTTTTGCGATTCTTTGAATACCTGTCAAAACTCCCTTATAAAGCATTTGATCATCCTTTAACGCTGAGGAAAACATTCCTGTAAAAAACCCTTTTATTTCATCATAATACATTTCTGAATACGCGCTTATAAATGGTGTGTCGTACTCATCAATCAGAAGAATAACTTTCTTTTGATATTTTTCATACAAAAAACGAATCAAAATCTCAATTGCATTATTCACTACTGCCATTCCATTATCACTGATATCCATTTTTAATAACATTTCACTAATTTCAAGTAATCGCCTAGAAAGAAAAATATCTTTTATATCTTTGAATTCATTATAATATTTACCGTATACTTTAGAAAGTACCATATACAATTGTCTTAATAATTTTTCTTTTATTCCTTTACAATCTTTCAGTGTCAAAAATATCACTGGCCACTTATTCATTTCTTTGACATATTTTGTTCGGTAGATATAGGTATCTTTAAACAATTCCCTACTATCTTTTGTGATATCAAAGAACTCTGCCAACATGCTCATATTTAGTGTTTTCCCAAACCTACGTGGGCGTGTGATTAATGTTACCTGATCATTCAGCTGTAATAACTCTTCAATCATTTTAGTTTTATCTACACAATAAGCATTTTCTTTTTTTATCTCACGATAGTCACTTATACCGATTGGTACCCGTTTTTCATTTAATTTTTCAACGTAATAAATAGAATTTACTTCTTCTACATGTAAATCTTTAACGCCTTTCTCATACATCCCCATCTTTTCTCTGCCAATCACTGCATTACATCCTGTATTCGTCAATCGGATATCCATAACAAAAGGAATTCCTCGTCTTTTTAATTCTTCTTCTAAAGCTACTGCTTCTTTTAATTCTTTAAAATTTACACGAATGTTTTCATTTTTACAACTCACAATTTTTTTTATTATTTCCTCTAAACAATTCATATAACCACCCTGCCTTTTCTTTATTGTCATTATAACATTGTATAGTTTTTTGTCCATCACATTATAATGTATATTCAGTTGTAAATATTCTATATACTGTATAAATCACATTATAAAAAGCAGGCGATTTGCCTGCTTATTTACGTACTTCTAATGTATTATAATCATCATGCTCCACAATGATAATTGAACATAGTAATTCCTGATTTCGATCATAGACTTCATATCCATTTTCTGCATGTATATTCTGATTTAATGGTTTTAAACTTATTTGGTTATAAAGAAAATCCGTATTCATTTCTCTCAATAAGTTCTTTAAATCTTCTTCATCTTTCGTCTTTCTCATGATATAGCGTGGTTCATCTAATTCTGGTGTTCCAAAAATATGTCCCATCATCCAGTTTCGCAGTGGATGTTCTTTTACCTGCAAGGCACTTTCTTCAAATGGTATTTCATAAAAGTCATCATAAAAGTGCGTGACTTTCATTTTTCCTGTCCACCCTGCCATATATTGTGCCGTACCATATTCTTTTAAACCTCTGCTTCGCATATCCAGATATCCAAAATAACTCAGAAATAGCCAGACAAGCACAATCGCAAACCATTTATCAAATTTTTGACGTGTGGATATATCTGGTTCTATAATTAACAACACATAAAATGGAAATAGAAATCCTATAAACAGCAATATCAATAGTGTTTCAATTGCCTGATGATAGATCAACTCAGATAATGCCATGAAGATATATACGATTCCACTGGAGATGGCAATGACCCATTTCACAATGCTTTTACGTATGGTTGTATCCTGATCTTGTTTCATCTTACATGAGGTATTGCATTAATTCATCAGGATCATCACTGTATTTCTTAGCTGTTTCACGACTTACTTTGCCACTTCTAACTAACTGTGCCAATGAAAAGTTTAAAGTCATCATGCCATCCTTGATACCTGTTTGGATCTGGGAATTGATCTGATGTACTTTACTTTCACGAATAAGTGCACCTACAGCATCCGTTACGGTCATGATTTCCATGGCGGCAGCTCTTCCCTGCCCATCTGCGGTTGGCAATAATTGTTGTGTGATAACAGCTTTTAAGATACCTGATAGCTGCATTCTAATCTGTGCTTGTTTATGCTGTGGGAATACGTCAATGATACGATCGATTGTCTTAGCGGCACCAATGGTATGCAGGGTACTGAATACCAAGTGTCCTGTTTCTGCCAGGGTGATAACAGAACTGATGGTTTCATAGTCACGCATCTCCCCTACCAGGATAACATCAGGATCTTCACGCAATGCGGAACGAAGGGCTGTATCAAAAGAGTCTACATCACGTTCGATTTCACGCTGATGAATCATGGCACGTTTTGGCTGATAGACATATTCAATTGGATCTTCAATCGTCAATACATGACAGTCTTTATTTTCATTGATATAATCCATAACAGCCGCAAGTGTTGTTGATTTACCACTACCGGTAGGTCCAGTTACCAATACCAGTCCACGAGGCTCCATGGCGAGTTTTTTTAATACCTCTGGCATATTTAATTCATCCAGTGTTTTGATTTCATCATTGATGATACGTAGTGCCGCACATAGTTTTCCCTGCTGGCGATATATGTTTACCCTTTGACGATTGTTATCACTTGATACATAGGTAAAGTCTAAGTCTTTTCCCTGTTTTAAATCATCTAGCTGAGCTTCATTGATCATGGATAAAATCATTTCCGTTGTTTGTGCATCATTCACATTTCCTGGATATTCCATCAGTTTTCCATTCCTTCGGATAATTGGTGCACCACCTACCTGTAAGTGTAAGTCACTACATTTACTTGATCTGGCAAATGCCAGCATCTCA
This sequence comes from Absiella sp. AM29-15, assembly GCF_003434225.1. NCBI lineage: Bacteria > Bacillati > Bacillota > Erysipelotrichia > Erysipelotrichales > Erysipelotrichaceae > Amedibacterium > Absiella sp. AM29-15. The sequence goes on from NZ_QVFL01000006.1 coordinate 3,045, forward strand.
TCTAACATACTCATATTTTCTCCTAATCAAGATAACTTGTGATCTTGTATAATTCATCCATTGTGGTGATTCCTTGTTTTACATAATCGATTGCCTGATCACGCAAAGTCTTTAAGTTTTGACTTGTTTTGACATAGGCATAGATATCATCGATATCGATTTTATTAGAAATCATCTTTCTTACTTCTTTATCAATCATGATTACTTCATGAATTGCTGTTCTTCCTTTATAACCCGTGTGGTTACATAAGTGGCAGCCTGCCCCTTTATAGATATATTTTACATCTTCACCTAATACTGATCGATCAAGTTCTGTTGTGGATATCTTTTCTTTACAATGCGGACATATCGTTTTGACTAATCGCTGGGAAATACTTCCAATGAGCGAGTTTGCGACCATGAATGGCTCTACTCCCATATCCTCCAAACGAACGATAGTAGAAATAGCATCATTGGTATGCAGTGAGCTTAATACCAAGTGACCGGTAATAGCGGCACGTACAGAAATACTTGCAGTTTCTCCATCACGTGTTTCTCCTACCAGGATAACATCCGGGTCCTGTCGCAATAAGGCACGTAATCCCATTTCAAAGTCTAATCCTGCCATATTGTTGATCTGCATCTGGTTACAACGTTCAATATTTTTTTCGACTGGATCTTCAATCGTAGAAATATTGATTTGACGTTTTGCCAACGTTTCTAATATCATATATAGTGTCGTTGTCTTACCACTACCAGTAGGACCGGTAAAGTAGATAATTCCATGTGGCATCTCTAACATCTTACATATCTTTTCATAGTTTTCCTGAATCATACCATACGTCTTGTTATGCATGATTGTCGTATTGCTGTTCAAGAAACGAAGTACTGCTTTTTCTCCATAAGATGTTGGAATGATACTAACACGCAAGTTCATCTTTACACCATCAATCGTTGTCACAAAGTGGCCATCCTGTGGTAATCGTTTTTCTGCGATATCCATATTTGCCATGATCTTAATACGCACAATCAAAGATGCATGCAGGTTCTTCGCTAACTGTACATAATCCACGATCATTCCATCAATACGCATACGCACCATTGTCTTATCCTCATAAGCCTCAATATGGATATCACTCGCATTCTGGTTATATCCACGACTCAACAAAGAATTAAACAACTTAACGATTGGGGTATCATCGGTTTCTGAATTAAACAGTTCTTCCTCATTAAACTCAAAAGAAGTAACGTTTTGATTCGCTGCTGTAGCAGCTTCTCTAGCCTTGATTTCCGCATAGTAATAATCAATTGCCTTTAATATCTCCGCTTTCTCACAAAGCCCAATAGACAAGTTTAAGCCTGTTACTAAACGAACATCCTCAATCCCATAGAAATTCAAAGGATCGCTTGTGACAACGGTTAATACACCATTCTGTTCAGTAATGGCAATCAAATCATACTTTAATGCTAGTGCCTTTGGAATCTTAGCAACCGCATCAACCTCAATATGACTCGTATTCAAATCCACAATTGGTTCATTCAGCTTATCACTTAGTGCCTTCAACATCTGTTTCTCTGTAATAAATCCCAAATCAATCAAATGCTGACCTAAACGTCTACTTCTATCTTTCTTCTGTTCTGCCAGTGCTGTTTGAAGCTGATCTTCATTAATGTATCCATACTCCTTCAACACTTCCCCTATAGGTATATTCTTCATAGGATCACTCTCCTTTTAATTAGCTGTACCACTTAAATCACATGTAGGCCTTAAATTCTCATTTTCTTCCATCAATTCATTTATTTCTTCTAAAGTATATCCTTTAGACCAATATGTTGAATTCGTAGGCGAATTACCTATACCAACCCAACCATTCCAAATTACTTGGTGATATAAATTATCACCATTATAAAAAACGATATCTTTCGTATAATAATTAGTACTTGCATCCCAATTTACATCAATTTTTTTCCATATACTACTAGTTCCATTTGAACCAGGCGTATAAACATTATTAGTATCCTGAATAGCCCTATATACACTTCCATCTGGCATTTCTACAAAAGTTCCTATAGGATAATTAATTTGACCTGCAACAGTATAATCCACCCATTTTTCCTTTTTATATTTATCACCTACACATCTTTTATCCTCTTCTCCTACTGTCCAATTTCCTGATGTAAAAACAGGACATTTATGCTCTGGTATAGCTGAAGACTCAATGGGCTTCCAATATTCAGTATTCGTTATCTCTATTATTTTTGTACTATCATGATATAAATTTTTTTGACATTGATAATATTTATTTGAATCCTGCGGATATTCCACTACATCATTTTTCATATAACTACTATTTTCAGTCCATACTTTGTTAACATTTTTCCAGCTTCCATTAGTATTTAATGAAGGATTTTCATTCCTTCTGGAAGTCTTTATACTCATATACCATTTATTACTATTTTGAGGATATTCTATAAAAGTTCCAGGTGCATATGTCTTTTCTGCACTCCAAGCATTCTTTTCTGTATTTTCCTCTGTTTTACATAAAATATCATCTTCTACAGTTCCATCTTGACTTACCTGTTTATAATCATATACTTCACCTTTTTTGTAATAAACCTTATAAATGTTTGCTCCATCATTAATTAAACTTTCTGATTTTTTTGTAAAAGGTTCTGCTACTTCATTGTTTTGAAAATTCAATAAATGTATTGTAGTTGATGTTTTATAAACGGTTTGACTTTTATCTACTAATCTAAACTTAAAATCTACTCTATATGATTCATAAGTTGTTGCATCAATTTGTAATTTTCTTTTATTGTAGAAATCATTATTATAGACAGGAACATCTTTATTATAAATTGTTCCAGTGTTAACAGCATTCTGAATATCATTTATTTCAACACTATTACCTCTATATAAGACATCATCTTTCACATAAAGCCAATACCATTCTTCCTTTTTATTTTCTGTATCAGGAAATTTATTTAGAAGCTTAACATCGCTTGCATACATTAATTCATCTTGAACATAGTTTTTTACACTATCTAATGCCTGTTTATCATAATCTGCTGCCGCAGTTTTATCGAAATATCCCATCGAGTTAAGAATCAGCGTTGTAGCTATCACCATTCCTATAGATGCAATCATGATGGATACAATGATTTCAATTAATGTAAAACCCTGTTTGTTTCTCATCACCATTACCTCCTCTTATGAAATAGAAACCCATCCTTTACCAGAATTTTCATCCCATTTAAGCCAATTTGTTTTATTGCTTTTTATATCGTTTAATAAGTCTCCCCAGTTATCTATTCCTCGCTCATTGAGTTTTAAAGAACGATTATTTCCATTACCTGCATTCACGCTTTGTGTTGTATCTATTTTTAAAGTACCGGCTTGAAGATAATACCAGCAATTGTCTTCATAATTAAAAAATATCTTTATTGATTCGTCTATTTGTTCTGAAGTAGAAAATTCACTTAAATATATGAATGGCTGACCATGTTTAATCGTTTGCCCATTTTTTAATTCCCAAGGATAATAAATTTTTATATATTGATTTGTCACAATATTTAGTGGTAACTTTTCTTTAGGAAATTGTGGAAAATCATTTTGATAATCCTCTTTTATTTTATTAAACACCTCAATATATCCTTCTACGTTACAATTTTCACAAACAATGATATTTGTTTCATATTTTTTTGCAGCATTATACATTTCCTTAGCCACATCAGTTGCATTAATAGTCTTTATATAAGTATTCTTAAATTGAGCTAAATGAACCTCATCATTTTCTTCATATTGATTATAAATAAATGTGCCAGTCGGATATAATTTAGTTCCATTTACATCAATTTCATATTGTTGTCCTGGATTATTAATTAATTCTTTTACTTTTGCATTAGCTTCATTACTTTCAATTTTTTTATACATTTCGTTACTTGCTTCTTTCACTTGATTTGACTTTGTCATAAAATGAATTATTGTTCCAAAAGCTCCTGCTAATGTAATAGAAGCAATAGAAAGAATTGAAATACTAACTATAACTTCTACTAATGTATAACCTTTTTTATTCATTTCTAATGCCTCCTATCTAATCTAGTTTCACAGCTTTACTTGGATCATTTAACGTATTTTTAACAAAATCATCCCATTTTTTTTGACCTCCATCGCCCTTGTTATCATTAAAAGTTGTTAAAGATTTCTCACTTTTTAAAAAATACCAATGTCCATCATCATGATTAAATATTAATTGTGTTTTCCAATTTTTACTTACATTATTATCAATGTTCGCATAAACAATACATATTTCATACTTATTAAAATTAAAGAAAGGTTTTATATAACACACATTATTATTTAAATACTCCCAAGCATCTTCATCTTTAGTTATGACTTTTGTTATATCAAATTTAGGAAGCTGTTGATTATAATATCCATAAAAGAAGAAAGGTCTCAAAAGATCATTGTTATAATAAGTCATTTCTGTTTCATGATCTAAATATCTTTGCCAAATTTCATTATCTTCTTTCAAAAAATTTTTTACATCACTAAAATTCTTGCTCTTAATAAATATATCATTTATATCTGTCATTTGTTTTCTCATTGCTAAAGCATTAGTAATATTGTTATTCGCTTCGATAACGCCTTCATAATATTTTGACAATTGCCAGGAGTCACTCTTATCAGAATTCAATTTAACTATATCTGCACTTATAGTTTTTGATCTATCGCCATAGTTTGCAGTTACTGTAAATGTAACTTTATCAATAACTTCTTTTGATTGCGTGTCACCCACTTTGACATCTTTTTCTTCTTTAGATCTAACCACACTAATTTCTTGCACATTTCCCATATCTTTTTTCATGTCATTTGGAAAATTAACATCATATTCTATTTTAGTGTTTACTGTTTCATCAGGTATCATTTTCAAATATTCTGCATGATTTTCACAAGTATTATCAGTAATTTGCTCAATCACATTCGTTAAAACACTCTTTGCTGTTAAATATGCCTGACGTTCACTGTTGGCCACAATGGATCTTTTATAATAAGAATAAGAAATAGCCATACATGCCGCAATTACTATGGTTATAATTGAAATAACTGCCAATGCAAAAATCAAGCTTGATCCTTTTTCATTCTTTCTCATATCCATTGCACCTCCAATCTTGATTACATCATATAAACTTTAAAAGTGATGGTCATTTGTTTTGTATCTTCTTGTTGTTCTGAATATTGCACAGAACCAATCTTCATGGAATATGTTTTATTCGCATCATTTACCAAAGATTGAACATCCTGCACAGTTCCCTGTACGACCATTGTGACATTGTATACTTTCGCTGTTGTTTTTTTCGTGGTTTCTGTTTTATTCTCTGTTGCACTCTGTTCTTTTGTTTGTGATTTTAAATACGTTTCATAATTCATAACTTCTTCTGAAGCTATTTCAGACATACTTAAATTTACTGGGACCAAGTTATGTTCTACAACCAGTTGTGTAATCTCCTGGTCTAAATCTTCTTTATTCATTTCTTCATAGAAGCTTTTTCTTATTTCTTCTAATTCTTTTTTTACCTTTTTTACATTTGCATCTAAAGTTGTATAATCAGGCACACTTGCTTTTGTGATCACCAATTGATCACTTGCTTCATCATAAGCAGATTTTGCTTTAGAATATTGTTCAAATGAAGGTAATACCAAAAGGAAAATTCCCCCGATAAAAACAATCATACAAACCAAGATATAAATTAATGTTTTCTCTCTTTTTGATAAACTGTTCATATATGCTCACCTACTTTAATGTACACAATACTGTTGCGGTATAAACAGTTTGTGTCTGTGGTTTTTGTGTTTCTGTATTTTGATTGTTTTGTGTCTGCATATTCAACAACTGCTGTAATAACTGCTGTGTCGCATCATTATTATCTTTGCCATCTTTATCCGTTATCGTATCTGTTTGATTACTCTGTTGTTGTGTTGGTTGTTCTACAGGTTCTGTTTCAATTGCCTGTTCACTCATAGAATATCCACTATAATCTACCTTAGAGAAGATATTAGATGTCTTTAAACGGCGTACAAAATTTTCTGTATCATTTGCATATAAGCCTTGAATTTGAAGTGTAATCACCTGTGATTCTCTTACATAAGAGAAGGATGTTACATCCACATTTAAATCTGAAGCTAATAGAATCTGATCAAAAGTATCCTGACTTAACTGTGGATATGATTCTATATCTTCATGTAATTCTTTTAATTGATTTAATGTTTCTAAATCTTTCAAGTACTTCGCATTCTTTTCTGCATTAGGATCATTTGCAATTTGTTCCTGTAATTTTGCAATCTGTGCATTCACATCATCTGTTTTACTCTTTAATCCATGAATACGAAATTGCTGAACACCAAATATTGTCACAAACACAATTGCAGCTACAGCTGGTATTGCGACTACCTTTAACACAGAAGCATACTTTGATGGCTCTGATTTGACCTTATAGACAGCCAACAGGTTTATATCTTTATTTGCTAGTTTTTGAGCCATGTTGACCACCTACTTTCTTATTAGACTTCCTACTGGATAAATGTAATCATGTAATTTAAAATCATTTGCTAATATTGCATCTGTTACATATACGACTTTTGAGTTTGGGAATACCTGTGCATTGATGTTTAAGTTTTCCTTGATATTCGCCATAACGATTGGTTCTTCATCATCTGCCAAGCCACAGAAGTATGCTGTTTCAATGGTATACAAACTTCGTTTTGATTTATTAAACTGAATCAATTGGGAAATGTTACTATTCATTTCTGTAATGAATGCATTCGTTCCTCGTTCTGAGAACAATCTTGTTCTATTTGAGAACGTATAATGATTATCTTCAAACAGATAACTGGATACATTGTTTCCATCTATAATGGATACAATGTAAGTTTTATGTTCTAAATCAGGTAATTCCTCCGTTAATTTCTGTAAAGCATTTACTGAAATATCTACATTGGTTAATTTAATACCTGCATTTTCAAACAATTCTACATAACTTGTTAAAAGTTTTCTCTCTAATGCACAGCATAATATTTCCCCACCAGGCTGATCTTCATAATTTTTTCTTAAAACAGAATAATCATAAATCAAGTCCTCATAACTTTGATCAACTGCTGCTAATTCATCTTGCACAATTTTTACAATTTCTTTTTTCTTCAAAAAAGGAACATTCATATTCTTTACAATAATCTGCCCACTATCAATTACCAGACGGCAAGTTTTTACACCATTGCCATGAATGGTATCTAATATCTCCTTAATTGGCTGATCATCTGTAATCACGCCATTAATCATACTTCCCTCATCAAGATAATAGTCATGATAACTCTCAATTTTAATCATATCATTTCGATCACAAGATCCTTTGATTACTTGAATATTGTGATTTGATATAAATATCACGTTGTCTTTCGCCATAAAAACCTCCCTATTATCCTATAGCACTAGGATCATTGTATAACTGTACAACTGGTAATAATACTGCCATCATAACAATAACAACCATTATCGCCATGACAACAATCATGATTGGTTCTATTACAGTTACCATTCGTTGTGATGCCATCTCTGAATCATAATCAAAATCATCTGCCAAAGTCGTCAACATTTCATCTAAACGACCACTTTCTTCACCTATATAAATAGAGCTTGCAAGTTTTACATCAAAACCCTCAACTTTTTGAATACTTTGTGAAAGTGATACGCCATTTCTAACACTTGTGATGACCATATCAAATTGATCTTCTATAAATTTATTTCCAATAGTAGAACGTACAATCATCAATCCATTGATGATAGAAATACCACTGGTATACAAAGAACACATAGTTCTCGCAAATCGAGCTGTATAGATTGTACGATTCAACTTTCCAAATACAGGAAGTTTTAATTTCATTTTATCAAATTTAAATCTGACAGTTGGCATTCGTAATAAAGAAGCTATGATTGCCACGATAACCAAGATACCAATCATAATCCAATACCAATACTCTGTCATAACATCACTAACTGCCATCATTGCAAGTGTGATAAATGGTAATTCTGCATTACCAAATACACCAACAAAATTAGGAATAATGACAGTAAACAATAAGACAGCACACCCTAACATTACGACAACCAAAATAATAGGATAAATCATTGCATTTTTTATTTTACTCTGCACTTTATAATCCTTATCATATTGTTTTGCCATTGTCATTGCAACCTGATCCATATGACCACTGTTTTCACCACTTCGATACATATTGACCATTAACTCAGGGAAGGCTCTACCTTCATCCTGCATAGCTGTAGATAATGTAAAACCTTGTTGGAGTTTTACATACATATCTTTATATATTTTTTTCATTTTTACGTTTTCTTCACGTTGTACCAAAATAGACATGGCACGTATTAAACTAACTCCACTGCCTAACATGGTACCAATCTGTCTTGAAAACTCTGACAATTCTTTTAAATTTAATTTTTTATCATTCTTCTCTTTTTCTGTTATATCTTTGCATGTCATTAAATATTGATTTTGATTACGTAAAAGAGTGACCAACTCCTGTTGGTCATTTGCTTCTATTTTACCTTTCACTCTTTTAGAGTTCATATCTTTAGCAGTATATTGATACTTCGCCATATTGATTCACCTCGATTGAATTACAGTAGAAATAGTGATAAGTAAGCATTAATTAATGAATTTCCATATAACAATGATATCACAATTCCGATAGATAAATAAGGTCCAAATGCGATATGTGCGCCTTTTTTTGACTTTTTTGACACCAAAAGGTACACTGCATAACATCCACCTATTAAAATTGCGATAAATCCTGCTACTAATGTTAATTGCCATCCTAATAAAAATCCTCCAACAGCAATTAATTTTATATCTCCTCCACCAAAGCAATCTGGAATTAATACAATGAGCAGATACATTGGCAAGCTAATGATAAAGAATCCAATGATACGTGATACAAGACTTACTTCAGGATGAAGTAACATCATCACTACACTTGGAACAGCCAATGCAATCACTAGTCCATTTGGAATTGTCATGGTATCAAAATCAATCATTGTGATTGCCAATAAAATCATAATGATAACAAATACAACCAAAACATCCCAACTAAACTGGTAATGATGAAAACATAAAATTCCTATAAGACCACCTATGAATTCGATCAAGGTGTCTCTCATAGGAATTTTAGCTTTGCAATATCTACATTTCCCTCCAAGGAATATATAGCTAAAGATTGGAAATAAGTCATACCAAGCAAGCTGATGACTGCAACTTGGGCAATAACTTCTCCCTTTTGCCACTGATAATCCAAGAGGTACACGATAGATTACTACATTGATAAAACTTGCGACTACAATACCAATGAAAGCGGTGTATCTGAAGCGATGAATGATCTAATCAAAGATTATGTTGATTTGACTTTTACTGTTATTACCAGTCCTCTAGTAACTGGTCTTGTTGGTCCTATATTAGCTGTGACTTTCTTCTATGCTAACGTCCTATCAACATTAATGCCAGTACTTAATTTAACAAAACTGCTAGTTTCACACAATGCTAGATGGGGATATAGAGCATTTATTTATTACGGTATGGACCCAAGACCTTAATAGAAAGTATTTTAAAAAGGGAGTGAAAATTATATGTCTAAAGCACAAATTGCTTCTATAGCTGTTATTGTGTTTGTTATCATTCTAATATTTATTGCTTATTTTAAAATCCAGAAAAAATCTACTATCAAATTTATAAACATGGTATTAACTGCTGTTTGTTCCTTAAGTTCATTAATAGTTGTGATTTTCCCTGAGAAAGTATCAGCGATAATATATCCAGAATCATCAACATTCAAAGATGAAAATATCAAATTGATTGATGAAAATGATGCCTTAAAAAAAGAAAATGCTAAATTAAAAAAAGAGAATGACGGCTATGAAAAAAAAGATATGGCAGTATTATCAAAAGCCACTGTTATCATCGATGGATTAAAGAAATCTGAGATTGAAAAAGGATTAGCTAAAATAAACAATCAATATTATTTTCATAATGGTATTATTGAAAGTATAACAGGTAAAAGTGTATCCGTTGATGGGGAAAATATTTTATATGGAAATGATTCAAAAAATGGTGCTATTAAAGTAAAGTTTTCTGAAATAAGCGATATTTTATATAATGGAAAAGTTTACAGAAAAGTTACACCAGCTGACAAAAAAATGAGAGTTGCTGGAAAAGAATATGACTCTGGATTTACTATTGGATGTGATTACTCAATACTTGGAGATGGTGATGGTTATGCGTTATTTAATTTGGAAAGTCAATATCAAAAAATGGAATTTGATGTTGGTAAGACTGATGAAAACGAAATCCAAGATGTTACGTTAGCTATTTATGTTGATAAAAATGATCCAATAACGTACAATTTATCAGCTGAAAATCCCTCTGAGCATATATCAATTAATTTGAATAATGCAAAGACTTTAAAAATACAAATTACAGAAGGTACAAGAGTAGTTTATGGTTTTTTTAACATAGTTTTAACAAAGGGATAAAAGGTTCTGCTTAAATGCAGAACCTTTTTGATTAACCATTTTTATTTAAATTCATACATGCAAATACCTGCTGCAACAGCAACATTTAGTGATTCAAAGGTATCCATTTCAATAAATACCTTGTGGTCACTGTAATCTATGACATCTTTACTTACGCCGTTTCCTTCGTTTCCAAAGATCAATGCACATGGTGTTTTCTTTGGTGTTTGTTGAAGGGGTGTTGCTTCATGAAGGGATGTTGCATAGAGTGTAATCCCCTGCTGTTTTAGTTCTTGCAACAGTTCCATGATATCTCCACGAATGATGGGCATATGAAATAAGGCTCCCTGTGTGGAACGTATGACCTTTTCATTAAAGACATCTACAGAATGGTTGGATAACACAATACTTGTGTATCCGAACGAAAAGGCTGTTCGGATAATCGTACCAACGTTGCCAGGGTCTTGAACGTCGTCTAGTACGATGACTTTGTTGCCAAAGTCAATGGATGATATATTAGGCATATGGCATACTGCCATGATGTAAGTGCCAGATACACTGTCACTTAGTTTCTTTAAGATATCTCTTGTGACTTCGTATGTTTCATAAGCAGGAAACATATTTTCTTTTCCTTGTTCTATTAGAATACACTCTATTAGGTTTGCTTTATGTGCTTCTTCTATTAGGTGTTCTCCTTCTATAAGAAACTTATGATCTTTATCTCTATGTTTCTTTTCTTTATATTTACTCCATTGTTTTACTTTTGCATTTGTTAGGGATGTGATTTCCATATTGATACCTCACTTGTTTTGTTCTTATATAAGTATAAAGGATTCTGAGAAAAAATCTATAGAAAAGTAGAAATAAAAGAGAAAACATCAAGAATTTAAAAATTCTTGATGTTTTCATCTTCACTTAACAAATCACTTAATTCTTTTGCAGAAAATAGTTTAGTCAATAAAACAATATACTTATTAGTTTGTGAACCATTTAATCGTAACTCTTTTTTTAATCTTTCATTTAAAATTTCTAATCGATGTTGTTTGAAATATTTATTAGTTTTCTCCGAATATATTAGCATACACCAAAAATAATCTGTTAAATCGACTAATGAATAATCAAATGTTTCTGGATCTAATATAAATTGCAACTGATCAGAAGTTTCTTTATATGGCGTTAATAAATTTAAATCAAACGGATAATCATTCATATATAATCTAATGCAACATTCTATATATTGTTGAGAATAAAAGGTAAAATACTTACTTTTTCTACAGGAATCATTTTCTATTTTATCTATGAAATAATGTTGTATAGAGTCATGATAAATAATTCTTTTTTCTATAATTCTATTGAATATAAAAATACAATCAAAGTCATTCAAATATTTATATATGATTTCTTCTAAAATATCATTTTCAAAGCAATCATAAAAGCATTCAATGCCCCTAATAAACTTATCATTATCTTTAATTTTCAAAAGTTCTTTGCTTATTGACGCTTTCGTTAAAATATCTGCTTGTTCACTAACATAAATATCTTGATCTTTAAATTCTAGATAATGTCGTTTTTCTTCCTTTTTTAAATCATCAAATAATAATCTAAGAAGTTTATTTGCTTGTATGGTAGATAGACGATTAGAAAAATGTGTCATAAAATAAGATAATGATTTATGTATAAAATTTACAGAAATAGAATTTTGGGTTGCAATATCATTTAGTATTTCAATATATAAATTAGTGATGTCATCAAAATCATTTTCATTAATATCTAAATGATAGAATAACAACAGAAACGCATGGAACGAAAACAAGTTATTTACATCACGATATAAAAAATAGGATTTACAAAAGTTTTTAAATTTTATAACTATGTTTACATCTTTTGATACATTTAACTTATCAACACGATATTTTTTCATACTTTTTTCAATTTTTTCTGGTATGCAATACTTAGTGATAATATCTATATCGATTTCATTTAGTTCATATGTTGGAAAATCAATTTCTTTTTGATAATGATAAGTACATAATATAGCCTGAGCATACATTGTATATAAATTTTTCAAATTTACAACTTTATGAAATGGTATATAGTTTTTTAAACAAAACATATATATATTATAGATGATAGCCCTAATAGGTGTAAATTCATCACTAACAATAATCTTAATGTGTTCAGGACTTTTTATATATTCATCTTCTAATTTTTGTATCTTGACTTCTATATCATCCAAGATATCTTGCAGTGAAAAAAGCTTTTTCAAGGTACATATACAGTATTCTGAACTTTTCGGTATAAGAGTAAATAATCTATATATTTCCGTAGTATTTAGTAATTCAAGTCCATAACAACTACAATATTCTTGTATTTTATAAATCAGTAAGCTTACAAGATTATTTCTTGGAATCACTTTCTGCTTAAAATAAGATTTGATATTATCAGATTCTGGATCTAGTAAAATAGTGTAATATAGCATTTCATCTAATGATTGATTTTCTTCTAATTTCTTAAACAATGTTTGATAATCATTATTTATATAAATTTGGAAAATTTCTGAATATAATGAGTCAACTTCTAATTCATACTGATTATAAGTTAACAGTTCTTTTTTCGTTATTTTCGATAATCCCACTTTTTTAAGAATCTTTTTTATAAAATCTGACTTTTCATTATTTATATCTAGCAGTTCTACAAAAGAATCATATATTTTTTCATCTCTTATTATTAAGATTTGATTATTTATACTTGCATGTTTATCAACTTTTCTAATCATCTCTAAAAAATCGTTCTCTCCTATTTTATTATAAACATTTAATAGTTTTCCGCCTTCATATAATAAATCTTCAAGCGATACAAATTTTAAATATTTTCTTTCATCTTTAACATATGATAAATAGGCATATACTGATTGTCCAAATGGGTTTTGTAAGTTAATACTCTTAACATCATAGTTTTGTAATATAGGCTCAGTATCTATTACATAGATATTTTTTGATTCATATAATTTAGATTCAAAAAAGTTCGCTTCTCCATGTTGAATCAGGAAATTGTACGGGCGTTTTGTTACGCCATGTTTTTCAACAAAATAATTGATCCACCCCATGATTAATTTCAGATTATAATCATTCAAAGAATATCCTACAAACAAAAATGTATGATCAATTAGAAGTGACCTAATATATGTTGATATAAGAACATGTGTTTGTTCATAGTTGATATAATCACTTTCCTTTAATACCAAGTTTGCAGGATTAGAAAAATCTCCATGCATTTTAATAATATAGTGATCATTACTTGATGACAACAAATCTCCATCCTCTTTGATGGTTGTATAAAGTCTTGCGTTTACATCAGTTGAATCTTCTAGTAATGTGTCATAATTCGTTGTAATGATATGATGTGGTAATAATTGAAAAATGATATCATCAATGCAATTGCTTTCGACATCTGTATGCAAAGTTTTTTTGATAAAATCATAATATGTTTTATCTCCTGTTTGTTCATCATTTTGCATACATAAACGGTAGAAGTATTCAGGTATTTTCAAATATTCATCTTGGGTAAAATTATAACGTTCTTTACATTTAATATTTGCTTCCTCTTTACAAAATGCGCAATGATTGTATTTAATTTCATCTGCGATTGCTCTTATTAATTCTCCCCACATAGGAATGCCAGAGTTTTTAGAAACTCCGGCACCTACAAAGATAACTAAACGATTATTTCTTTGTGCTTCTTTTATGTGTTTTATTGATTCTATCCAATCCATATAACATTTCCCCTTTTCAATCTAAAATTGTAATTCTAAAATCTGTAAAACAAGTCTTTTAGCAAAGTTATCATAAGTATATATTTCAGAATTTCCATTAAAAACCGCATCGTATGTTTGTTTTAAAACTGATACAAAACTATCGTTAGATTTAATATCAATAAATTCCTCTAACCATTCAATTAATTTCACATTACTGTTTAAAACTTCATCTAATTTATTCCACTTCCCCTGCATATATAAATCATATTCATTTACTGATGTAACTTTTAATCCATAGGATATACAGCATATACAATAAGCTAGAGATTGTTTAAATAAAAGAGAATTATTGTAATAATCTCCTATAATATTTTGTGCTGTTTTTGCGTATTCAATGAAACTATTTATTTGTCTTAATTCTAATTTAAAATAATTGATACAGGTCATCGTGATTTCATTGAATAAATCAGTTTCTGTAATATCCTTACCATAAAGACTACTTATGTATGCAGTTTTAAAGGTATTTATGTTATTTGATAATTCAATCACACTATCATAAAATCTATTTAAATATAGTTCTCCATCATATTCTGAACCATATACTTTTTTTATTGTTTTAGATAATTGAATATTGTCTGTAACAACAAGAAAAGTAATTTTGTCATTACTATAGAAATGTTTTATACATTCTAGCATTTCTATAGCATAAGTTGGTCTACATCTATCTAATTCATCAACAATAATAAGCAATCTGTTATTTTTCTCAGCTAGAATTTGATCGATTATATTATTAAAGAATTCTTTTAAATCCTCGGTGCATATTACATCATTTAATAACGCATTAATCTTTTCATCTTCTGTTTTATTTAAATTCAAATCTTCTATATCAACAGCACCATTAGTTGCTAACTTGGTCATAATATTGAGTACTTTTTTACTAGCTTTTTTCAAATCTAAAGGAGTATCACTCTTCACATTATAGTATTTGATAAGTTGTAACAATAATGAATGTACAGGCATATTTATAGAATCATTTTCCCATGAATTATAATAGAAAACCTCGTTTGAATTATAATTAGCATTCTCATCTACTCTATAACTACTACACAATTGTTTATATTCTTCTTCATGTTTCATCACATATTCAATCTGTTTAGCAAAAACAGTCTTACCACTTCCCCATTTTCCATTTATTGATATAACTGAATTATTTGTTTGGTTAAGTAGAAAATCTACACAATAGATTAGCTTTTTATTTCTGCTTAATAAATTCTCTGTAATTGTACTTTTAATAAATTCATCATCTGTTCTTTCTAGCATCTTTCCTATTCTCCTTAGATTTATAAATTATATAACTTATGATATTCTTGAATTGCATAGCTATCTGTCATACCACCAATGTGATCAGCAATGCATCTGACTAAAATCTTACGTTTTTCTAAGTATTCTTTTCGTTCATCAATGTCTAAATCATTTAAATCTGTTTGTGTGATTTTTTCTAATTCATCACGTATAATATTTACGTTTCCTTCTTTGAAATTGACGTAGCTTAATCCCTTTTTCATATAAGAGATGTACACCCTTCTTAATGTATTATCCGGCAATGATAATGGGTTATTATAATAGTATTTAAATAATTTCTCTATAACTCGCTTAGAGCTTGTATCAAATTGCGTTACTTCTGAGGATATAATCACACGTGTTGCGATGATTTGTTCTAGAAATTTTGATACATTGTGTGCTGTTTCACTCCAATCAACGATTTTTTGATCAAATCGTTTGTATTGTTCAAAGAATTCATTTTCTGTTTCAAAGAATTGATTGAGTTTTTCTAAAGTATTGTTTACCACATCAGTGACAAAAAATGAAATAATCTCTGAACACAGTCTTGCTCTTAACATATCATTTTCATCAATCAGAAAGATATTGTTATTTTTTGCTTCTTTAATACTATCTTCTATCTGTTTTAACATGATTGATAAGTTTTTTGCCTTTTTGATATGGGAGTTCTTTTTTAATTCTTCAAAGCTTAATTTGTTTGCTTTGAATGCATCATCTACATCATGTGACCTTTGTGCAATTTCATCTGCTATTGCCACAATTTGTCCTTCTATAGTAGTTGGAAAATCATATTCAGGATATAAATATTCACTATTAGGATATAAGAAGAAATCATCCAGCGAATATAATAAATCTCCATGTTTCTTTATTTTGGTATGCTTCCAAGCACCTTCCATAACCTCATATGTTAGATTTAAGCCATCAATATCAGGATACTTGACTTCTAGGCTTGTTAATACACGTAAAGCTTGATAATTGTGTTTAAATCCCATATTCCAGCCTTCTATATCCGTATTTTTAATTATGGAAGTTTTTCCACGAAGTATTGAATTTAATGCTCTTTCACCTACATGTCCAAATGGGGTATGTCCGATATCATGTGCTAAAGCAATCGCTTCTGTTTTCGTTTCATCCACAGGACAAATTTCGCCTATTTCATTATTCAATAAGACTGCGATTGTTCTTGCAATCTGTGTTACCTCTAATGTATGTGTCATTCTTGTACGAAAATGATCTCCTTTACTTGAAGTAAAGATTTGTGCCTTATCTACCATTCGTCTAAAAGCTTTGGAATGTATAATTCTATCTCTATCACGTGAATAGGTCGATCTACCATCATCAAATTGCAATTTACAAGCTCTAATATATTCATCATTACTATTAATCTCATTAAAATCAGATTCAACTTTAATGTTTTGTTCTTTTACAAAATTGTCATATACTTCAACAGCTGATTCTTCTGTAATATAACTATTCTTTTTAAAGTCTTTTTGTAAATCAAAAAGCAGCATATTGCACAAATTTTCTATTATCAACTTTTTATCTGTAAACGCCTCTGTTTTACAAGTTAAAAGACTATCATTTATATCTACAACTCTGCAAGCAATTGCATCTAAATAGCTTATATCACTATTTTCCACTCTAAAAGAAATAAATAAAATCTTATCATCTATTTTTATTTCTCCTTTAAAATCCATATCATTGTTTGCTAAATTATAGGCAGCATTAGCTTTATCTGATTTTAATCCCTTGATAAGATTTGAAAATGGTTTCTCCCATATTTTAATAATATAAAACTTTTCCATATTCGTGCCTCCTTGTAACATATGTGTCATATTAAGTATAAAATATATTTTTATTATTACAACATGAAAATTAAAAAGTTCAAGTTTGGGATAGGATGACTCTATTTATAGTATTATAATTATTTAAAATCAATGAATTTCAGTCATTATCACAAATTCTCCATCGCTGTAATCATCATAATTTTTTATGTCCATATGTTATTTACTAGTAATTGACACTATCAGTATAAAGCAGTAAGATATATCTAACCGCTTATTATAAGCAAGAAGGAAACAATAAAGGATGGAATGAGACGTAGAAAGATTAATCAGATGAAATCAATTATCAAAGGCGAGATTTCTGATATAGAGAATAACCCCGATAATCTTGATTATAAATTATTAGCTATCAATATTAAGTACGTTTATAATCAAATTGATAAGGTCTCTTATCAGGAAGGTGATGATATATATAATATAGAATTATCCCAAAGTAGCTCTTCTGAATCTTCAGATGATAACTATAAGAATTTGTTATGGGCTTTGGATTCTATTGAAGATGCAATGAATTATTGTGAACAAAAGGATAATATTAATATGCAGGACTCATTAAAAATTGCATTAGGATTTCTTGATTTCTTAGTCTAACATAATAAAAATTCATCATTTTATAAAATATTAAAAAGTATGTCAATAAATGTAATAAACATTAACACTTGTATCCATTGTCAGTATATTCAGAGAACCTGAATTTATACTGACTTTTTCTTTTTATTCTTACTTTATGAGAGTGAGTGTCCATGGAATACTTGAGTTCTGGATAACTAACTATATCACCTTATGGAACTGTCTATTTAATTCTTCAATCACATACGTTATGTAAATTATTTTCCTTGTTTCCACTGGATAATTAAAATAGGTATTTAGAATGTCCCAGTTTTCTTCCCAACTCATTATTGCGATTGGAGAGATTTTTTTACTGTTCCTCTGTATTTGCTTGATAAACCATCTTTAGATTTTTCAGGTGCTGCCTACCCTTAGCTTGAATGTCTTGATATGTTTATATCTTACAAAACATGTGCTGCTACGCATCAAATGTATGATGTTACGCTTGTGTATATAGACTTTTAATAGATAGCTCTTACGGCTCTCTAAAGCCTGTAAGACTATTTACACAGAATAGAGAAACAGCATTAACCTCTCTACTTTTCAACTGATTATTACATTTGAATATGATTGCTTTATTCAATTGTAAATACTATTTGATTTCATGAAAAAAATCTTTTATATTTTACAATTTACATCATGATGAAAAAAAAGATATTCATTTAGGTAGTCTAACCTTAAATGAATATCTTTATTTGGTTAATTTTTCTTTTCTATTTCATCAATTACAGCTTGGCGGATGTCATCTGGAATATCTAATATATCTATTGCTTCCATAACATTAATATGATTTTTTGCCATTAACTTCTTTGTATATACTACAGCGCTTAGAAACCGTTCTTCTGCTTTACCTTCTTCTTTCGCTTCCTTACGGATACCTTCACTTAAGTTACACATTTGCATCACCTGCCCCTTTCAAAAACATTATAACTTTCTTTCATTATTTGTCTATCCAACTATAATGTATATTATCTGATATTATGTTTTTAATATATATTAATAGCTTTATTTATCACAAAACACTAATTAATTTTATGCAAAAAAGCTTTTGTATTTTGCGTTTTATACTTAGATGAAAAAAAGATATTCATTTAGGTGGTCTAATCTTAAATGAATATCTTTATTTGGTTAATTTTTCTTTTCTATTTCATCAATTACAGCTTGGCGGATGTCTTCTGGTATTTTCAACATATCTAATGCTTTATTGATTTCAATATTGGTAGTTTCCATCAAGTTTTTGACAAGTTCTACAGTACTTATAAATTTACCTTCAAGCTTTCCTTCTAATTTACCTTCTTCTTTCGCTTCCTTACGGATACCTTCACTTAAGTTACACATCTCAGCCACCTCCTGCTCTAGATCTTCTGTTACTAGTATACCATAATTTTCTATAAGTTGTCGCTTTATTTCATCTAGTGGAAGATTCGAATTGAATAATACATTCAATAATTTCATAGAGTCATATTCTCCATCATTGTAATCATCATAACTCTTTTTTAGATAAATCATGATAACTTCTATCAAATCATAATGACTTACTGGACTATGCCATTCTTTTCTCAAACAAGTTTCCGTTAGTTTGTATGAATTCACAACATCATCTTTTTCTTTTTTATGATTCATACAGATCCATAAAGAATACACCTTTTTGATATCTAAATAATTGGTATGTTCAAAACCATATTTTGCGTTCTTTTGACCTGCTAAGATCCTACAGGCATGATACACACCTCTTGATATCAATGGATAATGTCTTTCATCATCACCCTGTGCTTCCATGTTTATCAGAAATCCTATGATTTCTTTTTTAGCTTCTACCTTCTTTGTTGGAAGTTTCGCAAAGAAGAATACATCATAGCGTATTTCTGCGCCAATAACAGCGATATCCTCAAGGTTTAATCCCAAAAGTTCACCATTTCTTTTGATGTACTCAATTCCTTTGATTGGCTCAATACAAGCCTCTATTTCAGGTATTGGCATACCCATATATTCTGGTATTTGATCATGCAAGATAGATGCCAGAATAGATTTGAAAGCCAGGATTTTTTTACAATATTCATCATGTGCTTTTCCCGGTTCTTTCGTATCAATGGTTGATACTAGTTTTAGTCTATTATTCATAAAGCGCCTCCTTTTCGTGTAATGTTTTCCATTATACATGCATTGTTTAAAAAAATCTATACATAATTACAACAAAGTCAGAAAAGCACAAATAATTATATTTTTACAGTAAAATCTTAAAGTAAATCATGATTAACAAACACAGTAATCTATGTCTTAATATGAAGCATTTTCTTAAATCAAATCACTTTTTGATTTCATTTTTTTCAATACATTCCATCATTTCATGATGTATATCCTCAGATATGTCTAGTAGATCCATTGTTTCAATAACACTAATAGTTTTTTATCATTAACGTCTTGGTATATTCTACAGCGCTTAGAAACCTTTCATCTGCTTTACCTTCTTCTTTCGCTTCTTTACGGATATCTTCACTTTACTAAATCCCCAATTCTAAATCTTTATTTTTAATATCATCATAATCCCTATCTCTGCTAATTGGATCAACCTCAACCTTAAACTTATCATCAGAATAATTGTAATAACGATATCCATTCGTAAGATATCTAAAATCAACTAACTTAGAAGGCGTTGGCTGAATTTCTTTTAAATCAAAAATCGTTCCTGGCACTATCCTCACACTAATCATTCCTTCCTAAATATAATGGTATAACAAAATATAATTGATTATACTATTTTTTTAGCTTTGATAAGCATCATAGAGAAAATGACACACCCAAACATGTATGCTTAATGCAAAAAACTTATTCTTGAACATACTTTTTCCTCATATTTTTCTTCAACCTGACATACATCATATGCTGGTAATTCATCTATAGAGAAGCTTACTTTTACATTGCTTATAAACCTTCCTTCTTTACAGATACCTTCACTTAAGTTAAGCATTTGCATCACCTGCCCCTTTCAAAAACATTATAACTATCTTTCATTATTTGTCCATCCAACTATAATGTATATTATCTGATATTACTTTTTAAAATCATGATATTATAAATTTTATTTATATTAAAATACTAATTAATTTTATGTAAAAAGCTTTTATGTTTTATACTATGATGAAAAAAATATTCATTTAGGTGTTTCTTCCTTAAATGGATATCTTTATTTGGTTAATTTTTCTTTTCTATTTCATCAATTACAGCTTGGCGGATGTCATCTGGAATATCTAATATATCTATTGCTTCCATAACATTAATATGATTTTTTACCATTAACTTTTTTGTATATACTACAGCGCTTAGAAACCGTTCTTCTGCTTTACCTTCAAGCTTTCCTTCTAATTTACCTTCTAGTTTACCTTCTTCTTTTGCTTCTTTACGGATACCTTCACTTAAGTTACACATTTTATCACCTATCTCTTTCAAGAATATTATAACTTCCTTTCATTATTTGTCCATCACACGATAATGTATATACAAAAAAGACTATAGAAATTGAATTCCTATAGTCTTCTGGATATATTAGCCTTCTAATACTTCGTGACAACGATCACATAAGCCATCTTCTCTTGAAGAATCAGTAATGTTCCAGCATCTTGGACATACTTTTCCCTCACATTTTTCTACTGCTACCTGGCATACTTCATATGCTGGTAATTCATCTACAGAGAAACTTACTTTTGATACGATCAGCCATTGGTTGAATTTGTTGCCACAGTAATCTTCGATCAATTTACGATCTTCATCAGATACATTTACCATAACATGTGCTTCTAATGATTTCCCGATAACTTTTTCTGCACGAGCTGTTTCTAGTGCTTTAAAGATATCTGCACGAATTGCCATTAAACGAGCCACATCTGCTTTGATTGCTTCTGCGTTATCAATGACAAGGTTTTCTTTGAAGCTTCCTAAATGGATACTTTCTGCTTCTGTATGGAAGAAATCATTTACTTCTTCACATGTATGAACAAGGATTGGTGCCCATAGACGTAATAAGAAGTCTAATGCATGATACAGAACAGTTTGTACTTGTCTTCTTCTTGGTGAATCTTTCTTTTCGATATACAGGATATCTTTTGTGTAATCCATATAGTAAGCAGATAATTCATTGGTCATTAAGTTTGTTAACATACCAGTGATATCCGCAAAACGGTATTCTTGATAAGCTTTGATTGCTTTGGTATTTGCTTCATTTAATAGCACTAAGATATATTGATCTAATGCTGGTAATTCCTTCACATCTACCAAATCTTCTTTTGTGAAGTCTGTTTCTGGATTGATGTTTGCTAACATGAAACGGAATGTATTACGTACTTTACGATATTGTTCAGAAATCTGTTTCATGATTTCATCTGACATTGAGCAGTCTGCCTGATAGTCTACAGAAGTAGCCCATAAACGAAGGATATCTGCGCCATATTTCTTAGTGATTTCACCTGGTGCTACAGCGTTCCATTGAGATTTACTCATCTTCACACCTTTACCATCCATAACAAAACCATGGCTTAATACCTGTTTATATGGAGATTGTCCATGTACAGCAGTCCCAATGATCAAAGATGAATTAAACCATCCACGATACTGGTCACTACCTTCAAAGTATAGATCAGCAGGATAGCCTAAACCTCTTTCCATCATAGCACCTGTGTGTGAACTTCCGGAGTCAAACCATACATCCATGGTATCTGTTTCTTTACGGAAAGTTCCATTTGGTGAACCTGGGTGGCTGTATCCTTCTGGAAGTAAGTCTTTTGCGTCTCTTTCAAACCATACATTTGAACCAAATTCTTTGAATAATTCTGCGACATGATCAAATACGTTTTGATCCATGATAGGTGTATCGTCTTCTGCATAGAAGATAGGAATTGGTACACCCCATGCACGCTGACGGGAAATACACCAGTCACCACGATCGGCGATCATGTTATGCATACGCTGCTGTCCCCACTTTGGTATCCAGTCTACTTTATCAATTTCATTTAATAACTGTTCACGAATCTTATCGATAGATGCAAACCATTGTGTAGTGGCACGGAAGATAATTGGTTTCTTTGTTCTCCAATCGTGTGGATAGGAGTGTGTAATGAATTCAAGTTTTAATAAAGCACCGATTTCATCCAGTTTTTGTGTCACTGTCTTATTGGCATCATCTACATACTGACCAGCAAGCCATTCGCCACAATCTTCCATCATGCATCCATGTTCATCAACATTACAATATGCTGGTAAACCATATTTCTGACCTACAAAGAAGTCATCTGCACCAAAGCCTGGAGCTGTATGTACACATCCAGTACCTGCATCAGCAGTAACGTGATCACCTAAGATAACCAAAGATTCACGATCATATAAAGGATGCTGACATGTGATCATTTCAAGTTCTTTTCCCTTGAATGTTTTGATGATGTTTTTCTGCGTTAATCCAAATTTTTCCCACAACGCATCAACAAGCTCCTGAAGAACTAATAATTTACCTTTTTCACTTTCAACTAGTGCATATGTATAATCCTTATTCAAACAGATTGCTAAGTTTGCAGGGATTGTCCAAGGTGTTGTTGTCCAGATGACAAAACTTGTATCTGTATCTAAGATTCCTTTACCATCTTTTACAGGGAATTTCACAAAAATCGTAGGACTCTTGATATCCTTGTATTCAATTTCAGCTTCTGCAAGAGCTGTTTCACTGGATGGACTCCAATATACTGGTTTTAATCCTTTATAGATCAAGCCATCCATTGCCATCTTACCAAAGATTTCAATCTGGTGTGCTTCAAATTCTTTTGTTAATGTGATATAAGGATGATCATAATCACCTACCACACCTAAAGAAAGGAATCCTTTTTTCTGTCTTTCTACCTGTTCTAAAGCATAGTTGTAGCAAAGCTTTCTGAAATCAGCCAGTTCCATTTCTTTACGGTTATATCCAAGCTTCTGGATAGCTGTTTCAATAGGTAAACCATGTGTATCCCATCCTGGTACATAAGGCACCTTGTAGCCAGCCATAAAGCGGTTACGGATGATGACATCCTTTAAAATTTTATTTAATGCATGTCCTAAGTGGATATCTCCATTTGCATATGGAGGACCATCATGTAAAACGAATGCTTCGCATCCTTCTCTTTTTTCTAACATCTTTTCATAGATGTTTTGTTCTTTCCAGCGCTGCTGGAAGTTTGGCTCTTTACTTGGTAACTTTCCACGCATTTCAAACTTGGTATTTGGCATTAATAGCGTATCTTTATATTCCATCGTTTCTTCCTCCTTCATAAAAAAAACGTCCTTACTCTAAGGACGTTATTCACGCGGTACCACCTTAGTTCATATCATTCCTGATATGCACTTTCAACACGTAACGTGTGCTAAACCCGTACTTCCCTACTAACCATTCAGGAAATCTGCATCGAAAAGTGATTTTTTATTACCCTTCCTACAGCTTTCCACCAGCCAGCTGCTCTCTATCAGTACCTGTAATAAAACATGTCTTTTCTGTTCACGCATTTACAATTCTTTTTTCAAAAGATCCATGTTGGGAATATTGGGTGTTTCAAATTCATCCAGTGCAGCTTCCAGTTGTCTTAATTCATCCTTCATGCTGCCTTTTAATTCATTTGCCTCATTTCCCAGTCTGGCAATATCCAGCAATATGCCTCTTGCCATGATTAAAGACTCTTTCACGATAGCATCTGCATTTTTCTGTGCTGTATCTACTACCATATTTGCTTCTTTCATCGCAATCCTTGCCATCTCTCCAGCTGCCTTCTCACGAATCGCCAGATTTTCCATGACCTTGTTATATTCCTGTTGTTTTTCAGCCAGTTCTTTTTCCATTTCTTCTACCTGTTTCAAAAGCACTGTTTGCTTTTTCTTCAGTTCTTCGTTTTCATTACTAAGCAAGGATATATAGTCATCGACCTGGTAACGGTTATATCCATTTTTCATCGTATCGAATGATTTCTTGTCCATAACATCACCTTTCGTCCTCACCTTCGGAAATAAGCGGCTTAATTCACAAATGGAAATAGCATTATTATTATGTCATAAATATGCCACTTCTTCAAGGGATTTTTGTGAATGTCATTGTATTTTTCCAGCTTTTTTCATTATTTTCCAAAATCATTCCTTTTATATGACATTCATTTTCACTATGATCATATGAAAGGAATATCTCCCTCCAGCTTTGAGGGTAGTCATGGGGGTAGTTTTGGGGGTAGTTATTTGGGTAGTTATTTTCATTTCATTGAAATGAAAAAGCCTGCACATGGCAGGCCTTACTCATATTTTGCGACTTCAATAACTAGATGATCTTTTTTTGTCTTGTTGGATACTTCTAAAAACTTAAAACGCCCTGCTTTCCGTATCGATATCACACTGCCAACACTAACCGTTGTGGAAGCCTGCTGGTTTACGGTATGATTGACCTTCACAAGTCCTGCTTTGATAAGATCTGTTGCTTTGCTTCTGGACATATGCCCAAGTGTAGATACCATCACATCTAAGCGTAAGGAAGATACGATTTTGGTTTCATATTTTAATTTTTGTTCATGTTGAATAGGTTCATTTGTTCGCTGAAAATGAAGAGAACAGCGTTTGATTTTGGTTAAGTTGCATGTGATATAATTTTCAACCATCTCATCACAGAAAATATAGATTCTGTCATCCTCAATGATAAAATCTCCAATCATATCCCGTTCAATGCCAATATGCATAATGGCACCTAAGATATCCGGATGTGATAATTTAGAGAAGGATGAGGAGTAGTTGGCTTTTAAACAGATGGTAGGAAAAGCTGGTTCTTCATCATCATATGGTAGAAATGCAAAACGTACACGTTCCGCATTTGGATAACCGCCATCCATACGGTAAAGAATCTGTTTCCCACAGATACTTTGTGCAATCGATGCTTCTTCAGGCGTAAAAAAGGGAGTAATGCATATCCGTCTATAACGTTGCATCTGATCAATGAGATCATATAGGCGTTTTACGAATTCTTCATTACCCCGAAAATGTTGTAACTGATGCTGATTCATTAATTACTCTTCGTTTGCATCCAAACTAATTTCTCCATGTACTGCTACATTTTTAGGAGCACACAGAATAACATTATGACCAATTTTCTGAATGGTTCCATCCAGAGCGAAAATAACACCTGTTAGAAAATCGATTGTTCTTTGCGCATAATCTCTTTGCAGCTTATGTAAATTAATAACGGCTGCCTTGTTTTCTTTCAAACGTTTTGCGACTTCTTCTGCTTCATCGAATGAACGTGGTTCAAACAAAACCATCTTTGTATCACCTGATAAACGACTTACCTTTGATTTTGGCTGTTCATATTCAGACAGGACACGGTTATCTTCATCTTCCTGTTCTACTTCTAACACATCATCTTCATCCATTGGTGCAATAAATTCTTTAAATTTTTGACCGATGCTCATGTTGGCATACCTCCTATACGTTATCACTATTTTATCACAAAGTTCTGCATAGAAAAAGGCTTTTTCCAAAAGAAAAGTGAGATTTAGCTAAATCTCACCAAAATCACATCGCCCTGAATATTTTCAATTTCCTTTACATCGATTTCTATTTCTTCTTTACCGAAGAAAAAAGGAAAGCATTTTTTGATACAGGAACGTGGCGGACATGCATAGATTGCATAAATCAGATAGGAGCATGGATCAAAAGCAAGATCACAAACCGTTCCTATCAATGCCCCGTTTCGTATATTGATAACCTGTTTCCCAACGATATCTGAATATCTCATTTGCCTCACCTAGTTTATTGTATGAGGAAACTTCAAATGTGTGCTAGTTTTCAATATCTTTTCGTAATGCCGCAATAGCATTTTTTTCAAGGCGTGATACCTGTGCCTGGGATATGCCAAGTTCATTTGCGATTTCTGTTTGTGTCATATCATCATAGTAACGTTTTTTGATGATATCCAGTTCTTTGCCCTTTAAATGCTTCAGGCTCTTTTTTAATGCCATCACATTGGATAATTTTTCAATTTCATCATGCTCATCTTTGATTTGATCTAACAGAAACAATTCATCCCCATCACTGTTATAGACGGGTTCAAAGATACTTAATACGGATTGGGTGGAATCTAATGCATCCACGATATCTTTTTCTTTGACTTCTAATACAGAAGCTAAATATGCTGTGGTTGGTTCTTTCTGATAGGTATGTATATATTCTTCTTTTACCTGAAATGCCTTATATGCTAAATCTTTTAGATGTCTGGATACTCTGATGACCTGATTATCTCTTAAGTAACGTTTAATTTCTCCCATAATCATAGGAACAGCATAGGTAGAAAAGCGTACCTCATGTTTTAAATCAAAGTTATCTATGGATTTCACAAGACCGATACACCCTACCTGAAACAGATCATCCATGTTTTCACAGCGGTTATGGAAACGCTGAACGATGCTTAAAACAAGCTTTAAGTTCCCATTGATCAGGGTTTCTTTGGCTTGTAAGTCACCGTTTTGTAAAGCGACAAACAATTCTTTCATTTCTGCATTGGTCAACACTTTTAAAGTGGATGTGTTGATCCCACTGATTTCTACTTTATAACGACTCATTTCTACAACCTCCTAGCCTTGTGTACTAGGAGTTTTCCCTTGTAAAATTTATGCTATACACGTGTTTATTTGTAAGTAACTGGAAAGAGATATCACTTGACAAACAGGAAAAAACCATGGTGTTTTATCATCATGGTTCTGTTGCTTTTTTCTTCTTTTCATCTTTTTGAAATTCCCGATATATCTTCATAAAGGCCCTTTTTTCTATCCGTGATACATAAGATCGTGAAATATTCATGGTTTTGGCAATTTCTCGCTGGGTCTGTTCCTTTTGTCCATATAAACCAAAACGCTTGGTAATGATTTCCAGCTCTCTGGCATCGAGTACGTGAATGAAACGTTTAAGCTTGGATACGTTATCTTCTAACATCATATCATCAATGATATTATCTTCTGGTGCGGATATCGCATCAATGAGTGTAATCTCACTGCCATCCTTATCGGTCGCAATAGCTTCGTTGAGTGATACGTTTTGAAAATAGTTTTTAGAGCTTCGTAAATACATCAATATCTCATTTTCTATACATTTACTGGCATAGGTTGTAAGCTTATGTCCTTTTTCCGGTTTGAAAGAATCAATAGCTTTGATCAATCCAATAGTTCCGATACTGATGAGATCTTCTTTTTGTTCCTTACGGATATCGTATTTTTTTACGATATGGGCAACCAAACGCAGATTGTGTTCAATCAGTTTGTTGCGTGCTTCTTCATCATGATCTTTCAATAATGCTATACAGTTTGCTTCTTCTTCCTTATCAAGTGGTTGTAAAAAACTGTTGTTTCGTATATATCCAACATAACATAACGCATTTGACAGTAATTCAAATAATGTTGTTAACATTTCTTATCACCTGTTATCAGTATATGATAAGGGATGTGACAACATGCGACAAAAAAATCGGATTACACACGTAATCCGATTGGTGTTGATGCGCCTGGTAAATAGATGCCGGCGATAACAACGTTTGCACCATTGTATCCACCATGTACGACTTGTCCATTACCTACATAAACAGCGATGTGACTTTTACCACTGCCATTATTTGCATAGTATAATAAATCACCTTGCTGTAAGTTATCTAAAGAAACCTGTGAAGCGATTTGCAAGAAGTTGTCTGGTCCCATGATGTGATGTTCAACGATCGCATCGCCATCCTCTTCTTCTACTGTGATCCATGCGGATTTTCCTACTGCTTCAATACTTTTTTCTGCGACTTCTTCACACCACATGTTTGCACCTACATAAGATAATGCTGTCTGGGCAATAGGACTTGTAACTGCTTCCTGCTGAGGCTGTGGAGCTTCTTGTTTTTTTGGAAGGAGAAGGCGCGCTTTCCTGCTTTGGCTGTGACTGTTGTGTCTTTGCAGGGGCCTGTGTTTGTGTTTCATTAACTTCGTTATTTTCCACAGCCTGCGCTGTTTCATTTGTTTGTTGTTCTTTTTCAACGGTTTCTTTCTTTGTTTCTTTTTTACTTGTTTCTGCTTTTGGTGTAGCTTTCTTAGCATTTTTCTTTGTAGTGACTTCCTGTACCTGTTTCATAATATCTTTAGTGCCTGAATCGATATTTGTTAAACCGATTGCCGCAACCTTAGTACTTTCAGCTGTTGTATTGTTATAAACGATACCACCACAAATCAATCCAGCGCTTAATAATGCGCATGTACTATATGTCAACATTTTAGATTTTTTCATCTTCATGTCCTCCTTGTTTTAAACTGTGTTACTTACTTCCTACTCATACTATACACAAAACTTTGTCACACGTAAACCCTTTAGCCTACATTTTATGACCTTTTTGTGATATCAAATACATTTTTCATATTCATGTGACATAGCTGTGATTATTTAGATAAAAAAAGACAGTCATCTTTCTGACTGTCCTAATTCTCTAAAAATGAACGGTAATAGATTTTAAAGCTTAATTTTTCGTTCAGTTTTTCTAATGCAATCTTAAAACCGTCAATATCAAAGACTGCGACATCAATATAAGAATAATGGATACCAATTGCCCCGCCAATCGTTCTAGCTAGTGACATATCATAGAATAATTTATTGATTTCCTTTTCTAGCTGTTGACGTAATAGTGCTTCTTTTTCATCTTCATATAAGACTTCATAAAATAGATAGCCATATTCTGCGCCACGCTCTTTCATATCTTTACATGACTGGTATTCTTGATTTAACAATTCCTCCTGAAGTAATGGATTGGTGGTAATGATCATCTTCATATCTTTACGAAGGGTTTCACTTGGCAGCTTTTCATCCAGTTTGTATGCCATATAAATAGTGGTAGGATCATGGTACTCGCTCCACTCTTCATCAATGATGATATCACAGATATCTTCGTAAAAGTTAGGTAAAAGACACACATTTTCTTCATCACTTGGTGTGTCAATGATCGTAATGCTGTTGATTCTTGCTTCCAGCTCCAATTCTCCAATGAACAGCTCCAGCATATATGCAACCAGACGGTTACGATAATCTTCTTCCATATCCTTTAATGCTTCACAATATACTTCAATATCCAGCATCTTTAATGCTTCATTGATTTTGTAATAGATTTTAAAGTCAGCCCCACCATAGCGTTTTCCTTTCACATCAATATAGCTGTTCATTGCTTTTTGTGATAATGGTGGCCGCCATGGATTCAGGATCCAGTTTTCTTTTAACTGTTCTGGCGCATCTTTCACTAATATAGCGCTGCAGAATTGTACGTTCTTATCTCCACCGCTTGGAAATGTCATTTCAAAGAAGCCGTTTTCATTCATTTCCAGCTCCATCTTTGTGCCGACAATCGTCGCTAATCGATGATTTAAATCCTCCAGCAGATGCTCTAATTCGTGTTGATCACCTTCTTGTAATGCTTGTTCAACAGTACTCTGTACCGTTTCAAAATACTTCCAAAAATTTTGTACTCTATGTTTTAGATTCATATCTACACCTCTATTCATTTCTTATCAATAAACAATACTGCTTCAAATCATAATTGTCATGTGTAATGACACTCATCAATTTAAAGCCGGTTTCTTCATATAATGCCAGATTGTCTTTATGATGTGTTTCCATTGTCACATCAAACCCTTTTTCTTTTGCATCTTCACATACACGTGTAATCAGCATTTTGGCAAGTCCCTGTTTTCGATCCTCTTTTTTTGTATACATCAGATCAATATGATATGACTCATGTGTCACAAATTCTTTGACCCAGCGGCTGGTAAACATATCCCAGCACTTGATCACATGCCATATGACCTGAAAGGAATGAGTGGATATTAGCATGGGAATCATTTTCATATTCAGACTAAACAAACGCAGATGATATTTCCATGCGTTTTCAAGTGATGTATCATAGACCACCATCACACTGTGCAGCTCTTTACTATCTGCGATAAAATGGCTGTATGGACGAATTGCAGCCAAGTAGTGTTTAAAGAAATACTTTACCAGGCGCCTTCTTGATTTTTTATATGGAAATACGGTTTTATACAGTTCATCCTCATAAAAATTCTCTGCCATTTCTTTATAAAGATTGGCAATTTCATAGTCATTTAATTCATATAAACCAGCGAATGACATTTTTTCACATCCTTATTCCTCGCCCTATTATATCATATTTTTTCGATATGTGTAAATTATGAAAAGAACGTCTTATGTAATTAAACATTCACTAGACGTTCTTTCAGCTTTTTCAATATTTTTTTCTCTAAACGGGATACCTGTACCTGGGAAATCGACAATTTTCGGGCAATATCCTCCTGCTTCATACCTAAATCATAGCGATAGTGTAATAACAGTTGATCACGTTCTTCTAAGCGTTTTACTTCATTCTCCAAACTGACCTTCATCACGACATCTTCTTCTTTACGATTTTTCACTTTATCTTCTAATAGAATTGGTGAGCCATCGTTTTCATAGATGGTTTCATCTAAAGAATAAACAAACTGGTTTGCTTCAAATGCCACGATTACATCGCCAACATCTAATTGTAAATCATCTGCAATCTCCTGATAGGTTGGCTCATGATGCAGCTGTTGAAATAGTTTTTCTTTGCTTTTCAGCATCGTTAAATAGCCTTCTTTGATGGAACGGGATATTCGCATACTGCCATCATCACGAAAGTATCGTTTGATTTCTCCCATAATAATAGGTACTGCATATGTAGAAAACTTTACACCATAACTGACATCAAAATGATTCAGGGCTTTCATCAATCCCACACAGCCTATTTGAAATAAATCATCCTGGCTTTGTTTCGGTCGATGGAATCGTTTCACAATAGAATAGACAAGCGGTGTATTCTGCGCAACGAATTCATCTCTTGCTTTGTTGTCCCCTTGTTGAATCAGATGAATCAGTTCTTCATTGCTCCGTTTGATTTCCATGTCTGATCTTCTTTTTGATTTGCAGATCACATCCCTTTCCCGCTTCACTATGAATATGGAATTCATCCGCAAATGTCTGCATTATGGTCATTCCCATACCACTTCGCTCCAAATACTCTTTGCTGGTATACATTGGCTCCATGGCTTTTTGGATATCATCTATACCACAGCCATCATCTTTCACGTGGATATAGATATAATGCTCATCATAGCTGACTTCCAGCAGGATGATGCCATCCTCTACATTCTCATATCCATGAATCATCGCATTGACGACTGCTTCCGCTAAAATTGTTTTGATTTCCATCACATCTTCCATAGGAAGATCTAACGGCATTAAAAATGCCACAACTGAGGTTCTCGCAAATGCTTCATTTTCTAATTTACTGTAGAATTCCAGTTTCATTTTATTCATAGTTTTACCTCATTTCTTTCATGTCGTATGATCTGAAAGATGCCTGACATCTGAAACAGCTTCTCATTGGCATTTGACAGGTTGCATACCACCAGAGTGCTGCCTTTTCGTTTCAACT
Organism: Absiella sp. AM29-15; assembly: GCF_003434225.1. Taxonomy (NCBI): domain Bacteria; kingdom Bacillati; phylum Bacillota; class Erysipelotrichia; order Erysipelotrichales; family Erysipelotrichaceae; genus Amedibacterium; species Absiella sp. AM29-15. The sequence continues at coordinate 35,664 of NZ_QVFL01000006.1, forward strand.
GTTTATATCGTGCTAATACAAATCCAATACCCGTACTATCAACAAAGGTCACTTCCTCAAAATCTAGTTTTACAATCGTTGGCTGGTATTGTTCTATCAGATCGATACAGATCTGTTTCAGATTGGTTACACTGAGATTATCTAAATCGCCAAAGAAATAGAAATACAGGATACCATCTTTAAATTGATGCTTCATGTTTTATCACCCTTTCACCTGGACTATCTTATCACTTTTTTATTTCGGCTTGTGGATATTCGACAAAGGTTGTCAAAAGCAGTCAAAAAAAGCATATCCATAGCAGATATGCCTTAATCATCCTCTTCTTCATCATCTAAATCCCAGCTGTATTCTTCCATATAGCCAGCACGCTCATCTGCATCATGAGCAACCTTCAACAGGCTGTATAATAAGATGAACAATCCTGCCAATGCAAGAAATAAAACAATCCATGCAAGACGTGACACGATTCAACACTTCCTTTACTCCCATAGTATGTGTCGTTATACCAATTTAACTATTGACAAATATATCCTCAAATGTTTTCATAAAAATATCCACAAAGTTTAATGGTACCACATCATGATCCACACCAATGGGTACCTGCATATGATAGCCATCAGACATCGTAATTTCCATTGTACCGATTTTCTTATTGGCTTTATAAGGTAATTGGGCATCGATCTTGATTTCTTTTTTGGTTTCTTTTGGCTGTGATCCTTTTTGATACACATAGGATACATCATCTAATGTCACAATACCAGCAGTGGCTGGCTTTCCATTTTCAAATTTTTTTGTTTCTATCTTTGTGCCTTTTTTATACAGGGTTGCCTGTTCATATTGTGAGAATCCATAATCCAGCAGTTGTATCATTTCTTTATTTCTTACCTTGCTACTTGGCTCTCCCATGACTACACCAATTAAGCGCAAACCATCTTTTTTGGCTGTTGTGGTAATACAGGATAATGCCTCTGTAGTAAATCCGGTCTTTAAGCCATCAACTCCAGGATATTGTTTTAACAGCTTGTTGGTATTGACCAGCCAGAATTTTGAGTCACTGTTTTCTCTGATATATGCATCATACGTACTGGTGATCTTCAACAGCTCTTTCCCGCCTTCCTTGATCAGGGCACGGGCAATGATAGCCATATCTTTTGCGCAGGAATAATGGTCTGGATCATGCAAACCGGTAGGATTCGCAAAGTGGGTATTGCTTAATTTTAAAGTTTTGGCTTTTTCATTCATCATTTCCACAAAGCCATCTACACTGCCACCAACCTTTTCTGACATGGCAACCATTGCATCATTGGCAGAAGCAATACAGATACTTTTGATCATATCTTTGACGCTCATAGTTTCATTGACTTCAAGGAAAACCTGTGAGCCACCCATACTGGCGGCATATTCACTGGTGGTTACCGTATCCTCCCATTTCAGTTTTCCATCATGTAAAGATTCAAATATAAGTAATAATCCCATCATTTTGGTCATGGAAGCTGGATATAGCTTTTCTTTTTCATTGCGTGCATATATGACTTTCCCTGTTGTATTTTCACACAGATATACACCTTTTGCACTGGGAGCTAAAACATTTGTTTGTGGTTCTTCTTTCTTTTCAACACATTTAACAGGCATGGTAAGTACAGGAAGCATCATACATGCACATAGTATTAGTAGACATATCTTTTTCATCGTTATCAACCTCACTATAAGCCTATGTGAATCTTGTATAAATAAGAACAACTACCCGGTTGAAATTTCATCAGATATCATGTACCATGATTAACGAGGTGATCATGATGCAAAGTGATAAGACATGGAAATATCAGGGATATTTCATGCGTTCTTCCAGAATAGAAGATATGGAAGAATATTATATTCAGGGCTTTTGTAGACAAGATGATGAAGGAATACGTATGACTGGCAGTAAAAATCATTACACGAAAGAGGAAGTTACCACATATTTTCAAAATTGTTTACATGATCCAAATCGTTATGATTTTTTGATTTTTGCTCCTGATGGCACCATGATTGGAGAAAGTGTCATCAATGAAATTGACTGGGAATCAAGAAGTGCTAATTTCAGGATATATTTATTTTCGCCAACGATGCGTGGCAAAGGTATTGGCTTCTGGGCAATTTGTACGACAAGAGATTTTGCCTTTGAAAGCTTACATCTTCATCGCTTATCTTTAAATGTGTTTGCTTTCAATGAACATGCGTATAAAGCATACCTGAAGGCAGGATATCGAGAAGAAGGCAGACTTCGTGATGCGATATGGGATAAAACGCAATATGCAGATGATATTTTAATGTCAATTTTAGAAGATGAATGGAAAGAAAGCCATAACTCTGATACACAATCGTGACAGGGTTATGGCTTTTTTTAGCTGGGATAATAATTAATGACCATGAAGCTGGTCGTTATTTCCTTTGGATTGATATAGGTATGTGAGATAGAGGAATCAAAGGCAATGCTATCTCCTTCTTTTAAAATGAATTCACCATTTTCGGTATCCAATATAAGTTCTCCCTGCATGACATAAATATATTCTTGCGATTTTTCACTATGTCCAATGGAGCTGTTGGATGCCTTGGCATCTAATTCACAATAGAATAATTCAAAGTTTCTAGTTGGTGTCGTGGTGTAATAACAATATACGCGATAGGCATTGTTTTCACTTGTTTGTTTGATGGTTTCTTTTCTTTGTACGATGGTGGTTTCATCATCTACGCCATCGATCAGTTTGGTATAGGGAACCTTTAGACCATTGGCGATTTTCCAAACGGTATTGATGGTGGGATTACTGTTGCCTTTTTCTATATCTGACAACATCGTCTTACTGATACCTGAAATACTTGCCAATGCTCCTAAGCTCAAATTTCTTTCCGTTCTTAATTTTTTTAAATTCACTGCGATAATTTTTCCTGGTTCCATAGCGTTCCTTTCTTTATGCTTGACAATTATAGTGAACAAACGTAAAATATATCGTATAAACGTTCAATATATCTTACGTATGTTAGATATAAGAATATAGTTATTATAGGAGAAGTAACGTAAAAAAGCAAGGAGAACTGTCTATGAAACGAAAAGCTTTGAAGGTGGCACTGCCCCATACCCTACCGATTTGTGTTGGATTTTTATTTTTAGGAATTTCTTATGGGTTCCTGATGAAAAGTAAAGGATTCTCATTTTTGTATCCGATGTTCATGAGTATGTTCATCTTCGCAGGTTCTATGGAATTTGTGACGGTCAATTTATTATTATCTGCATTTAATCCTTTATATGCCTTATTATTAACGTTGATGGTGAACGCTAGACATCTTTTTTATGGGATTTCTATGCTGGATACTTATAAAGATTGTGGCATCAAGAAATATTATTTGATTTTTGGGATGTGTGATGAATCTTTTTCGATTAACTGCTCCACTATCCCACCTTTGGATATTGATCGTGGATGGTTTATGTTTTGGGTTACACTTCTTAATCATTTCTATTGGGTCGTTGGTGCGACCTTAGGTGGATTGTTGGGATATATCATTCATTTTGATACGACTGGGATCGAATTTGTGATGAGTGCACTTTTTGTTGTCATGTTTATCAATCAATGGAAAGCGGCAAAAAATCATACACCAGCAATCATCGGCATCTTCAGCTCCCTTATTTGTCTATTACTATTTGGTGCTCAGAATTTTATGATTCCTTCGATGTTATTGATCGTATGTAGTTTTGCGATGAAGCGCTCCTCTTTGGAAATAGAAAGTGAAGGTGATGCATCATGACATTTATTCAGCAAATCATCATTATCATGATCGTCGTTTTGGGAACCATGTTGACGCGATTTTTACCATTTATCATATTTCCTGCGGATAAGACCCCGCCTGCTTTTATTAAATTCTTAGGAAAAGTGTTACCGAATGCCGTAATTGGTCTGTTGATCCTCTATTCCTTAAAGGATACCGTATTTAGTGATTTTCATTGTCTGCCAGAGCTTATTGCTATTGGCTGTGTTGTTTTCCTTCATCAATGGAAAAATAATATGTTGCTAAGTATCGCAGGAGGTACAATCCTGTATATGTTTTTGGTTCAATATTGTTTCATCTAAAAAAAACAGGAGAATCATCCTGTTTGAGCTTGTATTTTATGAAACAACAGTTGTTGAATCGATGGTTCTTGTAGACAGCTTTTCTGTATCATGGTGATATCATGATCATGGAACTGTTTCATTAATGCTTCTTTATCCTTTTGCATATGTGTGCCAGATAACATATATAAAGAGAAAATCGTGATCTGCTTTGTGAAGGTAGCACTATCTAAGAATGGCACTTGCTTTTCTTGTATGATTCTGGTATGTTTTTTTACCTTGCATTGTGCTGCATACTTGGAAAATGCACCATGTGTACTGGAATGATATACAATAAGTAAATCCTGATGAGGTTTACTATATGTCTGTTCAATTATATCGATAAGCTGTACGACTTCTCTTTGTCCATCAAAAGGAAGTGTAAGCAGCTTTGCCTGATAAGGCTGTAGTAACTCTTTGATTTGAATATGAAAACGGCCATCCTGCATCAACATTGGATATAGTGAAACTTCAATATGACAAGCATGTAAAATCGACAAGCTTTCTTCTAATGATAATACTTCCATATGCGTTTGATTTAATGTATTTATGACCATACCACTGAGAAATGCAAAGTGATATGCATAAGCTGAATTTTGTTGTTTCAAAGCTTCTATAAAAGAAGTGATTTCCCCATCTAATACCGATTGTATCTTTACACCATGAAAGACAAGCAGACATGCTTGCTTTTTTTGTATCGCCTCTAATAAAAACTTTAGAAAAGATACTGGATACACAGGCAGTTTTTTTAATAAGCTATATGCTTCTTTTCGAGCAGGCAGGATGGAAAGAAGCTTTTCACGCAATGCATATAAATAAGGCATTTTTCCTGCGTATTCTTCTTCATATACCTGTACAAAGCGTTCTAACATGATGCGATTGATAGCAGGATATCGACCTTTGGTAGATACGCCAATGATTACATTATCATCTTCATAAGACAGCACACTGCCAACTTCCCCTTTGGTTGCGCTTAAACAAAGAATGCCCATTGCTTTACAATCCATAGTGATTTGATGATTCAATAAGGGATCATTAGTGGCTGCATATACAAGCTTGTAGCCATTTAAGTATGATGGCGCATATGCATCATGGATACAAGGGATATCACAACACTCTTCTAAAAAAGTTTTGGATAATATCGTAAGCTTCGCTCCCTGCGCTCTGTATTCTTTTGCTTTACGAAGGCCAACATGGCCTGCACCTATGATCAAGACTGGCTGATCTTTGATATCATATCTGAGAAGTATACTCATAAGCGCTTTAATGCTTCCTTGATGATGGATAGTGTGTGATCTAATTCTTCCATCGTATGTGCTGTGGATAAAAACATACATTCATATGGGGATGGCGCAATCAGAATGCCATGATCATAGAGATATTGGAAGTAAGACACAAATGCTTTCTGGTCGATATCTTTTACATCACGATAAGATTTTATCGTGTGGTCTGTAAAAAACAGTGTCAACAGACTGCCGCATTGATGAATTTGATATGGCAGATTATATTCGTTTAGGATATCTTGTATACCCTCTTTTAGGTAAGCACCTTTCTGATTTAATTCTTCATATACTTGTGGATGTTGTTTTAGATATGTGAGTAAGCGAACACCTAAGTGCATCGCCAAAGGATTTCCTGAAAGGGTACCAGCCTGATAGACAGGTCCACTTGGAGATACCATATCCATGATGGCTTTTTTACCACCATAAGCACCTACAGGAAGACCAGCGCCTATGATTTTGCCAAAACATGCCATATCTGGTGTGACGCCATAATATTGTGCTGCCCCGCCATAGGTGATACGAAAGCCTGAAATCACTTCATCAAAGATCAATATGATTTCTTCTTCATCGCAAAGTTTTCTTAAATCCTGCAAGAACTTTTTATCGGCGTTCACAAGTCCCATATTGCCGGCAATCGGCTCTATAATAATACAGGCAATCTCATGAGGATTGGCTTTGATACATGCTTTTATCGAATCAATATGATTGTATTCACATACCAGTGTATTTTTCACAACATCTTCAGGTACCCCAGGACTTGTTGGTGTCCCAAATGTCAATGCGCCAGAGCCTGAGCTTACCAATAAACAATCGCTGTGTCCATGGTAACAGCCTTCAAATTTGATGATTTTATCTTTACCCGTATAGCCTCTTGCCACACGTATGGCAGACATGGTGGCTTCTGTGCCTGAATTGACCATACGCACCATATCGATTCCAGGATAGGCATCAACGATTAAATCTGCCAATACAAGTTCTTCTGGTGCACATAAGCCATAACTGATACCTTTTTCTATGACTTCCTGCATATGATTTGTCAATAATGGATGGGCATGTCCTAGGATCATAGGTCCCCATGAACAGATATAATCAAGATAGTCATTACCATCTACATCATAGATATGTGAACCGGATGCATGATCGACAAACAAAGGTGTCTCATTCGCACTGGAAAACGCACGTACTGGCGAATTAACGCCGCCTGGTATTTTTTTACAGGCTTGTTGGAAGAAAGCTTCACTTCTTTGATGCATTATTGTATGCCTCCTTCATCGATTAGTTGTGCTAAATACAAGGCGAAATATGTAATGATCATATCTGCCCCTGCACGTTTCATGGATAAGACACTTTCATAGATGACATCTTCTTTCATCAGTCCAGCATAGATAGCCTGCATCAGCATACTGTATTCTCCACTGACATTATATACACAGATTGGTGTATGAATATGCTCCTTGGCACGTGCCACGATATCTAAATAGCACAAGGCTGGTTTTACCATAACGATATCTGCGCCTTCTTCGATATCCGCTAAAATTTCACGCTGTGCCTCTTGTCCATTGGCATAATCCATCTGATAGCTTTTGCGATCGCCAAAACATGGCGCAGAGTCTGCGGCTTCACGAAATGGTCCATAGTAGCTAGACGCAAATTTTGCGCTGTATCCCATGATTGCCACATTAGTAAAACCAGCTTCATCCAGTGCTTCACGAAGGGCTTTAATATGTCCATCCATCATATCACTTGGTGCCACCATATCAATGCCTGCCAATGCATAGCTGACTGCGATTTTAGATAATACAGGTAATGTCGCATCATTATCAACATCATGGTGTTCATCTAAGATACCACAATGTCCATGTGAAGTGTATTCACACATACAAACATCCCCAATGACATAGAATCGTTCATCATATGCTTTGATAAAGCGAATGGCACGTTGTACAATGCCATCGGATGCATATGCCTGAGAACCTGTTTCATCCTTATGGGCTGGTATTCCAAACAGAATACAGCTGAAGATGCCACAGGAAATCATTTCATCTAATACCTCATGTAAACGGTCAATGGAATAATGGTATACATTGGGCATAGAGGCGATTTCTTCTTTGATATTGTCCCCTTCTACGATAAACAATGGGTAGATCAATTCTGATTTATCCAACCTGGTTTCCTTCATCATGTTGCGAATCACAGGATTTTTTCTTAGTCTTCTTCCTCGATACATATTATTTCAGCTCCTCTTTTATTAATGACAACAGTGCTTTTTTATCTGCTGTTTTACTTTCTATGATGTGTTTTGCGCCATATTTACGACATGCTTTGGTGGTATGTGGTCCTATGGAAAATATGGTATCTATATGTGCCAATAGTTCTTTACATGCCTTTACATGAAAGGCACTAGAAGCCATCATGGCATCATAGTGTTCATAAGTGGTCGTAAATGGCTTCATGATGGTATGATACATTGCGACTACATGTACATCATAATCAGATAACGCCTCCTGTAAGATCGTATTATCATTGTCGGCTTTTGCCAACAGAATGCGCTCATCTTTTGAAATCGTCTGTTTCAGTAATTCTGCCATATGCCAGCTGTCACTTTGGGCACAGATGATATCGGATAAAATACCAAATTCACGTAATTCCTTTGCAGTCTTTTCTCCAATACAGGCAAATTTTATATGGGAAAGACAACGAGTATCACAGCCTTTTTCCATCAGAGAATGAAAGAAAGATGATACACCATGGCGGCTTGTGAACAGGATACAGGAATAATCCATTATATCGATATCTGCCAATGCATTTTTATATTCTTCTATTTCTCCCACCTGTACCTCTTCTACCATGGCACCCGCTTCTCGTAAATCTTCTCCAATTAAGTGATGATCTAAATTAGGAATCAGGATACGTTTATGAAGTAATGGCTTAGATGTATAAAAATCCATTTGTTCATGTAAGGCAACCACATCACCTACCACGATCGTACAAGGACTTTCCATATCAAAGTCTTGATTTAATGCCTCCTGCAAGGTGGAATAGATACTTTTTTGATTATATCGTGCCCCGTTGGAAATAAGGGCAATGGGGGTATCTTTCGCTTTGCCATGGTCAAGTAACCCCTGAAATACCTCCTGTTTATGTTTTAATCCCATTAAAAACACAAGGGTATCACTACTACAGGCCATAGAGCGATAATCTAAATCATTGATTTCATCATCTTTGGTATGTGCACTGTATACACGAAAGCCACGATTGATTCCACGCTGGGTAATAGGTATACCTGCATAGGTAAGTGCCGCAATACTGCTGGATATACCTGGTACTACCTCAAAGTCAATATTGGCTTTTGTTAAGGCGAGAACTTCCTCTCCTCCACGGCCAAATACATAAGGGTCCCCGCCTTTTAAACGGATGACACGCTCATATCGTGATGCTTTTTCAATCAATGTTTCTTCAATCTTTGTTTGCGGCATCGTATGATGATGATTTTCTTTTCCTACATTGATGCATTCACAATGCGCAGGTACCAGCTGTAACAACAATGGATCAATCAATCGATCATATAACACGCAATCTGCCTTTTTCAATAAGTCAATCCCACGTTGTGTCATTAAATCATAACCGCCGCAGCCAGCGCCAATTAAATATACCTTTCCCATATTATCCTTCTTTCACATGTTGTTTCATATATGCTGCTGCCATTTCAGCTATCTCATGTTCCTTTTCTAATGGTTCTTCTAGCACGCTTTTTTCAAGTATTGTGCCCTCTTCATTTCCATAGACAAAGCGTAACTGGATGCTGTTTTCTTTGATATGACAACGTGCCCCAATAGGGGAATGGCATCCTCCATCCATTGCTTTTAAATACGCCCGTTCTACTTTGATTTCTCTTGTATCTAGTGGTAAAGATAATGTATGAATCATATCTTTTAATGCTTCATCATTACTTCTTAATTCTAAGCCAATGGCACCCTGTGTCACAGCTGGAATCATTTCTTCTTCATCAAAGTATTGTGTAATCTGATGTTTTAATCCTAAACGATGCATGGCAGCTGCCGCTACAACGATACCATCAAGATCCATATCTTTCATTTTCTTTAAACGTGTATCGATATTGCCACGGATATGTGTGATTTCTAAATCCGGACGAAGCTTTAATAATTGATACTTTCGACGCTTACTACCAGTAGCAATGATCGCATGTGGCTTTAATTCAGAAAGTGAAGCGGCATGCTGTAACACCAAAACATCACGACTGTCTTCTCGTATCATGACATCTCCTAGACACAAGCCCTCCTGCAGCTCACTTGGCATATCCTTCATGCTGTGTACTGCCAGATCAATTTGATGATCCAATAGCTGTTGTTCTATTTCCTTCACAAAGATCCCACTGGTATTCATCTGGTCTAAACGTGCCTGCTGATTCATATCTCCATGCGTCTTTACGATGACGATTTCATACGTATGCTGTGGATATGCCTGTTTCAACATCTCCATAATCTGATTTGTCTGTAGCAGGGCAAGTTTACTGCCTCTGCTTCCAATTCTTATCTTCATTTTTCTCCTCCGCCTTCAAATAGCTGTGATACAAGTTCTATATATTCATCCTTTCGTTTTGATGCATGTGACAACATCATCATAGGTTCTTTCACCATACGAAAAAAAGATGATCTTAATATTTTTTTTACAACCCGCTGTTCATGATGATCCAGGTCAATTTTTGAGATGATCAGCTGATAAGCTGCTTCTGCACTTTCTTCACTTTTACGCTGTAAAGAGGATAGCACTTCCTGCAGTTTTTGTGAATTCAGCCATGTGATGGTTTCCTCCACTCCTTGTTCAATCATTTCATGTCCCTGTTTTAAAAGGGCTTTACGTTTTGCGATAGAGGCATCCTGTACATCTGATAGATCATCAATCACGATTAATTTAACGCCAAATGCTTTCATGCCAGTATCAATATCCGGGGGCATTGCTAAATCCACACATACTTTGGTTTGATGAACTGTGGGATATGCTTCCTGTTTAATGATTTGATGAGGCGAGCTGGTCGCTGATATTAGGATATCGCTTTTTCCTGCATAGAGATAACGTTCTTCAAATGGAATGACTTCAATTCGTTCATCATCTTTTAATGCTAAGGCCTTATCCATATGCCGGTTGCATAAATAAATTTTTTTCACAGGTTCATGTTCACAATACGTTAACATAAGTTTTGCCATTGCCCCACTGCCAATAATGCATACACATTGATTTTCAAATGTGATCAGCTGTTTGATTGCACGCATGGCAATATAAGGAATAGATAAAGGACTCGCACTGATCTGATAGGTTGTTTTGATCTGTTTTACGGTTTTAAAACAGTTTTGAAAGATACGATGCATCTGTTTTTTACATGCCTGCATATGACTTGCGAATGCATATGCCTCCTGTAATTGTCCTTCAATTTGATCTTCGCCCAGCACCAAAGAATGATATCCTGCGCATACTTCATATAAATATAACAGTGCTGCTTTTCCTTTTTTGATTTTTAAATATCCCTGTAATGAAATATCCGCCATTTTTTCATAGATAGAAACTGCCTCTTCCAGCTGTTGTTCCTCATCATAAATCAAATATACTTCACTACGGTTACAGGTAGATAAGATCACTGCCTGCAAGATGCCTTTATTTAACAGCAATTCATAAAATTCCATCTTCTGGGTATCCATGAATGCTACATGTTTTCTTATTTCTTCACCAGCCTCTTCATGACTGATGCCAATCATTGCGAAATTCAATACGCTCACCTGCTTCCTTATTTATTATAGAGAAGTTTAGGATGAGAAACAAGGAATGTAAAAGGTATTTATTATAAAGATTTCTAATAGATCTATAAAAATATTATAATTGCTTCTCAAAAAGTGTTATGATAACATTGTCAAGGTTATGAAAAGGAGATCAAAATGGAAAAAGAATTATTACAGGAATTAAAAGATGAAATCGAACTGTTCCGTGAACAGACCAATAAATTCATCCAAAAGGAAATCAGTGTAAAGGATTTTAAGGGATTTTCCGGGGGTTTTGGAAGTTATGCACAACGTGGCGGTGAAAAATTCATGCTTCGTTTACGTATGAACCAGGGCGTCATGAGTAAGGACAAATTAGCCTTTTTATGTCGTGTATGTAAACAACATGATGTAAAAAAAGCACATATCACGACTTGTCAGACGATTCAGCTGCATGATTTAAGCGATGTGGATGTGCCATCCATTATGTCAGAAGCTTTAGATCACGATATCGTATGTCGAGGAGGCGGTGGAGATTTTCCACGTAATGTTATGTGCTCTCCCTTATCTGGTGTTGATCCGGATGAATATTTTGATGTATTGCCTTATGCGAAGGCTGTTGGGGAATATCTGTTGTCTATTATCAATAAATATTCTATGCCAAGAAAGCTAAAGGTGGCTTTTAGTAATACCATGCGAAATCAAACACATGCCAACTTCCGTGACTTAGGATTTATCGCGAATAGCGATCACACCTTTGATGTATATTGTGCAGGAGGACTTGGCAATAATCCTAAAATGGGTGTCAAGGTTGGTGATCATATCCAGCCAAAACACATTCTATACTATGTTTCAACCATGGTGCTTATGTTCATGGCGCATGGAAATTATGAAAACCGTGCAAAAGCAAGAACACGCTATCTGCAGGATACTTTAGGTATTGAAGCATTACAAAAGGAATTTAGTGAAAAGGTGGCCTTAGCTATTGAACGAGGAGAACATGATGTGGAAGTTGAAGAATATCATGTGCATAAAACCGGAGATGGTGTCATTGTGGAGGATCGTCGCATTTTCCCATTGAAGCATGATCTGTATGCAGTACATTATCATCCATTAGGTGGCACACTTGCGCCAGAAAAACTAATGGAGCTATATGAACTGATCAAGGATATGGAAGATGTTGAAATCCGTATCACACCACAGGAAGGAATGTATATCATCAATTTGAATGGTGAAGAAGCGAAAAAAGTATTAGCCGCAACCACAGATGGCGCAACAAATAAATTTGAAACAAGCGTTGCGTGCATTGGTGCTACGATCTGTCAGGTAGGTTTACGTGATTCTCAGGGAGCCTTGATTGATGCAATCACCGCCCTTCGCCATGCTCATGTATGCACAGATTATCTGCCACGTTGTTACTTCAGTGGATGTCCAAGCTCCTGCGGTACTTCACAAATTGGCGCACTTGGATTTCAGGGTACTGTAAAATTAGTAGATAAAAAACCTCAGCCTGCCTTTAAATTAAGTATTATGGGAAATGCACATCTGGATGGAACCATCTTTGGAAAAGAAGCTGGTGTAATCTTACAATCTGATATCCCTGCTTTCTTACAGGATTTAGCAATTCAGACAAATGAAACAAAATTAACATTCCTTGATTGGGCCACAAAATATCCTGATCAATTAGATTTGATTTTAAAAAAATATTTATAAGTATTAAAAAAAATCGCGATTTGCGATTTTTTTTCTTTAGTAAGGATAAACGCCTGCTGTTTTTGCCATATGCGCCAGCCATAAAGAATAATATGGATATTTTGGATGGATACCATCAAACTCAAATGTTTCATCATTCCAATCAACCAACGCCTGATTATCAATATACGTTAAATGAAAATGCTGACACATCAGATAAAGTCCTTCGTTAAATTCATCCAATACAGCCTGTCCGCCATTTTTCTCCATAACTTCTTTTTGCATTGGGATAATGGAATTGACATAGATTTTCACATCAGGAAGTGGTATCTTTGATTTTTAATATTTTTTCAGCATACACACTGATAAATGCTTTTACATCTTTATGAAAATGTAAAATATCATTCTTGCCAAATTCCATATAAATGATTTTCGGACACAGGACAAATACTTTTTCGATATCTTCATCAATCATATCGATACATTTCCCCCGTCTTGCTAATACATTATTTTTTCTCAATAAGCGAAAATCAAGGATAGATTCCGCAATAGAATCTCCCAGCAGGACACTGTCTTCATAATATGGCAACATACGATAAATCGCCCTACCCTGTTTTTCATCCGCAATGATACGTTTATACGATTTTTCTTTCCTCAGTCGTTCATACTCTTTTGCATCCATGTAATACACCTCTTTCAAATCTCGAGCCTACCCTTGTACACCATGGTACATGTTGCTTTTCTTATATTATATGACCTAGATGTTATTTTTACAAGCACAAAAACAAAAAAAGGAAACAAATCATTTGTTTCCCTTAGGAAAGATAAATCTGTTTTACAAAATGAATCGATGTTTCCATCATTTCACATAGTAATTCATATACCTTTTTCATATGATGAGCCTTTAAATGTTCAAGTAATAATTGATAATAAGCATAATATTCATTTTCCTTATTATCAAAGCTGTAGAAATAATTCAAATACATAAACCATACCAGCTGTTTATTCAATACACGATAGATTTCAGACAGACAGGTGTTTCTTTGAAACAGCAGTTCTACCATGGGTGTAATGATCTTGCGTTTTTGATGCTCCATTACATCAATTAATTTGGATAAATCATCTTCCGATATCTTTTTGATGAACGCTGGACCAAATCCTTTGATACACAGTTGCAGTGCAGATAATGCATCTATGAACTGTTTCAAATTCTGTTTGACTTCAGGATTTTTTAGAAAATCATCCTTTTTGAATGCATCATAATTTACATAGCTGCCAATCCCATTGACCGTTTTTACGATACCATAATGATTCAATACCTCGATTGCTTTACGACTGGTTCTTAAACTAACGTTTTGTTTCTTCGCCAGCTGTTCAAGACTTGGCAGTTCTTTATGCTTCAGATAAACCCCGTTATGAATATCCATAAATATATCAATGATTATATTTTGATATAAGGCCTCTTTCTCATAATACCAATAAAACGGCATAGGATGAAAAGTTGTTTTTTCTTCATCTATGATACGCTGAATATAACTCTGGGTCTTTTTGGATATGGTATGAATCAGATATTTAATGGTTTTCTTTAAGACCTTGCTGTCTTTTTTCAAGATTGCTTTTAAAATGACAGAAAGCATGTTGCCAATAAATGCCATGTTTTTCTGAAATTCATTCTTACGCAAAGAGTAATCTGGAACTGCGACCAATATAAAATCCATCATCTGTGTAAATAAGGAGGATACATACACATTATTCAATAATGAAAAGGCATAGCTATAGATTTCCATTAACGCATTCATCAGCTCGGATGAAGTATGAAACTGTTTATCTTTTAAAGAATCTGCCATGTGATATAAATAGGCGATATCTTCATCACTTGCTCTATTAATGGCTTCCTGGGCAATGGTGGGCAGGATATATTCCATCGTATCAAATACCGCAGCAATCGATGGCAAACGCCCATATAGCATTTCCTCATACATGGCACGGTTTTCCCGCTTGTTTAAATCAAAGATGACCCGGGCATTGCGACCTTTTTCCTGTTTGATCAGACCATCTTCTTCTAATAGGCGAAGGGCATGGCGCATGGTATTTCGACCAACATGAAAAAGTTCACACAGCTCTAATATAGCGGGTAAATCTTTTACTATTTCATATTTTCCACAAACGATATCTGCTTTCATTTTCAAATATACCTGCTCTGTGATGGTTAGCTCAGCCAAGATTATCCCTTCTCTCGTCTTCTATTTTATCATGGGATACGACAATCGTCACGTTTTATCAATTGATTTTTTTGCTTTTCTGTTATACCATTTTGTGATAGAGGTATTTTATGAAAAAGAAAAACAAACAATATATAAAAACATTGGTTATTATTGCGTTTCTTATAACCGTATTATATTTACTCTTAAAAGATGATTATCAGATGATTTTATCTGCTTTATCAAAGCTGCATATGATGGATGTCTTTCTGTTAGCACTCTTGGCAGCTTCCCCCTATATGATCAATGGTATCGTACTTACGAAGCTTTGTCGTCAGATCCATTCCTCCTATACTTATAAAGATGGTCTGATCAATGGATGGGTATCCTTGTTTTTGATGAACATATCAGCTTCTGCCCTCGCAAAAGGTGGACAACTGATATTAATGAAAGCTAAGAAAATATCTTATGATCATGGCTGTGGTATCTTAATGCTGGATCAAATGCTCTATCAAATCAGCTATGCTATATTTTCCTTTATGATTCTGTTATGTTCTTCCTCTTATCTAGCCGTGCATTATCCCAAAGAACTGCCTTTCGCATGGGCTGGCATCTGCATTGGCATCATCCCGATTGCCGCAATGTTGTTTTTGTTTTTATACCCTAAACTACCTGCACTTGTGATACGTCTATTGCATTTTTGTATAACGAAGTTTCATTTAAAAATTGATGAAGCGATGCTCTGTGAAAAAATCAATACATTTTCAAATGCTGTATGGGCTTGTTATCCTAAATCAAGGAAAGAAAAGATCAATGCCCTCAAAATCATCTTATGGCAGATATTCCGCTTATTTTTACGTCATATCTTATCATTTTTTATCGCATATGCATTAACGCTGCCTGTGAATCTCCATAACTTCTTTATGTATTTCATGGCGAGTGTCTTTATCGATTTGATTTTATCCTCCCTGCCTGTTTATGGGAAACACGGAGTGGCAGAATCCAGTTTCATTCTGGTTTTTACACCATTTGTGAATAAGGTGAACGCTGCTAGTATGATGTTGTTATGGCGTGTATTGACATTTTATGTGAATACTCTTATTGGCGCTGTTTTCACAATGTTATGTAAGGACATTGATGTAAAAGAAGTGAAAGAATCTTTCATAAATAGATAAAATATGATATACTTCAAACACGTGAGGAGAGAGAACGATGGGACCTTTTGAAGAATATTATATCTATGCACAAAAAATGATTGTACAAAAAGGAGATATTATATATGACGCGAAAGAGAATGGCAATGCCTTTTTCTTACATTCTGGTATTTGTGCACTTGGCAGTGTAGGAAAAAATGGAGAAATGAAAACACACCTTTATTTTATGGACCAAAGAATTATGGGATTTGCGCATTTTGCTAGACAAATCTATCCACACTTAGACAAGCTGCCCAGCAATCCTTTGATCATTATCGCCAAAACAGACTGTATCGTTTATAAGATCCATGCGGAAAAACTGCAGGAATTGATTGAAAACGATGTACATTTTAATCATTTGATGTTTGAAACATTATCACAGAATTATATGAATATATTCCAGCGCTATCTACAGATGGAAGAAGACAGTGTTCCCATTCGTGTAGCCATGTTTTTAATGGATTATGCACGTTTAGATCATGAGCAGCTGATGCTTCCCCGCTTTTTTACGTATTCAGAAATTGCGGAGTATTTAAATATTCATCAGGTTACCTTATCCCGTGTATTTTCTGCAATGCGTCATTTGGATTGTGTCAGTAAAGAAAATCATCATATCATGATTTTAAAACCTGATGTTTTAGAGGCAATCATTGATAAAAAAATCACATTGACATATTGATGTAAGCGTTTCGCAAATTTGCTTTATTCTTTGAGTTAATCGTGGTATAATGAATAAAACTCAAGGAGGTAACAAATCATGGATGTAATCTTTCACATTGATGAAATTGAAAAATGGGAGCTGACGATCAGCAATATTAAGAATATGCTTGTTTATGGAAAAGAAAATCATGATACTTATCACATCGAAATTGTCGCAAATTCTGATGCTGTAGAATGTCTGAGTCATCGTAATGATGAATATCAAGCCGTAATGGAAAAACTGAGTGAAGATGGTGTAACCATCTGTGCATGTCATAATGCATTAATGAAAAAGGGCATTTCTAATGGTGAGTTGTATTCATTTGTAGAAGTTGTTCCCGCTGGTGTCGTAGAGCTTGCGAAACGCCAACAGGAAGGTTATTCTTACATAAAGCCATAAAAAATATATCCAGCAGAATTAATCTGCTGGATTTTTTTCATATGAAAAGGGAACGATGTTCCCTTTTAGTTTTCTAATTGTTTTCGCATAAATGCAAGAAACTGATCACAGATTTCAGGATCAAAGCGGGTTGCTTTGTTGTCAGTATAATATGCTTCGATATCTTCCATCGTCAACCCTTCGCTTTCATCATATCCAAGCTCCAGTTTATGCCAATCATAACTATCCACAATCGTGATAAAACGTGCCATATAAGGAATATCTTCCCCTTTTAAACCATATGGATATCCCCTGCCGTTCCACCATTCATGATGGTATAGTTCTGCAGTAGCTATTTCTTCATAGCCAAACATAGAGCGGATGATGCGATTGCCAATCTGTGGATGACGATAAAATTCTTTGATTTCCTCATCACTGAAATCTTTTTGCTTTTCAATGACATAATCATCAATTCCCACCATACCAATATCATGCAGATAAGCAAAACGTGCAATTTCATCGATGAAATATTCATCCATCTCCAGGTACTTCGCAAAGCCTATGGCTAACTCTTGTACACGCAGGCTGTGGCGTTCAATTCGAGGATGGGATGTAAACAGTTTTTCTAGCATCATAGAAACGATCATATTCTTTTGCTGCGGACTTTGTAAAACCTTTCTAGAATACATAATATCCTCACTCAAAGCCGCCACAATATCTAATGTTTCATAAGGAGAAGTTCTTGCGGCAACCCCATATGATACAGACAAAGGGATGCCCTGTACTTCATGTTCTCCAACGATCACTTCAATTTTCTGAAGGAAGGAGCTTAATTTTTCTTTACTTGTCTTTGGACATAATAAACAGATTTCATCTCCACCCATGCGTATCAGATTCCATTCCTTTAAAACATTCTTTTCCAGAATGTCACAGATGGTCATGATTGCCTTATCGCCATATTCATGACCTAAGGTATCATTGATGATTTTTAAGCCATCTAAATCAATGGATGCGATACTAACAGGAAGATTAGAAAGATCATCTTCTAATTCCTTGATGCGTTTGATGTAAAACCGACGATTATACAATCCTGTCATTGCGTCATGATAACTCATTTTTAAAATCTCATTTTGTTGATTTCTGATCTGGGTAATATCATGAATAATGGCACAATATAGTGTTTCCTTTTTTTCTTCCCCATATAAGGTACGACAATGAAATGGTTTACTGATTACATTTACATCACATATTTCTTTCTCACTGGTGTATAGCTGAAGCTCGATGACTTCTTTCTCTGAACCCTGCATCAATCGGTTTTTCATAAAATAGAATGTATCCTGGTGCTCAGGAAGGATATACTCCGTAATTTTATGACTGTTGATTAAGCTGGGCACAACACCAACTCTGCGACAGAATGTCTGGTTTGCTTCCACGATCCAATCATTTCCATTAAAAAGGACATAGCTGATTGGCGCTTCATGGAAGAGCAGCTGGTATTTATCCTTCAAACTGCTCAATTCCATATTGGTACGCATCAACTCTTCATTCTGATATGTAAGCTCCTGATGATAGATATTAACGGTTTCTACAATTTCTTCAATGCTTTCTTTTAAGAGCTGGGAATCTTTTACATCACTTTGTAAAACCTTGGCAATATTTGCTTCCAACTCCCTTTGGGAATATCTATTTTTCATGTCACAAGACTTCCTTCCAATTATTGATCACTTAGTATCGTCATTTTCCCCTGTATCATTTCTGCAGTACCATCACTGCGCTTCTTTTCCACAAACAACTGAATATATATCCATTCATAGACTTCATCGTTGCCTTTATAACGATACATGATCTCAATACAGTTTTTACCACCGCTGATACATTCATCCACTGCACTTCGTACATGAATGACATCATCTGGATGAATACGTTTCATAAAGTCATCTACAGAGAATTGTCGCTGATTACTATTGGTATCCTTGATATATGGGTACCATAATGTTTCATGTTTTAAATCATAACGCCACATACTGACATCACAGTTTTCACGCTGCCAGTATATTTTTCCTTCTCTTTCAAAAGAGGAGCTTCTCATCATTCTTAAATCACTAGCTTCAAGGAATGTGATAATAATACCTTCTACCGCATTGTATTCACTACGATATGGACGAATACGGACCAACCAGTATTTTCCATCTACTTCATAAATTTCCTTATCCACATTTTCCAATGTTTTCTGAACATGACGAACATCATCCTGCCAGTTTGGATAGTTATCCATCAAAGACAGATGGGAAATCGGGCGTCCAATATCCATATCCATGATATGGGTAATCTTGGATACGACTGGTGTTAGTTTTCTGATTTTTAAATCATTGTCCAGATACATTGCGCCAACCTCTACATTGATTAATAAATTATCCAGATCGGTATTCAAACGGGTCAATTCATCAATCTTGCTTTGGTATTCGCTATTCACGGTATATAATTCCTCGTTCACACTTTGTAATTCTTCATTGGTGCTTTGTAACTCTTCATTGGCTGCGACCAGTTCTTCATTGCTGGATTGCAGTTCTTCATTGGTTGTTTCTAATTCTTCAATAGTAGCCTGCAGGTTTTCTTTACTGATACGCAATTCTTCCTCCAGCTCCATAATACGCTTGCCGATTTCCTGATTGCTGTCGATATATGTGAATTTTTCTTCTTTTTTTGCTTCTTTGATTTCAAAAGTTAAAAGATAGAAAGCTGTTTTTGCAACTGTTAAGGTATAGCCATTGATCAAAATATTCTTTCCTTCAAATTCTGGGATATCGCTGGCACACATGGTTGCGACATTATCTTCTCCGGCATGTAATCTTCTCACAACACCATTCACAAACAAGCCAAGACCACCTGGCAAATTCGCATATAGATTCTGTGAGAATACACCTGGTTTAAAGCGCAGGATACGATGGATATCACTACCCATATAAATGATGTTATCCACATCATTGATGATAATGCTTGGTGGTGACATCGCAGAAAAAGCAGATTCTACAATCTTTTCTACCTTAATGCCATGATTATCAATATTACGATAGTCACTGGTTCTAAGAATACTGGAGAAATGCTCGGTTAAACCATTTGCGTTGATAATCATATTACTGGTTGGACGAATATCTTCTTTCTGACGATAGATCTTCCATTTACGGGAAATCACTTCAAAGGATTCATTCATTTCTCCTATGGATTCACTGCTTCCCATAAACAGATAGCCGCTGTTGTTTAATGCGTAATAGAAGCGATACAACAGTTCCTGCTGTACATGGGTTTTCAAATAGATAAACAGATTACGACATATAATCATATTTAATTTAGAGAATGGTGGATCATTTAATACATTATGTGCAGAGAAGATGATCATCTTACGTATATCTGCATTAATACGATACCCGCTGTCCTGTTTTGTAAAGTATTTTTTCAACAGGTAAGGATCGATATCCATGGCAACACTTGCGGAGTAGATTCCTTGTGAAGCAACTGCCAGTGCATTGCGGTCGATATCCGTCGCAAAGATCTTGATTTCATAATCCAAATGATTACTTTCCAGATATTCATTTAACAACATCGCAATAGAATATACTTCTTCTCCTGTAGAACATGCCACAGACCAGATACGAATCGTCTGGTTGACTGCTTTCATTTTTGGAATGACATTCTTTGCGATAAAATCAAAGGCTTCCGCATCCCTGAAGAATCCTGTAACACCAATCAATAATTCTTTAAACAGGGTTTCTTTTTCCTGATCACTGCCACTTAAATAATTCAGATATTCTTCTAGATTATGGAACTGATTGATACTGACACGACGTTCCATTCTTCGTACCAGAGTATTTTCCTTATAATTGGAGAAATCCATATGACAGTATTCTTTTAAAACATCTAAGATCTTAGATAATGTATCTTTATGTAAAGGCTGTTCATTGGCTTCATCTGGATGCATATATGGATGTTGGATAAATCCCGTCATTGCTTTTGACATCTTTCCAGGAGGCAATACATAATCGCTTAATCCAGTTGCGATACTGCTTAATGGCATACTGTTGAATGCGGCAGTTTTAGGTTCTTGTACCATAATCATACCACCATACTCTTTGATATCACGAATACCTAAAGAGCCATCACTTCCAGCACCACTTAAAACGATGGCAATGGCATATTTGCCACAATCTCTTGCAAGGGATCGAAAGAAATTATCGATGGCAAGATTAATCCCATTGATATTGTTTTGTTCATCTAATTTCAAATGTCCATGATGAATCGTCAATTCCTTTTTTGGCGGAATCAGATAGACATGATTTGGTTTTACCTCTTCATCATCACTCGCCACATGGACTTCCATCTTGGTATAGCGGGCAAGCAGCTCGCTCATTAAACTCTTATAATCTGGTGACAAGTGCTGGATTACCACAAAGGCACATCCTGAATCATCTGGCATGCTTTTAAAGAAATCCTGTAATGCTTCTAATCCACCGGCACTTGCTCCCACACCGACTACATAAAACGCTTCATTCTCAGACTTATTTTCCTTTTTTACAATTTCCATAGCTCCACCTTCTTTATTAAACTGTTTCTTCGCATATATGATATGTGCTGCGTCCACTGCGTTTTGCTTCATATAATAACTCATCGGCTTTTCGCATCGCATTTTCCAATGAGGCGTTTTCTTTCACAAATACAACGCCCATACTCATTGTCACATCTACGTTTTTTGCATCTTCATATTTTTTCTCATGCATTTCTTTTAATGCCCGCTCACATAGAAGTGCAATCTCTTCCTTATTGGTATTCTGGATAAACAATAAGAATTCATCTCCGCCAAGGCGTGCAACGATTCCTTCATGGAATACATGTTTTAATATCGATGCAGTTTCAATCAATACATGATCTCCCGCAAAATGACCAAATTCATCATTTACTTGTTTGAATTTATCTAGATCTGCCATAATGATGGCACCACCCTGTTTGGATAATGCATGATTGATTTCTTTAAATCCTCCAGCACGATTATAGATGCCTGTCAAAGAATCCGTCGTGCTTTCTTTATACAACTGTTCCTTTTCATTGATCTGCTGCTGGATATCTAAAATCTTGCCAATCGCATAAACTGGTCGATGTCCATAGTTTCCTATATCATAAATAATTTTAATTACCAGCTGATACCAGCGTTCACTGCCATCCAGCATACGTATCAAAACTTCTTCATGACGATCTAACGCATTTTCCAGATATTCTTCTAATACCGTCAATACCATATGTTCATTGGTTTCCTGTTTTGCGGATTCATCTTTGAAATGCTCAATCATTTCTTCATTTGCAATCTTTCCGATGCCTTCTTTACTGATTTTCATTGTATCTTTTTCAAAATCATATTCAAAGGTCATTTCTCCAGTGATTATCGATAACATCTGATATCGCTGATATTCCAATTCAATGGCACGCTGTACTTCAAAACGATGCCGGTAATACATAAAGATTGCGCCAACAATTCCCGCAATCAACAATAATGCGACAAAACTAACACCGGCGATATGCTCATTCAAAAAATCCTTTAAATGAAAGCTTTCTTCCACGTAGGCATTCTTATAAATATAGCGGTTTAATTTTTCACTGTCTATCGTACGTATCCCTTTATTTAAAATACTGATCAGACGGGAATCTGTATTTTTAGATACCCCGAATGCATATTGATTCAATAAATATTCCGGTACAGAAAAAGTACTGAGGTTGTCCAAATGCAGCTTGTTGGTATAATACGTCAGCTGATATGGATTGATATATGCATAATCAACTTCCCGCTCATTTAATGCTTCTAATAAATCTTCGATATTGTTGTAGCGTTTATCTTCGTTTGCTTCCGCAATTGCGGGTGTATTTAAATAGGTGGTCCCTTTGATTTTGTCCTTTAATTCATTAGGATCCAGATTTTTATTCATAACCAGCATGATATCACTTACTAGCCATGGAGAAGTAAATGTGACATCCAATGTTTCTGCCTGCGATGCATCAAATGGTAATCCCATCAAAACAGAGGCTTCTCTGTTTTTTATTTTATTTTTATATTCTTCATATGTTTTTACCATTTCATATTCAAATTTCATTCCCGTATTTTCAGAAATAAAATCCAGAATATCCTTGCCGATTCCTACCGCTTCTCCATTTTTAGAATCTTCAATCGGCGCATTGTTTTCAAGTACCAATACCTTGATGGTACCATTTTCTTTGATGAATTCTTTTTCTTTGCTGTTTAGATGAATCTCCCCACACATATTTTCAAAATAACGATTATACAGTGTGGTTGTCAATAATGGATTCATTTTAGAAAGATCTAGAATTGCCTGATTCAATTCCGTTACGATTTCTGTATTTCCTTTGGTCGTCGCAAAATAGAATGCATCCGGTGAAAAGCGTGAAATACTTCGATAGTCCTCCGTATTTTCTAAATCTGTAAGCAGATAGGCATCCGCTTCTTCATTTTCGATTTTTTTGATTAAATCCTCTGTATCTAATGCCTCAATCTTGGTATAGGTAAATCCATTCATCGCCGCAAACTGATCCAGCTTTTCAATTCGTGTTTTCGCATTTTTATTAACGGCAATCTTTAAATCCTTTTTGGTTGCTAATGATTCCAGATTGACAAGATCACTATCATCTTTGACCGCAATAATATTATATGCATAACCATATGGCTCACTTGGATAATCATACATTTTGGCGAGTGCATCATTGTAACGCATACAGCCCAGCAAATCAATTTCCCCATCTTCCAGCTGTTTTGTTAATGTGGTCAACTGTTCATTTAAATCTCCCTTTGCTTCTACAAACTCATATTCCCAATCATTGTATTGGGCAATCTGCATCAGATAATCATAAGTATATCCATAACGATTGCCATTTTCATCCTTCATCGTCAATCCTGACTGTATCGGATATCCTACTTTAATGACCCTTCGACTTGATGCATGCATTGGCAGCATAGAAATTGTCGGCAGCAACAAAATCAGCAGAATCAATATTGTATTGCGTATGTGCTTTTTAATTTTCATTGTATTGCATCCTCCTGATTATAATAAAAAGGCTGCCAAAACAGCAACAAAAAAAAGAACATTTTTTTTGCAACTGGCTATCCCCGTGGGACCCTGTAGTTTTGCGTCTCTATCTTGCGGTAGATTTGCCTATTTATATTTTCAAATTAATTATAACCTTTTTAGGAAAAAAAGGGAATATTTTTCCTACATTCGTAGAAAATATATTCCTTTTTATCCTTTATTTATCATTTTTTATCATCAATTCTATAATTTCTTCATCGGTTCCCTTCATTCCCTTACGGGCAAGCTCTCCTACACTTTCTATTGTGGCCTTGATTCCCTTTTGAACAATGCCTTCTCCACAATAAAACTGCTTACCGCATTGATACATATAACAGCCCATAATCCCCGCATCAACGGCACTGGCGATCTTTGCGGCACAGCTTGGTTTTGCCCCATCACAGATCATACCGCTTGTAATTGCTAACGCATTGACAATCGTATGCGTAATGTTTTCATAGTTGCCACCCAAAAGATATGCAATCCCAGCACCTGCGCCAGCACCTGCACTTACTGCCCCACAATATGCAGACAATCTGCCAATGAACTGTTTTTGATAGATTGTGGATAGATTACTGATCAATAATGCCCGATATAATTCTTCTTTGCTTTTTTGCAGCTCTTTCGCATATACAATAACCGGTAAAGAAGCACTCATGCCCTGATTGCCGCTTCCACTATTAATGATGACTGGCAATTCACAACCACTCATTCTTGCATCAGAACCGGCTGCAGCCATTGCTCTTGCCTTCACCTGTACACTGTCCCCATATACTTTCAACAGCATATTGGCAATACCTGCCCCATAGCCTTTTTCAATGCCTTCCTTTGCAATCGCTGTGTTGTAATCAATCTGACGCT
This sequence comes from Absiella sp. AM29-15, assembly GCF_003434225.1. NCBI lineage: Bacteria > Bacillati > Bacillota > Erysipelotrichia > Erysipelotrichales > Erysipelotrichaceae > Amedibacterium > Absiella sp. AM29-15. The sequence goes on from NZ_QVFL01000006.1 coordinate 60,986, forward strand.
GCAAAATATCTTTAACATCATCTAAATCAGCGGTTAATGCGAAATCATAGATATCCTCCATGGATAAGGAAGCGTATGCTTCATCTTTTTGTTCCTTGCCACAGATACTTTTTTCAAACAGGATTTCCTGATCTTTTTCAATCAATACCACATTGCTGTGCTCCTGTGCTACTTTTACTTTACAATAAGACTTTTCATTAGATACAATCACTTCTAGCTCTAATGCATTTTCACATTTTAAAGGATGTACACGAATGCATTTTTCCTTCATGAAGGTATCAATTGCTGCACGCTGTTCTTCGCTTACCTCGCTGATAACTTCAAGATTTTTACTCGCATCTCCTGCGATAATCCCCACCACTGCCGCTACTGGAATACCTTTTCTACCACCGGTATTTGGTACGATTACACTTTTTACATTCTTGATGATGTTGCCACTGGCATAAATATCCACGGCATCAATTTCCTGATTAAATTTTTCTTTCGCAAGTGCTGCCGCAAATGCGATGGCGATTGGCTCCGTACAGCCCATTGCAGGAACCAGTTCCTTCTTTAAAATACTTACATAATCCTGATATCGCTGATCTTTTTTATCCATAATTCTACTCCTCTTCTACCTTAGTATATTTTAACATGGCAGAAAAAAAAGATATAGCCTTCTATATCTTTTTTGTGGATTTTTTCATTCGTTTTAATTCATAGATTTCATCCGCACAGGCAGCGACTTCTTTAGAGTGCGTTACCATAATGATACAATGACCCTCTTTTGCCAAGGACTTAAATATTTCAAGAATCTCAGCCTGTGTTTCCATATCCAGATTGCCTGTTGGCTCATCTGCCAAAATCACTTTTGGCTCATAAGACAAGCATCGTGCGATGGCAACTCTTTGTTGTTGACCTCCGGATAGTTTCAATATTCTGCGATTCATTTCTTCTTCATCTAATCCAACTTTTTCCAGCAGCTCTCTTGCAATCATTTTGCGGTTTTCTTTCTTACCGGCAATTTCCATGGATAATACTACATTTTCTAAAGCGGTTAAATGCATTAACAAGTTATAGTTCTGAAAGATTACACCAACATATTGACTTCGATAATGATATGGATCCATATCTGTAATATCTTTTGCATCATATAAGATTTTGCCTGATGATGGTTTGGTCAGTAAACTCATCATGGAAAGCAGCGTTGTTTTCCCTGCACCGCTTTTTCCTACAATGGCATAAATTTTTCCCTGTTTAAAGGATAAGGATACATGTTCAATAACATTTGTTTTTCCTGTATACGTATAACTAACATCTTGTAATTGTAAGATTTCCATATGATACACCTACTCTCTATCTGATAAAATCTTTAAAGGTTCATAACGTAAGATGCTCATAATCGCAACACCGCCAGACACCATTGTCAACAATACCGCAATGCCACATACTTCCAATACCACGATGATATCTGTAGCACTGCTTACTTCACGAATATATTGTTTTCCCTGTGCCATCATATCCTTTGACATTTCTTTATGATCACCTGTATCTTCTGGCATATCTTTCCCAAAATTTCCAGGACGATCATTTTGTGTTATGGTAGTGTTTTCTAACAACATATTGGTAACTGGTACACTGATACACGCACCTATGCCACTTCCTATCAGCATGGATACCATTGTCACAACAAATATCTCCAATACAAACTGACAAGCAATTTTGCGCTTATTCATGCCTATAGCCGCAAGTACACCAATTTCATATTTGCGCTCACGGATATGATATATATGAAGAACCACCAGAATCAAGCCTGCAATCACAAGTACCACAACTAAGAAAATTGTCGCATATCCACTCAGGCTTTCCAAAGGTTGAAGACTTTGTTCATATTGATTCAGGTTTTGTGATTGTATCGTATAATCATCTGATAATCCAAGATCTCTTGCCTGTGCTTCAAAAGCTTCATATGCTTCTACATTTTCAAACAGATAAGTCCCTGATACACTTGCCTTTAAAGCTTTATCACTATCCGTTTTATTTGATGCTTCCACAATCGTATCTATGGTTGTTGTACTTGTATATATCTGATTTGCAGGATCACTTCTCATAAATCCTATATCACTACTTGTTTCATTTAAGCTATAAATTCCACTAATTTTCAATTCTGTTACATCTTTGGTATTATCTGGATTTATCAGTTTTATGGTATCTCCAACAGCCAAAGTGTTATATTCTGCTAATTCTTCAGAAATGATACATGTGTCTTGATCACTTTCCAGAAACATCGTGCCCTTAGTTATACTGGCATTGCCTTCCGCAAAATTCGTCATTGCCTCCTGGGTGCTATAGCCAATAAGTGAAAAATCTGCACTGCTCATTTCTTTACCGCCAAAATTCTTTCCCATATCCGCCATATGCTCATCACTTGATGATAGTGGCTCTATGCCTTCTGCATTCATTGACAAAGTTTCTATATAGTAAAAATCTTTTACGCTTTCAGCTTTCGCATATGTTTGTAACTCTTCTAAAGAAAGTGAATGGATATTTGACAACATTTCTTTAGGATTCACATCCTCTGGATTCTCTTTGTTTCCCTGTTTCATAACAGACATACGATCAATGCCAATCGTTGCGTTAATGGTAAGCTCATCTAAGCCGGCAGCTCTTTGTTTTGCTGCTGCTTGATGAATGGATAATGAAAGGCAACAAGATAATCCAATGACGAGTGCAATGATGCCAAGCAATATATTCTTTCCCATATTTCGGCAGATGTTTCGCCATGCATTCTTTATGATATACATAATATTCCTCCTTATGCTCACCCATTATATAGAAGGAATGTGATGAAAACATGAAGAATATATGAAAAAAATAGAGATTTCAATGAAACCTCTATTCAATCGGTACCTGATAGAATCTGCCTTCGACATATTCTGTCTTTGTGACATTGATAAAACTTGATGTATCAATTTCTCTGATTCGAGTCACCAGACCTTTGACGGAATTAGAATCCACAACTGTATACAGCATCGTTCTTGGCTGTCCATAATATGTACCAATGCCATCTAAACGCGTGACTCCATGATGGGTAGAATTCTGTATTTCTTCCACAACGATTTCCGGGTTGCTGGTAATAATGAAAATCGTCATTTGTTTATAACGTTTATGAACGGTATTGATGACCTGTGTACTACAGAACTGAAAGATGATGGAATATAAAGCTTTATTCCAGCCAAATAAATATCCTGCTGCCACAAGCATTACCGCATTCATTCCCAAGATGAAATTCCATGCCGGCTGACCAGTCTTTTTACTGATCCACATAGCGATAAAATCCGTACCTCCACTACTGGCATTGCCACGAAGTGCAATACCCAAAGCGATACCCTGCAAGATACCACCAAAAATCGTAATCAACAGGATATCCTCTGTGATATTGATACTTGGCATGATATCCGCAAATAGACCGGTTAAAAATATCATCAAACAGGAAAAAATCGTAAATTTCTTTCCTACCATTTTATAGCCGATAAATGCTGGAATGGCATTTAATAAATAATACACTGGTGAATATGGAATAGCGATATCAAGATATTGATCAAAGTATCGCTGAATAAAAACCGTTAAACCTGTAAAACCACCCGGAAACAAGCCCCCAGCATTAATAAATGTATTAATGTTTACTGCACATAGAAATGACGCAATCACCACTAAAACAAACGTGGAGATATCCTTTCTATTAAACGTATCCTTCATGTCTTAACTTCTCCTTTTTCTTGTAAGCATATTTATTATACACTCATTTATATTTAATTCTACCTATCTGTACATGTTTTCACTGTCATATTTTGTTTTTGTATATCATACACTGAAACGAAAGGATGCGATCAAATGAAAGAGTATTTATTTATTAAAAATCAGAACATTGATGCCATGCATACCCACTTTGCTTCTCTTGTGCATATGCAGGATATGTGGCTGTGTGGTTTTGAGGAAATCAGTTATGCACGTAAGAACTATGCCATCGTGGTAGATGGTGAGGTATATAACGAAAAACAAATCAAAGAAGAGTTACATGAAGCACAGTTTCCCCCTATTGCATCATTAGAAGAATTGTTTTTATATGCCTATTTACACTGGAAAGAAGATTTGATGAAGCATATCGAAGGAGCCTATGCCTTCGTGTTGTATCATGATCATCAAATACTAGCTGCTAAAGATCCTTTGGGACTTTCTGTTCTATATTATTATGAGGATGATCACCAGCTTGTCATCAGTAATCGTATTTCCCTCATGCTGGATAATGCTGCTATTACACCAAAGCTGAGTAAAGAAGGCGTTATGGACCTGTTTGCCTTTGGTCCAGGTATTCCTGAAAACAAAACGATTCTTGATGGCATCCATCAATTAGCCATGGGACAATATTTTACGTATAAAGATAAAGTAGCATTAAAAACATATTATCGTTTACGTGCGAAAAAACATGAAGATGATATTGATACGACCGCAAAACATGTCTATGAACTTGTGGAAGCCTCTATCAAACGACAGATGGACCAAGTGCATGCTTCTTTTTTAAGCGGTGGTTTAGACAGCAGTATCATCACAGCGGTATGTGCAAAGGAAACAGCAGACTGGCATACCTATTCCCTTGCCTATGAAGGCAATAAAGAAAACTTTAAAGGCAACATGTATCAGGTATCTTTAGATGATGATTATATCAAACAGATGTGTGAACGCTATCCTTTACAACATCAGGAATTGATGATTACACAGAAACAATTGCGTGATGAATTAAAAAATGCCATGCTGGCACGTGAATTTCCTGGCATGGCAGATATCGACAGTTCCCTATTATGGTTATGTGAACAGGTATCACAAAAAGAACGTGTGATTTTCAGTGGAGAATGCAGTGATGAAATCTTTGGCGGCTATCCTTGGTTTTATCGTAAAGAATTAAAAGATTTAGAAACATTTCCATGGCTAAGAAATGTAAATGATCGTATTTCCTTGTTGCATGAGGATATCAAGCACTTTGATTATCAGGGCTATATTAAGAAAAACTATGCGGATAGTATTGCGGATATGGATTATCTATCTGATGATAGTAAAGAAGACCGCCAAGCAAGGATTCACAGTGTTTTATGTCTGCACTGGTTCATGCAGACTTTGGTAGTACGTCAAATCACCATGGCAAATTGGGCAAACATCACGATACGAGCACCATTTGCGGATGTAAAAACATTGGAATATGTATACAATATCCCATGGGATATGAAGTTTTATAAACAAAATGAAAAAGGTATCCTACGTAAGGCATTTGAGAAACTGCTGCCAAAAGATGTTTGTTGGAGAAAGAAAAATCCTTTCCCTAAAACCCATAATCCCCTATACGCCGATCTGGTCGCTGATTTATTAAAGAAACGATATGATGATCCATCCTCTCCCCTTCATCGTTTATTTGATGACGCCACATTAAAAGAACTAATTGAAAGCAAAGGTGCATCTTATACCCTTCCATGGTATGGCCAGTTGATGAGTGGACCACAGCTGTTAGCTTATCTTTATCAGATTGATCAATGGATCTTAACGTATCATGTACAATTGGATTTTTAAAAAGAAAACAGATCATTGATCTGTTTTTTCTAGTTTTACCTCTTCGATTTCATGGAATCGCTGTATCATTTTATCCGTTGTGATCTGCATTAGTTTCATATCTTGATAACATTTATCAAAATCATGATAGATCGTCTGATAACGTTTCTCGAAACGTTCAAATTCCACCTGCAGCTTTTTTAATTCCTGCTGGATACTGATCATATTTTCATTACGTTCAATGCCCAGATAAATTGCTTTTATAGCGGTAATATAAGCCATCAGCGTCGTTGGTGACACTAAATATACCTTTTGTTCATAAGAATATTGAATGATTTCTTCACAATTACCATAAATATAGGAGAAAACGGCTTCCGCTGGCAGAAACATATAGGCAAATTCCGCCGTTTCTTCAGGCAGGATATATTTATCATGAATCGTTTTGATATGCTTTTTTACATCACTCACAAATACCCGATGTAGTCTTGCCTTTTCTTCCTTGCGTGTTTCTTCCATACAACGATTATAATTTTCCAAAGGAAACTTTGAGTCGATACATATCATGTGTAAAGGTGCTTTCGCAAAGACCACTGCATCCGCAATACTGCCATTGCTTAATTTATATTGTTTCGCAAAACGCTTTTGATCTAAACCAAATGCATTTTCTAACAGTGTATACAGCTCAATTTCCCCAAAGATTCCTCTCGTCTTTTTATCCGTCAATACGTTTTGGATACTGGCTATTGACATACTGACTTCTTTTAGATTCTTCTGGCTTTCATCCAGCTTTCCCATCTGTTCCATCACTTTGCCAAATGCCTGATTGGTAGAGGTATAGCCTTGTTGAAGATGATTATTTACATTCTTTTCAATAGAGAACAAACGTTGGGTGGTCGTTTCCCTTAAATCCATCATATCCGCTTTTAAAGAAGATGTCATTTCTTTTTGGAAATACTGCAGCTGTTCATTCATCTGTTTTTGAAGATTCCATAAACCAGCCTGTTGCTGTTTTTCACTTTCCGCTAATAATAAGCGCATTTCTTTTTTGTTGTTGGTGGATGGGCGCATCATAAAAAACATGACAATGATGACACCCACCAGTAATAAGACACATATCAATAAAAAATATTCCATAAAAAACCTCCAATTTGCCTATACAAATAAAAGTAAATTAATAGTAGCATAAAATCAAGAATCCTGCTTATAAAAATTATGTGAAATTACATAATTCCATCATTTCATAAGACTGTTTAAAAACATCTTACATATAGTCTGTTGGCGTTTAATGCCTCGGATATCTTTATGTAAGGTAATCGTTTTTCCATCTTCAAATAGGATACATACACTGTCTTTCTTTGTTTTCACGGAAATGATTGCACGATAATTCAACCAGATACATTCATCCTTTCGTATATCAGATAATGGAAATAAGATATCCTTTGTCTTCTCAGATAAAAGAATCGGTATTTTTTGATGAATACCACAAACCTTTTGACATGCCGCTTTTCTTCCTTCATAGCTACTGCCATATCGTAAGCACCAGCGATCAATCAATTTGACACTATGTGTGTCTTTGAAACAGTGTACACCCTTTTCACTTAAACAATATACATCCGGATATTTTTCATACAATAAATAGATCATTCACATCACCAAGTATGGTTATACCATAAATAGATGAAAAAATCATAAAAGTGTAAAATAATTATAGAAAATACGAAAAAAAGATGTTTTTTTTACATCTTTTCCTGTTTAAATTGATTTCCAGTCATTTTTACGCTGCTCACACAGTCCTGCTTTTTCTTTCATATCATCATACATTTGAAGCAGTTCCTGTTTTAAATCCTCACATGTTTTTTTGATTGCCCGTACATGAAGTTCTAAGATATCTTCAATATGTACATGGTGTGCTTTCAACAGTTTTACCAGTTCTGGCACTTGGGAAAAAGCAGATGTTTCTAATTGGTATGATGCAACCGGATACCCCATCTTCATATAGATGATGATATCTAATACCAGTTTATTGCCTACACCTTTTTCAGTTCTTGCGATGGTAAAGCGAACATGATCCATATCCTCATAAGCAATCATGACTCTTCGATCACGTGATGTTAATTTGTTTTTCACATAACGGAAATAGATTTCCTCTGAATCAAAGATCATCGCATATTGATCCTCAAAGCAACAATGAAAACCTCCAAGATAACTGCTGAAATGTGGAATCCGCTGATTGTTTAGATACACATCACATGGCAAAATCTTATGTTTTGCGATTTCGTTAATATCTAATATAAAGTTCATAGCTCCTCCTTGTCGTAAATCCACTTATAGCTTACCATACTATTGAAAAAGAAAAAAGAGGCATTTTGCCTCTTTCATAAAGCTTTACTAGCAGCAGCCTCCATCACAGCCACCGCCACAGCTTGAGCATCCACTCTGCTGTGCAGCATACTGCTGTTCGTATACCAATGTATCGATAACGAAACATTCGATTTCAACTTTTACATCCTTAGGAAGACGTGCAACCTGTACACAGCTTCTTGCTGGATATGGTTCTTCTAAATAAGAGCCATAAACTTCATTTAATTTATCGAAGTCATTTAAGTCTGCGATATAAATGGTTGTTTTCATAATGTGTTTGTAGCCAAGTCCCATATCAGCTAATACAGCACCGATATTTTTCATAACCTGGTGTGTCTGTTCTTCAATTGTTGTACCTACTACTTCACCAGTTTCTGGATCTAAAGGAATCTGTCCTGACAGATATACGAAATCACCTAACTTTGTAGCTGGTGAATAAGGTCCTAATGCTTTTGGTGCATTTTCTGGTTTTACTGCTTTAATAAAGATATTCATGTTCATTTCCTCCATTCATCTATTAATCCAGCAATTCTTCATCATCGTTATAGGATAGAATCGTAAGTTCAATTCTGGATGCCATTCCATCTTTTGTATCCAGTACTTTAATTTCAAAGTTCTCAAATTCTATTTCACGGCCCTTGCGAACCTTACGATGGTTATTCAGTTCATAAATCCATGCGGCAAATGTTCTGGCTTTGGTATCAGGAACATCCTGATCCTCCATATAAGTATCAAAGAAATCAATCAAGGAAACTTTTCCATCAATCTCAAAGGTATGTAAACCAATCTCTAATACATGATTTGGCAAAGGATCATATTCATCATAGATCTCTCCTACCAGTTCTTCCAAAACATCCTCCAGGGTAACGATACCAACGTAAACATGGGATGTCTGTGATTCTTCAACGATAGCGATATGCTCTCTTGATTTTTGTATATCTTCTAATACTGCAGGCAGCTTCTTACGCTGAGTCACAAATACCGGTGGCTGCATCAAATCTTTGATTACCACTTCTTTGCCCTCCAATAATGCATCTAATACATCACGTACACGCAGAATTCCCACAACCTGTGTTGTTTCATAGGATATGACTGGTAAACGTGAGAGTTTATGATCATGTAATGTTGTTTTTAACTGATCATACGTTGCATTGTCATATAAGAATACAACCTGATCTCTTGGCACCATGATATCACGAACGTTTTTATCATCAAATTCGATGACACTTTCAATCAGTTCACGTTCTTCCTGTTCCAAGACACCTTCCTGTTCAATCGTACTGACGATTTCCAGCAGTTCATCTTCTGTCGCAGTGACATTTTCGATTTGAAGCTTTTCTTCCCAATGCTGTTCAATCTTTTCAACCACAAAAGAAATCGGGCGTAACACCGTTACCAGAATGCTCAATGGCTTAGCCATCAATAAGGCGATATTTTCAGCTTTCGCTTTCGCAACGATTTTTGGTGTAATTTCACCAAACGCCAAGATCAATACCGTCATCACACCAGTTGCTACCGCAACACCAGCAGCTCCTTTGATCAGTTCTGTCGCAAGACTTGTCAAAATTGATGTCGCAAGAATATTCACCACGTTGTTTCCAATCAAAATCGTTGTGATTACAGCGGTAAAATTCTTTGCATTAGCATATGCAGTTTTCGCTTTTTTATTTCCGCTTTTCGCCATCTGTTTCAAACGTATGACATTCAAAGAGGAATACGCTGTTTCTGCTGAAGAAAAACATGCCGATAAGGCAATTAGTATTACAAGTAAAATCAATAGGCCTATATGCGATCCGTCCAAAAAAAACCACTCCCCATACATATTGTTTTGCGAATCATAAACAGGAAATCAAATTTCCCGCCTCAGTAGTATTATATACGAAAATCAAAAAAATTCAATGGATACGCACATTTTTAAAATACATCTTATGAAAAAAGGAAGGACCTTTTTTCCTTCCTTTCCTGAATCATTCTAATGGTACACCCATTAATCGTTTTATAATATGTTCGATCATGGTCGCATTGCGATATGTCAACAGGTATTGTTTGGTGAATGATTGTCCATGGTAATGGATTTCCAAACAAAATGATGGCACCTCATCATCCAGAATCAACGACATGATCATTTTTAATTCATTATAATAATATGCTTCTTCATCTATAATCATACGATCACTTTTAAAGCGAATATGAAAATTATCATCACGCTCACGCATCGTTCTCAATTCTTCTAACACATCTTCTCGAAACTGTATTCGGATATGGGATGGATAATCTTTGAAACGCTCTTTCATAACTCTTGCAAGTCGTAAGCGCTGTTTCAAGGCAACCTCCTGTTGTTTCTTAATCTTGCGATTCACGATTGCCGCAATCTGCGTCATGTTTTGTGGCTTGCGTAAACAATAAGCACGATGAACTTCCATTAAATCAATTGCATCACTTAAGGCGTTGTGATCTACCGCTCCATGTATATCATAAGCACTCTTTAAATCATCTAAGGAGAGTGTGGAGGATATCAGCTGTTCTTGAAACTTCACAGATGGTGATATTTCCTTTTGAAGATCTTTCATATCCTTAAAAAATTCCATATCCAGATCATAATAGCGACAATTCTGTATCAATGTCCTTCGATCATCTGGTCCAAAGCTGTAGAATCTCACATTATCCATATCCTTTTCATAGCGATGAATCCATCGCATAAAGATTTCCATCACTATTGGTAGTGCTTTGGCATGTTCAATTTGATGAGTATTCAAATGTGTCATACGATAAACCACAGAAGTTAACCGTACAAAATTCATTGGTCTAACAAGAGAATAAAACTGATCCAGTTCTTTCCCATTATCATCCAGCATCACAGCCCCAATCGATATGATTGCCTGTTGAAATTTCCCTTTAATTTTTACCGCATCAAATTCGGCATCTAAATAAATATGTAACATAATCGTACCTCTTAACATGCTACATTATAAAGGCAAATGCATAAAATGACAAGGCTGTTTATATTTACAGATATTGCATCACGAGGTATTCATGATCACAATATCAAAAATTGATATCATCTTTTAATTGCGAAAAAGCAGGTGTATCTCCACTATTTAAATAGATATATTCTTTTTCTGTCACATAACCTTGATGCCCATGCATGTTCATAAGCATACATGACTTTTTCTTGTTGTAAGATTTCACACAAATGCTAAAATCATGATATTACGCCTTACATAAACGCACCAGCACCAGCTGTGGATGGTTATGTATACGTAAAGGTGCCTTGCTATTGCCCAGTCCTCTGGATACAAACATGGTGGTATCACCCTTTACATAGCGTCCATTTGTATATTTGGGAAATATTCCCTGATTGGGAGCATACAGCCCACCTATCTTAGGCAAGCGAATCTGTCCACCATGTGCATGTCCGCAAAAACAGATATCAAAGCCACAGGCTGCATAAAAATCAAAATATTCCGGACGATGTGATAACAATATATGAAATTGATTGTCACTCATCTGTTTTAGAGTCTGAAGATTATGTTGAAAGCGCTGTGGTTCATGAATATAAAATTTTGGATCCTTTACACCAATCAAGGTAATGGCTTCTTCGTTTCTACTTAATTCCACCATGCTGTTGCCTAATACCTCAACTCCATATGCCAATAATCGTTCCTTTAGATATGGATAGATTTCACTTGTGGCTTCATGATTGCCTGGTACATAATATACAGGAGCAATCTTGACTGCTTCCTTTACAAAACGTAAGGCTGGCTGAATATTATTTTTACGACAGCGTCGTTTATCTATTAAATCACCACTAATCAAAATGATATCCGGACTTGCTAGTTGAATTTCCTTTATTAGTTTTTTCTGATGAAAGCCAAAGCGTGCATTATGCAGATCAGATACCTGCAAGATGCGAAAACCATGAAAACTTCCTGGCAGTTTTTCATTGTGATATACAAAAGAGCTGATATCCAGCTGATGATTTTGACGATATGCTGCACGTGCCAATAAAGCAGTTGCTACCGCACCACTTACCATTTGTATTGTTCTTTTTGTTTGTTTTTTCATTGTCGATCACGTCCGTTCTGTAGTAAGATGATACCATACATTCGATGTAAAAAAAAGAAAGGATTGATGAATTTATGAAACCGCATATTGCGATAATTGGTTCATGTACCACCGATGTCATTATAGAAATTCCCCACCTACCTGAAAAGGAAGAAGATATTCATATCCGCACACAAACATTTGCCCTTGGCGGTTGTGCCGGTAACGCTGCCTGTATGTTGGATCTGTTTCATGTAGATTATCATTTATGCACACCCATTGGTACTGGAATCTATGCTGATTTTGTACGAAAACAACTTAAAAAACGTCACCAGACTCCCTTTTTCCCGGATAGTGAAGAAGAAAACGGCTGCTGCTATTGTTTTGTAGAGGATGATGGAGAACGTAGTTTTTTAGCCCTGCATGGTGCGGAATACCATTTTCAGAAGCAGTGGTTTGATCAGCTGGCACAGGAAGAAATCGATACAGTTTATATCTGTGGTTTGGAAATTGAAGAAGAAAGTGGTATTTATATCATCGATTATTTAAAAGCACATCCTGATATCAAAATATATTTTGCCTGTGGTCCCCGCATTATGCATATTGAACAGGAAAAATTAGATACGTTGTTTTCCTTATCCTGTATCTTACACTTAAACAAGCAGGAGGCACTTGCTTTATCTGGAAAAGACAACATAGAAGATGCCGCAAAAGCTTTATATGCGAAAACGCATCAAAGTGTGATTATTACTCTTGGTAAAGATGGCTCCTATCTATATGAAAACGCACATGGCATCTATTTACCTGTACAGACAAAAATCCCAGTAGATACGATTGGTGCCGGAGATGGTCATATAGGCAGTATTATTGCATTGACTTCCCTTGGCTATGATATGGCAAGTGCTATTCAAATCGCCAATCATATCAGTCGTGCAATCATATCAAAAAAAGGCGCCTGTTTAACAAGTGATGAATTTGATGCCTGTATGAAAGAACTATCTCTGTTTCAATTCTGTTCGATAAACATATAGAAATCCAAAACCAAAGCATGCCAGTAAAAGTGTGCTTAAGATCCATAAAGATGGATCTTCTTTTTTTTCTTCTATCCTTCGAGGATTTAAACAGATCTGTAAGATATAAGTACGATCATAATTTCCCTGAGTGATGGAAAACTGCGTTGAAGTGTTCCCTTTGCTTAATGTATACGTGGCAAGTGGCAGATGCTTCATTTGACAATATCCTTTTTTATCACTGGTATAACTTTTTTGGAAATGATCAGATGTCAGTGTAAAGGTTGTATCCGCCATTGGCTTTTTTTCATCATTCAGCAATTGTATGGTAACATCTCCACATAATCTTTGATTGATGACATCTTTTAATACCATTGCTTTGCCTTCCTCATAAGAAAAACTTATATCTTCCTTATATATGTCATATCCATCCATGGTTGTTTTCTGTTTTAGATGATATACACCTGTTTCTAAATCCATCACTTTGACATTTCCCTGTTCATCACTTGTAATATCTTCTTTTATACAGATATCTTCCTGATACAAAGAAAAAACGGCACCTCTTACTGGCAGATGATCATTTGTATATACATGAAAGCTTACATCGATATGAGCACTATGTATGGGCATGATCAGATAAAAGAAACAACACAACATCATAAAAAGCTTTATTTTCATAACCTCACCCCCCATTTCATTATATGAATGACAATAAAAAATATTGTCATCTATAGGCAGATGTATCATTGCTTATTGTCATTGCCCCATATACTGTAAGGAAAGGGGGATCATGATGAATAACACGTTTGGTCCATTACAAGTTGGTAATGTTGGCATTGCGGTCAATAAAATGCAGGGATATTTGAATATCATGCAAGGAAGAGGTTTTACTAAAACACGTGTCAAAGAAGATGGCAAATACGGTGTTGATACCGCAGATGCTGTAAGAGAATGGCAGGCATATGCCAATCTACCCATCAATGGCAAGATTGGCTTAGATACATGGAACAGTATTGTTAATCAACTTCGTGAGCTTGGCATCATCACCAATATTCCAGTATATTCTCGTTCCTATTATTTAACGCAGGGCAATCAGGGACTGGATGTATTTAAAATGCAGGAGTATTTAAATGAAATTGCCGCAAAAAATAATTGTTTACGTCCGATTCCATTGGATGGAACCTTTGGTCCAAGAACAACAACGATGGTTCAGCAGTATCAGTATTTATATGATCTGACGATTGATGGTGTGATTGGAAAGAATACATGGGATTCTATTATCAACGAAAGAAACGCTTTATAAGTGGAAAGTCTGTGAAACAATCACAGACTTTTTTCGTAAGTTATGCTATAATAAAAGTAATATATAGAAGCAAGAGGTGTCATTATGGATTTACAGGAATTAGATCAACAAACAGAACAATTGGATGTTAAGGAAAGCGTTTCACAACTTTATGAAGAATTTATAACGCAGCCTTCCTTTCAAAACGCCATCATGGAAAAACTTCATGCATTGATGAAACAGATGAAAGAGCCAATCGATACGCAAAGCTATGTACATATTCAGTATATGGAAGGATGTCACTATGAAGCAAACGGCAATAAAAACGCTGCACGTTATTGTGCAATGCGTATATTGCATGTCAAAGAATGCCTGATGCATCCAAAATATAAACGATCCTCCATGATTGTTTATGAACCATATGCTATAGAGGGTGAAGAAGCAGCTTTTATGATGCGCTATACAGATTTTATTCAAGGGGTATATCAAAGTATTAATAAAAAACTGCTGTTGATTTCTTTTGGCATATCTACCGTTTTATTTGTGGTGATTGCCTTATTGTTTAAAGTAAATCCTATGATTGCAGTAGTAGAAGCATTATTGATCGGATTGATCAATTATCTGCTTCAGAAAAGAAAAATGCCACAAATGTTTCAAAAGAACCAGACAGATGCCAGTGGGAAGTACATTGACAATGATTTAGAAGAGTTTGAAACAAGATTCCGTTATTGATGTAACGATCAAGGAGGGATGACTGTATGGGACCTTGCAGGGAGAATGAATTGACAGAAAAAATCAAGATGCTGGAAAAAGAACTTGATTACTACAAGAATTACGACGCTTTAACAAACATCTACAGTAAACAATCGTTTTATGAACATGTCGGAGATATTTTAAAACAGGCATCCCCTTCACAATATGAATTGATTTGTGCAGATATTGAACATTTCAAATTGATCAATGATGTATATGGTACAGATTTAGGCGATATTTTATTGAACAGGATCTCCATAAAGCTGCAGGAAGCTTTTGGAAAAGAAGCCTGTTATGGAAGAATCGGTGCTGATATTTTCGCTATCTGTTTACCACGGGTACAAGGTGGAGATAAAGCCGCAGAAACAATCAATGAAATCTTTCACTCATTTTCAAAGGATATGGAAGTAATCCCAAGTATTGGTATCTATGATATCAAAGTATTGGATATTCCCGTATCATTGATGTGTGATCGGGCTATCCTTGCCGCAAAATCAGTCAAAGGCATTTATATGAAATACTATGCCTATTATGACAACAGCATGCGCAATGTTTTATTAGAGGAGCAAGAACTGATCAATGGCATTGATAAATCTTTAGAGAATGGTGAATTTGAGATATATTTTCAACCAAAGTGTAATATGAATACCAATAAGATCACTGGTGCTGAGGTACTGGTACGCTGGAATCATCCACAAAAAGGAATGATTTCTCCGAAAGATTTTATTCCTGTCTTTGAGAAAAACGGATTCATCAAAAAACTGGATCAGTTTGTTTGGGAAGAAAGTGCCAAATGGCTGCATAAACATGCAAAAGAACATAAAATCTTACCAATTTCCGTGAATATCAGTCGCATTGATATCTTTGGATTAGATGTACAGGATATCTTTCAAAATCTAGTCAAACGCTATGAACTGGATTCATCATGGATGCAGCTAGAAATCACAGAAAGTGCATATTCTAGTAGAAGCGATGAAATCATCTTTGTGATCAACCGCTTAATGAATCATGGATTTACTGTATTGATGGATGATTTTGGCAGCGGTTATTCTTCTTTGAATATTTTAAAAGATATCAATATAGATGTTTTAAAGATGGACATGCGTTTTCTTGATAAACAAGACCGTAAAAGTCAGGATATCATAGAGTCTGTTATTCGTATGGCAAAATGGCTGAATTTAAAAATCATTGCGGAAGGTGTAGAAAGCAAGGAACAAGTAGATTTTCTTTTGAAAATCGGCTGTTTGTATGCACAGGGTTTTTATTATTATAAACCTATGCCCATGGATGCCTTTGAAAAATTGCTGGAAAACCGCGATTTGGTAGATTTTGAAGATAATAAAATGATGCTTGCCAACGATATCTCCTTAATTAAGTTAAAGGATCTTTTTCATGATGATATCGTATCTGAAATTTTACTTAATAATATATTAGGCGCTGTGGCGATTTATCGCTTTGATGGTAACAATGTATATGTCCAAAAAGCCAATGAAGCATATTATAAGCTGCATAAGTTCTCTATGCATAATAAAAATATTCTGGAAGTCATGCATCCCGATGATCAGCAGTTGTTCATGGATGCCTTAAAACATTCTTTAAATCAAAGGGATTCTGGCACAGATACGACTGTGCGCTATTTATATAATGAACAGATTTTGTGGCTTCACGTTCGCCTGTTCTTCTTATCTGATACAGCAAATGGAAAAATTCTTTATGCTTCCATCAATGATGTCAGTGCTTATATGAATGCTTTAGAGGAACTGCAAATGTGTGAACAGAGTTTTCGTATTGCTATGGATACGGATAAAATCACAATATTTGAACTGGATATCGCCAGTCATATGGTCACATATTCTAAGCAGACACAACGTGCTTTTGGCCTTCATGATTGTGCTATGCCCGCTCCTGAAGGATTCATTAACCATGGTACAGTCTGCAAAGGCTATGAAGAGGTCTTTGCCAAAACATATGAAAAAATATATAAAGGTGAAGAACACGCATCCTGTGTCATCAAGGCGCGTATGGCAGACAAGAACATCGTATGGAATCGAATCACGATGACCGCTATTAAAAACAAGAGTGGGAAATCCATTAAAGCGGTTGGTGTCGTGGAACAGGTGGATTATTAAAAGCTTTTTGATTCATCATGTAACATAAATGATCTATGGACATATCGCATAAAATCGATACATGTAAATCTTTAAGATTCACAGGCATCCGCCTTGAGTTCATTGTAAGATTTTCATATACTAAATATCGAATGCATATGTCATACAATACAAAAAAAGATAAGCAGGTGAAGATTATGAAGCAAAAACTGAAGTCGGCCATTACACTATGCCTTGTTGCCATCATTATGATTTCTATGTGTCCTTTCGTTCATGCCCAACAACAAAAAGTGATCCGTGTCGGCTGGCCAATACAAAAGGGGTTAACAGAAAAAACAGAGGGTGGGTATAGTGGATATACCTATGATTATTTAAAAGAACTTGCCCAATACACTGGCTGGACATATGAGTTTGTCACAGTGGATGGCGATATAGATGAACAGTTGTCAAAGTTGTTGCAAATGCTGGAAAAAGGCGAAATCGATTTGATGGGTGCCATGTCCAATAATGAACAATCCGAAAAACTATATGACTTTCCAAGTGAGAATTATGGCAATGCCTATAGTGTATTAGCGGTAAATAAAAAGGAAGCAGAAATTGATGAATTTAACATTTCTGATCACAAATCCATTAAAGTCGCACTGTTGAAAAAAGCAACGAATCGAAATGACTTGTTTTTTCAATATGCCGATTTGAATGGCATCAATTATGAAATCGTATGGTGTGATGATGACGTTGATCAGGCAGAAAAAGTCAATGCACAAAAAGCCGATGCTTTATTGACGGTTAACTTATCCATTCCTGATGATATGCGCTCCATTATCAAGTTCTCCCCTGTTCCCTTCTACTTTGCAACAACCAAAGGCAATACGGAAGTAGTCAGTGAATTAAATCAAGCGATTACCTACATCAGTGAAGTGTATCCAACATTACAATCCGATTTATACAATCGTTATTTCAATAAACAAGATGGAGATATCTATCTGAACAGTAAGGAACAGGCTTATATTGAAGAACATCCAAAATTAAAAGTGCTTGTCCATGATGGCTTTGGGCCGATTGAATATCTGGATAAAAACAATAAAATACATGGAGTAGCTTATGACATTCTCAATGATATCACAGAGAATATCGGCGGCAGTCTAGAATATGTCTATGCGAAATCTTATGAAGATTATCTAGATAAAATAAATAAACATGAAGTCGATCTGGTACTTTCCGTTGATTATGAATATGATTACGCTTTAAAAGATACATTACTATTATCGACCCCTTATCTTGAAACAGAAAAAGTCATGGTTGTAAATGAAGATGTGAATGTACAGGACTTAGATAGCAAAATACAGGCGATTTATAAAGGTGAAAAAAACAATAATGATCCTAAACAGGCAGTTTATTTTGATTCGATTGAAGAAACATTAAATGCAGTAGAATCTGGCACCTGTGACTTTGCCTATTCCAACAGTTATGCGGCTTCCTATTATCAATATCGCAATCATTATGAACATACCATTATTTATCCAAAAACCATCAATGATACCGTTCGCTACAGTATTGGGATTGCAAATAAGAATGATAAAATACTTTCTACGATTATCAATAAAGGTATTCGTTCTATTGAACCTAATAGACTGGAAAAATATCTATATCAAAATGCTCAGCAAAACCATGAATTTATGTTGTCACAGTTCTTTAAAGAGAATCCTCTCTTCGTGGCAATGTTTGTTATTTCTTTCTGTGCCTTTATCTTTATTGTTTTATTCCTGTATTATAAAAACAAGATTCGACTTGGCAAACAATTGGAATTAGAAAATACCCGCTATCGCTATTTGTCTGATATGATGCGAGAAGTAACATTTACTTATAACTATATCCAAGATGAAATCACACTTTCCAAGGAAGGTCAGATCTTATTTGAAACAGATGAAACCATACAGCCATTCTCAAAATATCACTATAAAGTAAAGGTAAACAATGGAAAAGACTCCATCTATCAACTGCTTATGAGAAAAGAAGATATAGATGAAGAAATGAAATTATACTTCCCTCATCAGGATCCCCAATGGTATCATATCATCACAAAAGTGATTTATGACCAGAACAAACCAGTATCCATCATCGGACGTTTCCAGAATATCCATGATCAAAAATTAGAAAAAGATAAGTTGTTGGAAACTAGTCGTATCGATGGTCTAACAAAGGTATTAAATTCTAATACATTCAAAAAAGATATTTCTGATTTACTGGAAGCAAGTGATGAACAATATGCATTTGCCATTATTGATATTGATGATTTCAAAAATGTAAACGATACGTATGGTCATTATGAAGGTGATCAGGTATTGATTACTGTCGCAAATGCAATGAAAGAGATTTTCCAGGAAAATGCCTTTATCGGGCGTCTTGGCGGAGATGAGTTTAGTGTATTCTTAAAATATGAAACCAGAGAACGTCTGGAGGAATTAATAAAAATGTTATTCCAGGAATTAGCTTATCTCAACAAGAGCGCAAAAACACCAATTCCAACCTTAAGTATTGGCGTTTCTATCCGTCATAAAGAGGATAACCTAAGAACTCTTTATCAAAGAGCGGATTCCCTGCTTTATGAAGTAAAAAATGATGGAAAGAATAATTATAGAATTGAAGCTTAAAGGATTGTCAGCAAACAATCCTTTTTGTTTGATCCTGATATGAAAAAGAACCCATTACAATAGATTTGTAATAAGTCCTTATCGTTATTTACTGACTTGTTCTTTTGATACTTCCCCATTGCCGCTTACGTTTACGATAAGATATAAAAGAGAAGATTCTAACAAATGATAGATAAAAGCGAAAGAATATTGCCTCAAAAATACATGCTATTATTGCTTTTATAAGATCTGTAAAGTGCAGATGCATATGACTGGTATAAATACGTTGTAGAAACGCTGTCAACGTTAAAATACTTCCATAAAATGCATATAACAGGAAGAAAAATATCATAAATTTGACGTTGATCAATCCTGTATAAGAAGCTAAAAGTATCGTAAATATACCAAAAACTTCAATCACTGGTGATAACAGCTCATAAAACAAATAATACATATAAGAAATCAGACTGACAAAGCCAAAGCGCAGATTTACAAACATTGCTCGGTATTTTAACATACATTGAAAAAGCCCTAAATGCCAGCGTCGCCTTTGTTTGCCTACATCTCTTAAGTTATGCGGTGCCTGTGACCAGCAGATTGCATTGGATTCATAACACATTTTATAAGAAAGCTGATTATTCCTACAAAACACATGTAATTTCACAGCTAATTCCATATCTTCACCTAAAGTATCATGATCATATCCTCCAGCAGCAATTACGATATCTTTCTTAAATAAGCCAAAAGCTCCAGAAATAATCAGATTACCATTATACTCATTCATCAAAATACGTGATGCAAGAAAGGACCGGTCGTATTCTACAACCTGCATACTTAAAATGATATTCCAAGGCATGTGATAATCTTTAACACGTCCCTGTTCCATCTTTACACATTGTGCAATTCTAATAAGCCCCGCGACTGCAATGACATCCTCCTGTTCCAGTACCGGCTGCATAATTTTCTCTAAGGAATCCTTTTGCAGCATACTGTCCGCATCCATACAAACAAAATACGGAAATTCACTAGCATTGATACCCATATTTAAAGCATCGCCTTTACCGCCGTTTTCTTTTTTGATCAATGTTAGTTTTATATTTCCAATATGCTTTTCATATACCGCTTTTACAGGTGCACAAGACAGCCTTTTATGAATCGGCCGATCCACCTGCCTTAAATCATAGGCCTGGATCAATTCTTCTGAAGTATGATCTGTAGAACCATCATCAACCACAATGATTTCATATAATCGATAATCCAGTTCCAACAATGATTTTATAGAAGAAACAATTGTCACTTCCTCATTATATGCAGGAACCAGGATAGATACAGGTAGATAATATTTATGTTTAACTTCATTTCGTATCTTGCTCATACGATTTTTACGATATAATCTAGTACCGCCAATCAATACAGATAAAAACAGATAAGATGCATATCCAATCATATACAAGATATAAAATACACCAACAGCATCTAAGAAATGTTGGATTGCGATCATCAGATACCACCATCCTTTTCCTGCATGGTATAAAACAGCATATCCTTTGCGTAAGGATCATTCCCTTGTAAGATTTCCTCTATATCTATTTGATTTGCCATTTTTAATAAACTTGCTGCGGCATTCTTCCTAACATACCAGTTAGAACTGGATAATGCTTTCTTTAACACAGTTTTTGTTTCTAAGGATTGATATATATCCAAAGTTGTACATGCGACGATACAGCACTCAATTTCATAAGTACCCTTTGCACATTCTAAAATCACTGGATATGCACCCAAATGAACATATTTTCGATAATAACGAAGTATTGCCAGACGTACCTCAAGATTTGAAGAACTGTCTTTTAATACAGGATAAAATTCATCTCCAAAATTAGGAGAAACATAGCGAATATAATCAATGATTGCTGCCATCATTTCCGGTTTCCAATCATCATAATGCTGCCATAAGCGTCTTGCCAGTTCTTCATGATTTCCCTGAAACTTCAATAATCCATCACTGATTAGTTTTCCATGGTGAAATTCCCGCTGTTCACTGATAATGGAAAATGCTGCTTCTATTCCCATGATATCACCTAAACGATAAAGTGCTGATAAAGTATTTTCACGACAATAGATTGTAGAGCCATCCAAATAAGGCAGCAGCATCTTCGCAAGTCGTAATGTTTCTTTATTAATATCCTCATATAAATCAGCAATTACCCAGCAGAAATATGCCTGTTCCATTTCATTATGTTTTAAATATTCAATGGATAATTCCTTAAACATAGGAATCATTTTATACAAATAAGTATTTAACAAAGGCTCTTTTTTAAATCGGATACAGGCATCATGAAATGCAATTAAATACTGATTTTTCTTCAGATTGCGCTGCATCATTGCCGCATGCAGCTCATCAATTTCTCCGCCTAGATATAACTGCATTAGCTGAAAATACATTTGCCTTGCATAATTATCCGTATCAAAACGCTGCTTCTTGCTCATAAGCCAATCAAAAACTGCATATGCGATATGATACAAAATCAAAGAAAGACAAATGAATATATATACACCAATCAGGGTTGTAATATTCCATCCGATCATGGCTGTTTCCTCCATGCTTCTTTTACAATATCATAAGATTGTTTCTTTCGCTCATGCGTTTCTGCTTTGTTCCATCGTTTTAATGTGACATCTTGCATTGGAATTTGTTTATCATTGATGGTCCCTAGCCCAACATATAGCTTAGATATTGTTTTCGTTTCTACACCATAATGCTCATAATAGTCTTGATGAATTTCCAGATTGGCAGGATTAGAAAAATTTAGCAATTGCCAAGGTATACGAATTTCTATACCATCTTTTCCAATCATAAAGTCACTTAAAGAATAATAGTCCTTAGATTCTGGGTTGCCATTTCCATATATTAGTTTTCCTGTTTCTTTTACTTCTGAATATACTGGTTTAGAATTCGTCACATTTTCTCGTATTTTCATTTTCTTTTGAATCATATTGATTGCCACAAATGCTGAATCATCTTTTTTAGGAGGATAAATAAATGGATCTTCCCCATCGATCATACTCAAAAAATTTTCACGAAGTGACTCATAGCGGCTCTGTACAAGCATCTGCGCCTTTATACCTTCTAGTTCTAAAATAAAATCCGCAGGTCTTTCAAATGTTGTTTCATGATCCTTCCATATTCTACTACCGCTTTCTGAAGTAATATCTATTGGAAGTATTAAATGATCAGATAATTTATCTTGGTTGCCATGAATAAAGAAATAGATTCCTTGTTCATCCTGCTTCATAGATAATTTTAATCCATCGTTGATATAAACAACATCATCTTCCTCCCATTCTTCATGAATGCCATCGATATATACCTTACGTTTTTCTTTTCCAGGATCAAATGCCAGTAATCCATATCCATGATTCATAGATTGAATATCATCCCAATAAATTGATTCATCCACATTGACTGCATAATTGGTATTCCATGTACGATTGCCCCATTCATCCTGCCAATGATGAATGATTGCGCCAGCACAGCCACTTTCCATAAAATCATCATAGGTTTCCATTAATGCCTTTCCCTGTGCCTTTTCATCTAGTGATTCTTTTGTATCACTTCCACGGGCACTGGAAAATCCATAATTACTAATTAATACTGGTACATCATAATAAGCATTTAATAAATCCACATAACCATTCAGGTAATGGGATGGATTCATCTGTGAAATTTCATTCTTTAATGTTTTCTTTGTATCTTCAGAAAAATATGTCATGAAATCACTTGGAACTTCAAACATATGATAAGACGCAATAATACCAGACTTCAAAGCATCTGTTGGCAGAATATGTGAAACATCAATTTGAACTGTTTTAGATAACTGTCCAGCATAAAATCCATCATATGCGAATGGGTCATTACCTGGATCATTAATAAAACTAATCAAAGATTGTCTGCCATATTTTTCACCTTCATACCGTAATCCATCATCCATCAAAGACGCTAACAGCGCCTCAAATGCATTAGCATCTTTATCTGTTTTTACATAAGTACCAGAAAATTGTGTAGTATTATGATTATGATTGGTATATGCAACTGTGTTATTATTCCAAGAATCACCAATTTGATATCCTAAAACCCATGAAGATATATCTTTTCGATAGGTACCCAACCCACGCCCACGATTCAATAAAATATTTTTCTTTCCATGAACGATATCAATTGCACTTCGTAAGTCCTGTTTCAGGATATCATAAAATTCTGAATCATATGCATCAAATGGTGTATTGTTTCCATAATCACTTACTCGCACGCCTTGAAACAGATAGAGCGGTTGATCTTTATGACCCTGATTAAATTCATACAGTGCATTATAAAAGTCATCATCCATTAATGTAGAAACATGAATTGTATTAGCACCCATTTCATGAATATCTTTCATCCATCGCATATAATCTGCTTGATCTGCCGCATAATCAGAAAAACGATAATTTGGCATTGACGCTGACATTTGCACACCTTTTACTTGAAATAACTCTCCATTGACATAAATCTGATTATCTTTCGTTATCACATTAGAGTTTATTTCATCTATTTCATATACATGAAAAATCAAGCCTGATTGATATTGTACATATTGGTAAATGACAATGCCTGCCACGAGGATAAACACTGCCCATAAATATTTTTTCATAGCCTCATCCTCACTTTAATAATGAATCTTTATTTTTAGAATCATGACAATACTGATACAATGTATCAATATGTTCATCCAGCCATGTTCCTCGTTCATGGATATATGTTTTCATTTGCACAACCGCTTCTTCCCAGCTTTTCACATTTCTTTCATCAGGTGAAAGCTTTTCAGTTTTAGGCAATAAAGATGCATCAAAACTATATCCCCATACTTCAAAATTTTTATCAATTTCTGTTCCTAAAAAAGCACATACTTCATCAATATAAGAATATAAATAAGCTTCATCTAATACATTTTTGCGTAATTGTTCATAGCGATGGATTACTTTATTCACAAAATCTTCATCTTTTAAAAGCATGCGATACCAATACAAATCATGAAACTGCATCGTATCCGTTGGCTGCTTTAGAAAGAAATTATCCATGGCATTATTAAAATCCCATACTGGTCCCATTGTCAGCTTTCCTTTTCCATCCTTATAAAGATATGTTGATCTTCTGCCAAAATCACTGATTCCAAAAAATTCCATAAAGACATACATATCCACAAAGCTGTCAACATCAATATACGCACGATATCCATTTTGCTGATCCATAAAATCGTATGAATACAATGCTTTTTCAAATCGAGAGATATCATCCTCAATATATGTTTTCCATTCATCTTTTAAATTTTTCGTACCAGGATAAACTACCCCAAAACGAGTATTCGTATCCTGTGTCATAAAGGTATAATAACCAAAGGTGTCTAATGCTTTTTGATTTTTAGAATCACTATCCATACGGATAATATAACTGATATATAAATCATCATCACTATTCTTTTTGATATTGACACGCTGTTCACCACGTCGGATACTTTCCATCATCAAATATAGTCCCTGATAATTACCATCTACATATAAACGGCAAAAACGTACATCTGGTGTAAATGGCATTACCTGACCGATCACATTCATACAAAGATAATTACGCATCAATGTTTTATCTAAGAATGGTCCATGCAATACCCATTCACTTTCTTTTCCCATGCCCATAACATCCAAATCGTGATCTCCATCGTCTTGTACAAAACGGAGTAGATATCCTTTCTTTGAAAACAAACGTGAAGAATGTCCACGATAACGTACAAGCGATTTTGTGACCTGAGTTGGTTTGTTATTTATACGATTGATCATCGTTTCATCGTCATAAATGGACACTTCCATTTCACTCATCTTTTCTCCCAATTCATTTACCGTGTACCCACTCACATTTCCCTCTTGGTCAATAACTGGCTCTCCAGGAATCTTCTTTCCCTGTGTATCAATAGAAACAATAGGTAAGCGGGTAGCTTCATCATCCATGGGTTGTGCACTTGTAATCATACGATGTTGATGAACACGTGCAAATAATGCTTTTTGATCTAGTGAGGTAAACATGAACGATACAAATAATGCTCCTACCACAACCAAGATACAAATCACCTTATTCTTCATATGAATTACCCACTGATTTCATCTGATTGTGTCACAATATTTACATATTCCATGTTTTCCAAGTTATACAGTTTTTCTGTGATAGATAATTCCATCAATTGCGCATGTTGATAAGCTTTACGATCCATTTCATATATCATTTCGATACTGTCTGGAGTTGTGTTTTTCACACGTAATAATGCTTTTTTATCAAAATATTCAAATACAATACCTTCAATTTGGCGCTCATTAGATAATGCCCCGCGGATAATTAGAAGAATACGGTTTTCATTACGAATCCTGCCCATCAACAACAATACGATAAATACAACGGCACTTCCAATAGATGCAACAGTATAATCTCCTACACCACAACAAATACCCACAATGATTGTCCAGAAAATATACATGGTATCTCTTGAATCTTTGATAGCAGTACGAAAACGAACAATAGATAAAGCACCGACCATACCCAAAGAAAGTGCAATATTATTCCCAATAACGGTCATAACAGTTGCGGTTAAAATCGTTAATGTCATTAAAGAAACATTGAATTTTTTACTATAAGCAGTACCTGTATGGGTATACCAATAAGATACATAAATCACGATACTGATCAAAGCCGCAGATACGATATGATAAATGATTGTTTCTACGCTCAGTGTACCACTCTGTTCCAAAAACTGCATTAAAACATCTTTCATTCTTTCTTCCTCCTAAAATACAAAATGTTTACTGATTGTTCTTCCTAAACAATATTTACTGACTGATGTTTCTGTTTTATCTACTTCCTGTAAAATATCTTTGATATAGCTCAATAAAAAACCATTATATTTCACTTCTAATACCACAAGATATGGATCCAATACCTGAAAAGGGATCATATCTGAAAATATATCAAACTGTGTTTCTGAAGCTACTATATGATGATCAAAGGTAATACGAATATTATTTTCTTTAGCGATAAATGCTTTTCGCTGATATTCAATAGTGGATACAGGGCGATAAACATACTGATTCATCATCGCATAACATTCTAATGCGAATGAACTTCCCTCTTTTAACAATACTGAAGTATTGCCTTTAATCAGCTGTTTTGCGTCTGCTTCTTCTAGAATCAGAGAACGTTTTTTTTGATTGATTCCCTGCTTCTGTTTCATTTCCAGTTTGGCTTTTTTATCGCTAGCACCATAGTTTCTTAACCGAAGCTTACGGCGTATTTCAACTCCATCTTCTTTTTCTTGAAAATCACGATCATCAATGGAATCAAAATAAAGTGAACGAATGCAATATCCATCCTCTCCATTATGTGGATCCTGCATCATAATCTTTTCAAAGCGTCTGGATATACGGTAATATTGATCTAATGATATCAGATACTTTTTCTCCTGACGCAATACTTCATTCATCATCGTGAATCCCCACTCTCTTTCTGTCGTAATTTCTGATAGGACTGATATTCATGATATCCAATACCTAAAGAAACATGCGATTTTTTCTGTAATGCTGAAAAACTTTTTGATACAGCGAAAAGACCATCTTCCGCATAAGTTTGATTCTGGTCAAGTTCTTTCACACCGACATCCTGAAGTTCATATAACACACTGACTGCTTTATCATATGTACTTGCAAGGGCAACCTCACCTTCAATTTGCCCCCATTCATCCTGCTTCTGATAGTTCATAATTGCGATTTCATCACAATAAGGCATTAATTCTTCCAGTTGCTTTTTATAGCCTAGAGAATCATAAAAATAAGGAATACATGCGACAACCTGCAGATTATATTTTTGAGCATGTGTATACGCATATTGCATAAGCTCAACATAATCATCCAAGATTTCTTCCTGATCTTCATTCCATTCTTTTAATGCATATGGTTCTATATCTAACATAATGCCCGTGATTTTCCCTTGTGATAAGGAATGATTTAATAAATCTATCTGATCAATCATCTTCATAAGTGATGTTCCATTTTTTTCCAACACCCATTCTGGTTCTCCAATCATGGCATATAATTCTATTTTTTGTTTCTGACATTGTTTTCCTAATTCATCCCAAGCAGAGATTTCCCATGTATTAGGATATTGATATAATCGTTGAATTTTTTGATCAGATAATTGCTGAACTACTTCCTGTGCCGATTGTAAAGGCTCTTGTTTCCAGGACAGTATTGCATGTATACTACTTTCTTTGGTACTACATGCACTTAATCCAACCACAAATAAAATACATGATATTTTTTTAAAAAAGTTTTTTTGCATCTATTTCCTCCTCCCATTTTTATGCAAAATAGTAATTTAAAATCTATAAAAAACACTATGGTCTAGTTTTTTTCATAGATTAAGGAATAAAAACAAAATGGTTTAATAAAAAATAACCGTGTAAATAATATCATATTCATCTTATAAAATGTAAAAAAATGCGTAATTTTTTATACAAAAATACAAACAAAACATTTCAATTCTATCATCAATCTGTGAGTAGAAATATAATATAGAAAACCTTTCCAATAATGATAGTAGCATCTATTCTTTAGGAACAAGTAACCGTATCATCATATACTCACGTTATCCCCTACCATAATTTGACTGTTCATTCACATTGAAATGTTATTTTTTGATGAAATAAGCAATAAATATAAAAAATATTGATTATTCAGCCAAAATTTTCTTGACAACTTGCTCATTCAATCATATACTATAGCCAAGAGGTGATAAAAATGATGAGTGAACGTCAAAAGCTTATATTAAACCGATTACATAAGCAAGGAAGTGTCAATGTTGTTGATCTTGTGGAGCTTTGTCATACCAGTGAATCTACCATACGCCGTGACTTAGCGGAGCTTGATGAACAAGGTTTATTAAAAAGAGTACACGGTGGTGCTACTTTAATTCCTAAAGAAAGCAATACGACGGAAGACCCATTGAATGAGCGTCAAAATATACACATGGATGAAAAAGAACAGATTGGCAAGTATGCTGCCGCATTAATTGAAGCAAACGATGTTGTGTATATCGATGCTGGCTCTACAACATTATCATTGATCAATCATTTAAAAGAAAAGGATGCTCTTTATATTACAAATGGCCTTATGCAGGCACACATGCTTTCTTTAAAAGGTTATCATGTAATTTGTATAGGTGGCGAAATTCGTGGTATCACAGGAGCTTGTGTTGGTGCTAGGACACTTCAGGGAATATCTAAATATCATTTTACAAAAGGTTTTTTTGGGACAAATGGTGTAGATGTGGAGCATGGATTTACGACAGTAGATGGTGAAGAGGCTGCAATAAAAGAACATGCTATAAATCATTGCGCAATGCGTTATGTTTTATGTGATAAAAGTAAGTTTCAAATGGTTTGTCCTATAACGTTTGCTGATATTGATGATGCTATTATTATTACCACCCATTGTGATAATACTGAAATCAATCATTTAGGAACTATTGTGGAGGTAGAAAAACAATGATCTATACAATAACACTGAATCCATCTTTGGATTATATCATGCACATGAGTCATTTTGAAATAGGAGAAACTAATCGTTCTTTATATGAAGATATTTATCCCGGGGGTAAAGGATTTAACGTTTCAACAATTTTACATCGCTTAGGATTAGAAACAACAGCTTTAGGATTTGTTGCTGGCTTTACTGGAGAGGAAATCAAAAAACAATTAATAAAACGTGGATTTGAATGTAAATTATGTGAACTGGATCATGGCATTTCGCGCATTAATGTAAAAATGAAAGGTGAACAAGAAACAGAGATAAATGGCAGTGGTCCAGATATCACAAAAGACAAATTAGATGAAATGTTTCATCAGTTGGATGCACTAACCAGTGATGATTTATTGGTACTCGCTGGCAGTATCCCTTTATCCCTACCCGATGATATCTATGAACAAATCATGAAAAGACTTACAAATAAAAATATTAAAATTGTAGTAGATGCGACCAATAAACTTCTAACAAGAGTTTTGCCTTATCATCCTTTTCTGATTAAACCAAATAAACGTGAATTGGAAGAACTCTTCGGTATAGAGATACATGATCAAACAACCCTTATTACATACGCAAAAAAATTACAAAATCAAGGAGCTTGTAACGTATTAGTATCTTTAGGAAAAGATGGTGCCCTATTGATAAGTGAAGATCAACATATATACAAATGTGGCGCACCTCTGGGCACTTTGATCAATAGTGTTGGCAGTGGTGACAGTATGGTGGCTGGTTTTATTGCCGGATATCTAAAGCATCATTCTTATAAAGAAGCATTACGTCTGGGCAGTGCCTGTGGAAGTGCAACAGCTTTCAGTAAAGACCTTGCCTCATTGGATAAAATCAAAGAAATGTATCAACAAATTGAAAGTGAGGAAATTTTATGAAAATTCAGGACCTATTAAAAGATGTATCCGTCGATGTAAACGCCAAAGTATCAGACAAAGATGAAGCCATCACACACTTAATTGATTTGATGGACAATCAAAAAAATCTGACAGATAAGGAAACATATAAAAAGGGGATATATGCAAGAGAAGCATTAAGCACCACGGGGATTGGTGAAGGCATTGCAATTCCACATGCCCAGAATGAAGCTGTTACAGCTTGTGGATTAAGTGCCATGGTAGTAAAAGATGGTGTAGATTATGCATCCCTTGATGGACAGCCGGCTAAATTGTTCTTTATGATTGCCGTTCCTCAAACTGGTGGAAATGAGCATCTTGAAATCCTTGCAATGTTATCTACCATGTTAATGGATACACAGTTTAAAGACAGCTTGATCAATGCAGCATCAAAAGAAGAATTCTTAGCATTGATCAATCAAAAGGAAACAGAACAACACGCAAAAGAAGATCAAAAAGCAGAAGCTTCTAAAACTTTTACCGGTACCTATCGCTTATTAGCAGTTACGGCATGTCCTACAGGAATTGCTCATACCTATATGGCAGCGGAGGCGTTAGAAGAAAAAGCTAAAGAAATGGGAATCACAATAAAAGTAGAAACAGATGGCAGTGGAGGCACAAAGAATGCACCTAGTGCAAAAGAAATTGAAGAATGTGAAGCCATTATTGTCGCAGCTGATAAAAATATTGAAATGGCTCGTTTTAATGGAAAACCAGTCATTCAGGTAAAAGTTGCCGATGGTATCAATAAAGCAGAAGAATTAATCAATCAGGCACTCTCAGGCAATGCTCCGATTTACCACAGTGATCATGCAGTTACAGCACAGAGTGATGAAAGTGGAGAAAGTGTTGGCCGCCAGATATATAAGCATTTAATGAATGGTGTATCCCATATGCTGCCATTTGTTATTGGTGGTGGTATTCTGATTGCACTTGCCTTCCTGTTTGATGATTATACAATCGATCCAAGTAATTTTGGTAAAAACACAGAACTTGCGGCATTCTTCAAAACGGCTGGTGATACAGCATTTAACTTTATGCTTCCAGTACTATCTGGTTATATTGCGATGAGTATTGCAGATCGTCCAGGACTTGCGGTAGGATTTGTAGGTGGTGCACTTGCCAGTGCTGGCAATTCTGGTTTTCTAGGTGCCTTAGTAGCTGGGTTTGCAGCTGGTTATCTTGTCCATGGCTTACGCAAACTATTTGATCATTTACCAGATGCGTTTGAAGGCTTAAAACCTGTATTATTATATCCTTTCTTCGGAATTCTTTTGATGGCAGTGCTTATGGCATTTATTATTAATCCACCTGTAGCAGCTATCAACAATGGCCTGACAGATTTCTTAAATTCTATGGGAGGTTCCAGTAAGATTTTATTAGGAACACTTCTTGGTGCTATGATGGCCGTAGATATGGGTGGCCCTATCAACAAGGCAGCCTATGTATTCGGCACTGCATCTATCACAAGTGGCAATTATGATATTATGGCAGCTGTCATGATCGGTGGTATGGTCCCACCTCTTGCAATTGCACTTGCCACATTCTTCTTTAAGAATCGTTTCACAAAAAAAGAACAGCAAACAACACTAACAAATGTGATTATGGGCTTCTCTTTCATCACAGAAGGTGCTATACCATTTGCGGCATCTGATCCATTACATATCATACCTGGATGTGTCGTTGGTTCTGGTATCGCTGGTGCTTTATCTATGGCGTTTGGCTGTACATTGATGGCGCCTCATGGTGGTATCTTCGTCATCGGCGTGATTTCCAATCCATTTGGATATCTTGCAGCACTAATCATTGGTTCTATTGCAGGTATGTTGGTATTAAGCGTATTGAAGAAACCTTTGAAAAACAATTCATAAACTAAAAAAGATGGCTTATCATTCGATAGGTCATCTTTTACTATGTTATTGTGGAATTCAACGTATATGTACACGCTTCAAACATGCATGTAGCAAAATAGAAACATTTTGGCTTTTTCATCATGGAAAAGCAGAACCATGAAAAAAATGGAATTCAATAGTTAATTATCTATTGTAAATTCCACTTTTTTAACTTCATAGAAGATTTAAGAATGCTTCATATTCTGCGTTTTCTTTACTCATACCACTTTTTTGATATGCTTCTATTTGAGATATCATCTTATGATATTCACTTGGAATGATTTTTTTGAACATAGGCAAATAAACATCCCAATTCGCTAAAATATTTTGTGCTTTTTTTGAATCAGTTGCGGCAACATGCTCCATCAACATACTTTTTAACTTTGTCTGATCACTAGCAGAAATTGGTTCTACTTCCATATGATCCTGATATAGACATGTATTCAGTTTGTCTTGTTCATCCAGAATATAGGCAACGCCTCCACTCATTCCAGCACCAATATTTTTTCCAAAGGTACCAAGGATTACAACACATCCACCAGTCATATATTCTAACGCATGATCTCCTACACCTTCCACAACCACTGTAGCGCCAGAATTTCTAACACAGAAACGTTCTCCTGCGATTCCATTTATATAAACTTTTCCACTTGTTGCGCCATAGCATGCGACATTTCCGATAATGATGTTTTGATCAGCTTCAAAGGTTGCTTTTTTATCTACAGATACGATTAATTTTCCTCCAGATAAACCTTTGCCAAAGTAATCATTCGCATCTCCTGTAAGAGCAATGGTCAACCCTTTTGGAATAAATGCGCCAAAACTTTGTCCTCCTGAACCTTTCGCATGAATGATAAAAGTATCTTCTGCTAATGTATTGCCAAATGCTTTTGTGATGCGTGAACCAAACATAGCTCCAAAACTACGATCCTCATTATTGACATCTATCTGTATTTCATGAGTCTGTTTTTGTTCAAAATATGGCTGCATTTGAGGCCAAATCTGTGTTTCATCTTTGATATGGGATACATCAAGTCTGCATTTTTCTACTTGAGGAATATTGGCATCATCATGATTTAAGATTGCGTGAAAATCTAAATGGATATGTGGAGCATCAATTTCTTTAATGACTTCTTTATGTCCAATCATTTCTTCAACGCTTGTAAAGCCAAGTGCTGCCATATATTCACGCATTTCCTGTGCGATAAATTTCATAAAGTTTTCTACATATTCTGGCTTTCCTGTAAACCGTTTTCTTAATTTTGGATTTTGAGTTGCTATGCCAAATGGACAGGTATCCAGATTACAAACACGCATCATCTTACATCCCATCGCCACAAGAGGTCCTGTCGCAAACCCAAATTCTTCTGCGCCAAGTAAAGCTGCCATAATCACATCTTTTCCAGTCATCAGCTTTCCATCAGTTTCTAAAACCACCTGATGACGCAGTTCATTCATTTGTAATACCTGATGAACTTCAGATAGCCCTAATTCCCATGGCATTCCTGCATGATAAACTGAATTTTTTAACGCTGCGCCAGTTCCTCCATCATGCCCACTGATCAAGATGACATCTGCCCCCGCCTTTGCTACACCAGCTGCTATCGTACCAACACCTGTTTCTGATACGAGTTTGACAGAAATCCTTGCATCTTTATTCACACATTTTAAATCGTAAATCAACTGTGCTAAATCTTCAATAGAATATATATCGTGATGAGGTGGTGGAGAGATCAATTGTACCCCTGGTGTAGAATGTCTGGTTTTCGCGATCCAAGGATATACTTTTTTAGCAGGCAGCTGGCCTCCTTCTCCTGGTTTTGCGCCTTGTGCAATTTTAATTTGAATCTCTGTGGCATGATTTAAATAAGCACTGGTCACACCAAAGCGTCCACTTGCTATCTGCTTTATTGCTGAACATGTATTTACACCATCTTTTATGGTAAATCGTTCTTCATCTTCTCCCCCTTCCCCAGTATTGCTTTTTCCATGCAGCCTGTTCATTGCGATGGCCAATGTGACATGGGCTTCTTTTGAGATAGAGCCATAAGACATTGCGCCTGTCTTAAATCGTTGAACGATTGTTTCTACCGGTTCTACTTCATCAATGGAAACTGGTTTTCGTTTCGTATAATCAAAGGTCCATAATCCTCTGATATTGGTTGGTTTTAATTCTTCATCAATCATTTTTGTAAAACTTTTAAATTTATTATAATCATTGGTTTTTGTGGCTTCCTGTAACATCTGGATGGTCACAGGATTATATAGGTGTTGTTGTTTATCTGTGGAAGATTTTTGCATACCACAAGTATTTAGACTTTCATCTGAGGATAAGGATGTATCAAATACCTGTGTATGGCGTCTTTGCACCTCCTGTTCAATCTCTTTTAATGTAATACCACCGATTCTTGAAATTGTATCCGTAAAATATTCATCAATCACTTGCTGATTGATACCAATAGCTTCAAATACTTGTGCGCCCTGATAAGATTGTATCGTTGATATTCCCATTTTACTTGCTACCTTTACCACACCATGTAAAATCCCCTGATGATAATCTTCAATTGCCTGATGACAATCTTTTTTCAAGATACCTTTATTTACAAGCTCTTCAATAGTGTCATGCACAAGATATGGATAAATTGCACTTGCTCCATATCCTAATAAAGTCGCAAAATGATGAACTTCCCTTGGCTCTGCACTCTCTAAAATCATTGCTACCTGCATTCTTTTCTTGGTTTTGATCAAATGCTGCTGCATTGCAGATGTTGCAAGTAGACTGGGCATAGCGATATGATTTTCATCAACGCCACGATCACTTAAAATCAAAATGTTATTGTTATCTTTAATTGCCTTATCGGCTTTCATAAACAATTCTTCTATGGCAGTCTTTAAAGAAATGTTTTTATGATAAGTGATTGGTAATACGCATACCTGAAATCCAACCTGATGCATTTGCTTGATTTTGATTATATCACTCTTTGTCAGAATTGGATGATTGATTTTCAAAAGATGGATATTTTGTGGCAGCTCTTCTAACAGGTTTCCTTCTTTCCCAAGATATACACAAGTACTTGTGACGATTTCCTCACGGATGGCATCCATTGCAGGATTGGTCACCTGTGCAAAGCGTTGCTTAAAATAATCAAACAACAGATGATGCTGGGGAGATAACACTGCTAACGGTGTATCATTTCCCATGGCGATTACAGGTTCACTGCCTGTTTTCGCAAATGGCAGTATATACTTCATGATATCTTCAAAAGAATAATCAAAAAACTTCTGTAATTTTTGTAGTTGCGTAGTATCCATTGTATTTTCCGGCAGTTTTGGTACTGCTATATCTTTTAAAGCAATCACATGTTCTTTAATCCATGCGGCATAAGGATGACGTTTTGCATATTGTTGTTTGATTTCTTCATCTCTAATCAAAATCCCTTTTTTTGTATCAACCAGCAGCATCTTGCCAGGACGTAAACGATTTTTTTCTACAATATCTTCAATTGGAATATCTAACACTCCAACTTCACTGCTTAATATTAGCGTATCATCTTTTGTAATATAGTAGCGACTTGGTCTTAACCCGTTACGATCAAGAATTGCTCCTGCAACTTCACCATCACTAAACAAAATACTTGCAGGTCCATCCCATGGCTCCATACGGCATGCATTATATTGGAAATACGCACGCATCTCTTCTGATAACTGCGTATCATTCTCCCATGGCTCTGGGATACACAACAAAACAGCTTCAGGAAGTGGAATACCCGCCATTACTAGAAATTCTATTGTGTTATCTAACATAGCAGAATCTGAACCATGTTTATCCACGATTGGTAAAATATGATTCATATCCTTTTGAAAGTAATGGGATGCCATTGTTTCTTCCCGACTCATCATTTTATTCACATTGCCACGTATGGTATTGATTTCTCCATTATGTACGATCATACGATTGGGATGTGCACGCTGCCAGCTAGGAAATGTATTTGTAGAAAAACGAGAGTGTACCAAAGCAATGGCAGATATAAAATCTGAATCATGAAAATCCTGATAAAATTCACGTAACTGTCCTACCAGAAACATTCCTTTATATACAATGGTACGACATGACAAAGAGCAAATATATGTGTTTGGACTGCTTTTTTCAAAGATGCGCCGAATCACATATAGCTTACGATCAAAATCCATATCTGTTTTAAAATAATCTTCCCTTTTGATAAATGCCTGATAGATATTCGGCATAGCTGCCCTGGCTTTTTCATGTAAGATTTCATCATGTACAGGAACTTTACGCCATCCTAATAAATGAAGCCCTTCGTTTTCTAGTATACAGGCAAATTCTTCTTGTGCTTTTTTACATTCCCCTGCATCATTTGGCAAGAAGAACATCCCCACGCCATATCTTTCTGTGCATGTCGCATCAAATACTTTCTGAAAAAAACCGTGTGGAATCTGAAGTAAGATTCCTACACCATCTCCCACTTGTCCACTGGCATCTTTTCCTGCACGATGTTCTAAGTGCTCCACAATGGTTAAGGCATCTTCCACCACTTGATGACTTTTTATGCCTTTCATTTGAATAATGGCACCAATGCCACAATTATCATGTTCTAAAGAAGGCTCATATAAGCCTTGTGTTTTCATTTGTTTTCCTTCTTTCATTCCATATCCACCTTTCTATCAAAACCCCAGATGTGCAATCATTCTTAACATCGCTTCATATACTTTGTCATGATCCTGGAATGCACTTAAACGAAAATAGCCTTCTCCCTGTTTACCGAAGCCAACGCCCGGTGTCCCAACAATTTGACATTTATCTAATAAATAATCAAAGAATTCCCATGACGTAAATCCTTTTGGACACGCCATCCAGATATATGGCGATATCTTTCCACCTGTATGCCATATTCCTAAATCTTTTAATGTCTTGGTTATCATTTCTGTATTTTCTAAATAATACGTAATGGCTTCTTGTATCTGTTGTTGGCCAACTGGTGTGAAAACAGCCTGTGCTCCACGTTGTACAATATAAGAAACACCATTGAATTTCGTTGACTGACGACGAAGCCATAAATCATGTAATAACACATGATCTTTTTCTAAGGCTAAAGGGACAATCGTATACCCACATCGTACACCGGTAAAACCAGCCGTCTTTGATAGTGAACAAAATTCGATTGCACATTGCTTCGCACCTTCAATTTCATAAATACTGGAAGGATATGCCTGCGTTAAGAATGCTTCATATGCGGCATCATAGAAAATAATCGCCGAATGATCATTCGCCCAATCAACCCATGCCTGTAACTGGTTTCTGTTATATGCCGCACCGGTTGGATTATTTGGTGAACACAAATAAACAATGTCCCCATTTAGATCCTCCTGTGGCATAGGCAAAAAGCCATTTTCTTTTGTTCCATGAATAAAGATAATTTTCCTGCCTGCCATTTGGTTTGTATCAACGTATACTGGATAAACGGGATCTGGAATGATGATGGTATTATCAATGGAAAAGATATCCAGCATATTTCCTAAGTCGCTCTTTGCTCCATCGCTGATAAAGATTTCTGCATTATCCAATGTTACATTCTTTTTTTCATAATACTTGCGTATTGCATCACGCAAAAATAGATATCCCTGTTCTTCGCCATATCCATGAAAGCTTTTTTTATCTGCCATATCATCAACCCCGTGGTGCATTGCTTCAATTACTACGGGGGCTAAAGGTAGGGTAACATCTCCTATTCCCAAAGAAATCACATCCACATCAGGATGTTTTTTTAAATACGCTTCTTTACGCTTTTGTACCTCAGAAAAAAGATAATTTTTTTGTAATGTTAGAAAATTTTCATTGATATTCATACAGTTACCTCCATTTTTCCTTCAAATACTTCTACACAATCGCCTCTCATCAGCATACCTTCACTTGTATCTGTGATATATAGCCTGCCTCCTGTTAAACGGACTTCGATTTCTTTATTTTTCTCTAAACGATGGGTACGCACTGCTGCCGCAACAACTGCACATGCTCCCGTTCCACATGCTTGTGTTTCACCACTTCCTCTTTCCCAGACACGCATACATATTGTATGATCATCTATGATCTGTACAAACTCTGTATTGATACGATTGGGAAAACTGGTATGATATTCAAAAAAAGGTCCAATTTTCTTTAGCGGAAGATCATGAATATCCTGATGCATAAATATGATGGCATGTGGATTTCCCATGGATACACAACTGACGGTATACGTTTCATTTTGAATTTTCATCGGCTCATCCAATATGATTTTTTTTGTGGAAATTACTGGGATCTTTTCTGCCTCAAAACAAGGCTTTCCCATTTCTACAGTAACAGATGTGACCTGCTGATCCTGAATGTGAAGATGAAGCTTTTTGATTCCACTCTTGGTTTCTATTGTGATATCTTGTTTATCACATATATGATGTTCATATACATATTTTCCTACACAGCGAATCGCATTGCCACACATAGCCCCTTCACTGCCATCTGCATTAAACATGCGCATGCGGGCATCAGCGACATCACTTTTCTCTATACATACAATGCCATCCCCGCCAATACCTTTATGGCGATCTGACAATTGATATGCTAATTTATCTATGTTTGTAAGCTTTTGATCAAAACATGGAAGGTAGATATAATCATTTCCACACCCATGCATTTTTATAAAATGAAGCATTTCTTTTTGCATTCTTCTATTCTCCTCTCACAGAAAAAAGACGCCCAACAAAAGATACCATAAGCATAAGTATCTAATATTGAACGTCTTTGTTCGCACATTACTTTACAATAAGAATATCGAAACGTCAATAGTTTTTTGAAAATCATGAAAGAAAATGCAAATTTATTTTTTTCTTTCATTTTTCTTAAAACTTTTCTTGACAAAAGTACTTCCCTATGCAATAATCACTCTCGTAAAGCAAAGGTGCTGTTGGATCAAATTCCATCAGCGCCTTTGTTTTTTTATTGAAAGGAGTGTTTATACACATGAGTGAATTAATTGTACCTAAAGCATATCAACCAAAACTGACCCTTTATGATACACAAACAGCCATTGGTATTTTAAGGCATACATTTGAGAAAGGGTTACAGGATGCATTACATTTAAAACGTGTTTCTGCCCCTTTGATTGTATCTCCGGATACAGGCATCAACGATGACTTAAATGGTGTCGAACGTCCAGTATCCTTTGATATCAAAGAAGATACATCCACAGGACAGATTGTACATTCTCTTGCGAAATGGAAACGTATGGCATTATATCAATATGGGTTTAGCGTAGGTGAAGGTCTGTATACCGATATGAATGCAATCAGAAGAGATGAAGTTATGGACAATCTTCATTCCATCTATGTTGATCAATGGGATTGGGAACAAATCATTGATTCAAAAGACAGGAATATAGAAACATTAAAAGAATATGTAAAGAAAATAGTTGCAGTTATCTGTGATACACAAACAGCGATGAAAACTTTATATCCTACATTAACAACGACTCTAAGCAAAGATGTAAGCTTTATAACAAGCCAGCAGCTAGAGGATATGTATCCAAGCTTAACGCCAAAACAACGAGAAGATGCCTATTTGAAAAAGCATAAAACTGCTTTTATTATGCAAATTGGTGATGTATTAGCATCAGGCAATAAACATGATGGCAGAGCTCCTGATTATGATGACTGGAAATTAAATGGAGATATTTTATTTTGGAATGAAACACTCCAACAAGCATTTGAGGTATCCTCTATGGGCATTCGTGTAGACAAAACAGCATTAATGGAACAGTTAAAAAAAGCAGGTTGTGAAGAACGAATGGCACTTCCATTCCATACGCTCTTATTAGAGGATGTATTACCTAGTACCATAGGTGGTGGTATTGGGCAATCCCGTATCTGTATGCTTCTGTTAGAAAAAGCACATATTGGTGAAGTACAGGTATCTTTATGGGATGATCAAACAATAAAAGGCTGTAAAGAGGCAAACATTCCCTTACTATAACTCACATTTTTTACATTTATTTCAGAAAATATTTCATTTTATACTTGACAATCTATCTAAATCAGCATATTCTATTACCATACAAACGGCAAAGGTGCTGATATGGAAACAAACTCCTATCAGCACCTTTTTCATTTGTTAAGAAACAAGGAGGAATTGTATGAATAACATCAGTGAATTATTCAGTTCTATGGTATTTAATGATACCGTGATGAAA
Organism: Absiella sp. AM29-15; assembly: GCF_003434225.1. NCBI lineage: Bacteria > Bacillati > Bacillota > Erysipelotrichia > Erysipelotrichales > Erysipelotrichaceae > Amedibacterium > Absiella sp. AM29-15. Next base: position 101,436 of record NZ_QVFL01000006.1, read on the forward strand.
GAAAAGCTGCCAAAAGCTACATACAAAGCTTATCATCAATGTTTATATGAAGATAAGACATTAGATGAAGAAAGCGCAAATGTCATTGCGAATGCCATGAAAGACTGGGCAATTGAAAAAGGCGCAACACACTATACACACTGGTTTCAGCCAATGACAGGTGTCACAGCAGAGAAACATGAAGCCTTTATTACACCGGAAGGCAATGATAAAATTATTATGGAATTCAGTGGTAAAGAACTGATTCAGGGTGAACCCGATGCCTCCAGCTTTCCAAGTGGAGGGTTACGTGCAACATTTGAAGCAAGAGGATACACTGCGTGGGATCCAACAAGTTATGCCTTTATCAAGGATAATGTATTATGTATCCCTACGATTTTCTGTTCCTATAATGGAGAATCTTTAGATAAGAAAACTCCGTTATTGAGAAGCCAGGAAGTGATTGATCACGCTGCCAGAAGGGTATTAAAACTATTTGGCAATCAGGTTCATCGTGTAATTACTACGGTAGGTCCTGAACAGGAATATTTCTTAATTGAAAAAGATCTGTTCTTTAAACGAAAAGATCTGGTTTATACTGGTAGAACATTATTTGGCAACAAACCGGCAAAGACACAGGAATTAGATGATCATTACTTTGGTGTCATTAAACCAAAAGTAAAAGAATTTATGGATGATCTAAATGAACAATTATGGAAATTAGGTATTTTGGCGAAAACACAACACAACGAAGTAGCACCATCCCAGCATGAACTTGCGCCAATCTTTACATTAGTCAATGTCGCAAGTGATCATAACCAGCTGACGATGGAGATATTGAAAAAAACAGCCTATCGTCATGATCTGGTCTGCTTACTACATGAAAAACCATTTGAAGGCGTGAATGGCAGTGGAAAACACAACAACTGGTCTATTGCGAGCGATACAGGAGAAAACCTGCTGGCACCTGGTCATACACCTAGTAAAAATGCTCAGTTCCTATTATTTTTGTGCGCTGTGATCAAAGCGGTTGATGAATATCAGGATTTGTTAAGGATCTCTGTATCCAGTGCTGGAAATGATCATCGTTTAGGTGCCAACGAAGCACCACCTGCAATCATTTCCATCTTCTTAGGTGATGAATTAAGCAATATTTTATCTTCTATTGAACAAGGTGTTCCTTATCGTGATAAAGATAAAGCTGTTATGAAAATCGGTATTCATACCCTGCCAGAATTCAAGCAGGATACCACTGATCGTAATCGTACATCATCTTTCGCCTTTACAGGCAATAAATTTGAATTCCGTATGTTAGGAAGCAATAAAGACATTGCCTGTACCAATGTCATATTAAATACAGCTGTCGCAGAAGAACTTTGTCAGTTTGCCGATCAACTTGAACAAGCAGAAGATTTTCAAACTGCCTTGCATGCGTTGATCAAACAGACCATCCATCAACATAAACGCATCATTTTCAATGGAGATGGATACACAGATGCATGGGTCAAAGAAGCTGAAAAGCGTGGATTATTAAATTTGAAGACAACAGCAGATGCCCTGCCTCATTATATTGATGAAAAAAACTTGCGATTATTTGAAAAACACAAAGTCTATACACGAGTCGAAGTGGCAGCCCGTTATGAAATCGGATTATCTAATTACAATCAGGTCATCCGTATTGAATCCTTAACAATGTCTAGAATTGCGAAAACTCAGATTTTACCAGCTGTTTTAAAATACAGTAAAGATTTATCCGATGAGGTCCTTCAAAAACGTATGGTTTCAAAAGATATAGACACAAGCAGTGAAGAAGCGATTATAAAACAATTAAGCAGTTATATAAAAGATTTATATCATGGGTATACTGCATTGGATGAAGCAATTGCACATCGTGATGAGCTTACATCAAATCAGGAAATCGCCAATTATAATCGGGATGTCATCCTGCCAGCCATGGCTGTCCTTCGAGAAGGTGCGGATGCATTAGAGCGTATTTGTGCTAAATCTTACTGGCCATTCCCAACTTATGGCGACTTATTATACAGCTTTTAGTTATCAAGAATTACACATAAACTTCCCTTAATATTTAAATAAAACACATCGTAATGATGTGTTTTTACTTTTTTGGTTTTCTTTCTATAATAGATTGATAATCATATAAATCTGTCACATATGCCCCATTAAAACATGCGCAACATAATTTCTCGGTATGAAACGCTTCCTTCATATCATGAATATCCAAAAAGCGAAGAGAATCAGCACCTAAATACGCACATAATTCATCTACATTCATGCGCGCCGATATCAATTCTTCATAAGACGATGTATCCACACCATATATACATGGAAAACAGATAGGTGGACTTGCGATTCTAACATGTACCTGATGAGCACCTGCCTCTTTCAGTAATTGTATGATTCGTTTACTGGTAGTCCCACGAACGATACTATCATCAATTAAAACAATATTTTTATCAGCTACAATCGAACGTACAGCGGATAACTTCATCTTGACACCACGTTCTCTTTGTTCCTGGGTTGGCTTGATAAATGTTCTCCCTACATAACGATTCTTGATCAATCCAAGTTCAAAAGGTATACGGCTTTGCTCTGCATATCCAATAGCAGCAGAAGTAGAAGAATCAGGAACCCCAACAACGATATCCGCCTGGATATCTTTATCACGTTTTGCCATAATCATACCAGATCGCTTTCTGGCATTATGTACGTTGATACCATCCAGTTCACTATCTGGTCTTGAAAAATAAACATATTCCATTGCACACATATGGTGATCACAAGCCGTTGTATAATGTGTACGAATCATGCCTTTTGGTGTAAATCCAATAATTTCACCAGGTGCTACATCATCAATATAATCCGCATTCGTCACTTGAAATGCACATGTTTCTGAGCTGACACAGACACCTTCATTCAATGAGGCAAATGACAAAGGGCGTAGTCCTTTTGCATCACGGATTGCATAAAGGCTGTCTTTTGTTAATACCAATACCGCAAATGCACCTTCGATCTGGGAAAACGCCTCCTTAATCTTCTCTAAAAACGTACCATTTGCTTTTTGTATCAGATGCAGAATAATTTCACTGTCGCTGCTGCCCTGAAAAATACTACCTTCTGCTTCCAGTTTTTTTCTTAAATTGTGCGCATTAATGATTTGTCCATTATGACAGACCGCAAATCCATCCTTCAACAGCTTTGCATACAAAGGCTGAACATTTTCCAGCTCACTGCCACCTGCTGTCGCATAACGTACATGGCCAATTGCATGAATTCCCTGTAGATCTTTTAAATGTTCTTCATGAAATACTTCACTCACCAATCCACGACGTTTTCTTATTTTCATATGCATGCCATCACTTGTTACGATTCCTGCGCCTTCCTGTCCACGATGCTGTAACGCATGTAAGCCATAATATGTAAGAAATGCCGCATCTTTATCCTTATATACTCCAAAAACGCCACATTCCTCATGCAGTACATCTTCATTCCATTCTTCCATTTTCTCATCTCCTATGATATCTTCGTATGACAGCATTTGCAATCTGTAATCTTGTCTGTTGTGTGTCCATTGCCTTCTTTTCAAGAAAACGATGGGCATCCTGTTCACTCATCTTCCCATTCTCCATTAATAGGCACTTTGCCCGGTTAATGGTTTTAATTTCTTCTATACGATGATTTAATTTTCCATTATCCTTACGTATCTTTTCCAGTTTTCGATGTGTCAATATCGCAAATTTCAATACCTGATACAAAGCAGTGGGATGTACAGGCTTAGGAATGGCCATAATACCAGCCTTTTCCATACGTCCTTGAATAAGTTCAATCTCACTATTTTGTATCAACGCCAATATACTTGCATCACTTTTTTCACTTATATCAAAACATAAAGCGTATCCTTTTTCGTCTAACAGGGGATAATTAATGATAATCAAGTCGTATGAATTTTCCAGAAAAAGACGACGTGCTTTAGAAGCATTTGTACAAAAAGTCATACTTACATCTTCTTCAATTGATAAAAACTTGCGTAAATAATCACTTAGTTTATTACTATTGGAAACAATCAGTATCCGTATCATTTTTCTATCACCCCTTTTTCATAGCATATGTCTAGCGACAATACCAGTCGATGATATCTTGTGGTAGAATATTTTTGACAAAGGAGCTCTCTCTTGTAATTTTCTTTGCGTCCGCTAATGTATTTGGCAGCTGTTGCAACAATTCATGATGTTCAAATATATCGCCTTTGGCTTCCTCTACATGCATGTGTTGTTTAATTCCATCCATACCTGCTTCCACCAAAAGTGTAAAAGCCAGATAAGGATTACACATAGGATCAGGCGAACGTAGTTCGATTCTGGTATGATGCTGATCAGCTGCTGGAATACGTATTAAAGCAGATCGGTTATTCCTGCTGTATGCAATATATTTGGGTGCCTTATCTTTTCCAAGACGATCATAAGATTCCTCCATAGGATTTAAAAAGGCTGTAATTTCTCGTATATGATATAAAATACCAGCGATAAATGCATGCAATGTATCTTCAGAAACTACGAATAAATTTTCTCCGTTTTGATATAAGGAAAGATTAAGGTGTAATCCATTCCCCGCAGCCCCTGCCATTGGTTTTGGTGAAAAATCCGCCTTTAAACCATTTTGTAATGCAACAACATCTACGACGTTCTTAAATGTCATCAGATTATCACAGGCACTCATAATTTCATCAAATTTAAAGTCAATTTCATTTTGCCCAGGTCCATGTTCATGATGACTGCTTTCAGGGATGATATCCATTTCTTCAAGCTCTAGACAGATTTCTCGACGCACATTTTCACCTTTATCCAAAGGTGCGATATCACAATATCCAGCGTGATCATAAGGTACTTTTGTAGGATTTCCATCATCGTCCCGTAAAAACAAATAAAATTCGCATTCTGTACCCGCCATGAATTCATAACCTGATTCCTGGTATTTGCTTAATGTACGATATAAAATCTTACGACAATCTAATTCAAATGCTTCACCATTTAAATAACGGATATCGCAATACATGCGTACCACTCTGCCGCTTTGAGGTCGCCATGGCAAAATTGCCAGAGTAGAAATATCAGGAACCAAAAATAAATCTGAATCCGCAATACTCTTAAATCCATCAATCGCAGATGCGTCAAAACTCATACCTGTTGTTAATGCCCTAGACAATTCATTAGGCATAATGGAAATATTTTTTTGCCTTCCAAGTAAATCAAAAAAAGCCAGTCGAATGAATTTCACATCATATTCTTCAATAAAATCCATCATATCGTTTTCTGTAGTAACCATAAGCATTTCTCCTTTTTTACGAAAAAAAGGCGTCAAAGAAATACGAAAACACTTTATGTTTCCTCTTTTGAACGCCTTTGTTCGATACACTAATTTTACAGAATTATGCTTTCTGTGTCAAATTTTTTTTACTACTTTTTTACAATCCTATGACCAAACTATTTTCCTATTTACAGCTTTATCTGAACGAATGCAACACATGATGCGAAAGAAGAGAAATCAAACATATTCGTTTCAAACGTTGATAATATTCTCCTAATAATACAAAAAGCCTGAACTATTCAGGCTTTTATTAAATACTTAATTGTATTGTGTACTATACTATTCGACACCAATTATCGGTGTATTTTACTTACTTTCACCCATCTTAAAAATAGTTGATAAATAGGCGATTATTCTAAATAGTGACTTTACCTATACTATATAACATTTTAGAATTTTTTGGGGTTTTAAACTCCAAATAAACTCCAGAACATGAGCATTCAATCCATGAATTTAATTTCTTAGATAACATTCAATTTTTGTAAAATGCCTTCTACATCTGTAAACATTAACTTGATACCTTTTCTATAATAGAACGATAATAGTTTATTAGCTTTTGATTTTAAACTACGTTTCAATTTTTCAGAGAGTTCAATAGGTTTTTTTGTATTTTTATCAATATACACATTTTTAAAATATCCTTCAGTTACTGGAAACATATTTTGTAGCAAGAATGCTTTTTTCTCTCCTAAGACATACCCAAACTCAATAGTATCACATCGACCATATTTTTGAATATTCTTATCGTATACTTTCTGATATTTTTCAACTTGATGAGAGAATGGAATTACCCAGTAATAATTGCCCTGATCTATCTTAATTGCACAGAAAGAAGGACGTCCATGTTCTCCCATTTCATCACTTGGCTTATTGATTGGTAATGTACTATCTTGTACCAAATCAAAAAATGACTGTTTTATAAAATATAGATTTCCTAATTGAATCATTAAATCTTACTCCTACATAAAATGCCCCTTAGTGGGGCATTTTGAACATTCGTCTTTTATATCCCGTACACGAATTAACGGATAATATTTGAATGCTGGCCTTTTATATCCCGCGGACCAGCTAGCGGATAATATTTGAACATTTCTGTTCACTTAATAATATGTCCAGATATAAATGTATATACACATATATCTTTCATTTATATTTTAATGAATATTTGTACTTTAGTCAATAGCTTTACTGTTTTTATAAATCTCAATATATACTATTTAGAATTCACCTTAAACCGTAACCGTCAATTATCTCACTATATGTTAATAGTTCTATTGTTCATTAGACCATAGTTTTTTTACTGATAATGGATAATTTATATATGCTCTTGATCCACTCATAAAGAATACAAGTTTATTTTCCTTTACCAATCTTCTAACAACATATTCTTTAATATTTGTCATCTCTGCAAATTCTCTAATTGATACAATTTCTTTAGTCATCTAAAACACCTACTTTCTTTCATCTATTCCAAAGAATTTCCATCGATTTTGCGTAATCAATGTAAAATTTTTGAGTTGTCTTAATAAAGACAAGTTTATGATCAATTATTAACTTACGTATAGCTTTAACGCTTAATCCTGTTCTTAAACTAAATTCTTTTATAGTTAATATATTTTTGTTTTCAATTTCTTCCATATTTTTTGCTCCTTTCAATGATTATATAAATCATATTTGCGTAATTTTCTTCTAAGTTGAACCAATCCTCTATTAATTGATTTTCGTATTGCGGATTCACTGCAGCCTTCTATATTAGCTATTTCTGTTTTTGTATAATTGAAAAAATAAACTTCATAAATCCTATTAGCTTGTTTTAAAGTAAGTTGATTTAATGAAGAATATAATAATTCTCTCAATTCATCATAATATAACTTATCTAGTTCTGATTTAATATCAACTAATTCCTCTTCAAAACAAAAATATTCATTATATTCTTGTTTCTTGTTCTTCCGCAATAATGCATATACATCATCAGTAACAACTACTAATTTATCCTTATGATATATATCTGGATATAAATACTTTAAGTTAATTTTTTTCATAATCTTGGATACATACTAAATAGAAATATTGGAAATAACAGTATAACTTTATTAAAGTAAAAATCTTCCTAAAAAATATAGTAAATAATTTCCCCATAACTCGTTTTGATGTTCTTCAAAATCAATGTTTTTCTTTTTAATTATTTTCATATCTTTCACCTCACCTACATCTTATTCTTTATTTTAAAGATTAACAAATGTACAAATTCATACTTTTATTGAAGTTTATACATTTGACATCAATTTTGTTTCCTTTGTTTATTCAATCCTAAACTTATTAGAATACGTCTATCTAGCAGTTTCATAAATCTTGGCGAAACACTACCTATATATTTAATGATCCTACTTTTATCAATGACTTTTATTTGTTCCATCATTACAATCGAAGGATATTTCAATCCTACTGTAGTCGGAATACTATAATGGGTAGGTAGATGATGCTTCTCATAAACCTTACTTGTAAGACAAGCTACAATAATCGTTGGACTATATTTATTACCTTTATTGTTTTGAACAACCAATACTGGTCTTACGCCACCTTGCTCTGAACCATACCCCTCACTTAAATCTACTAAATAAATTTGTCCCCTTTTGATTTTCATATAGGTTACCTCCTATGTAAAACCAGACTCAAAATGAATCTGGTTAATTTATCATATGAATCGTTGTTTTCCATTTTTCCCTGAGTACCTGAAAACATTAAGGATACTATTAGACAAGCATTAGCATTGCTTTCACAGGAATTTCACCTTCGTGTGGTAACTCACACAACTGCATTACAGGAGTATCATTATACCTAATAAATATCATTGCAAATTATTTGCCAAATAATTTTTTTAGCACAATATTAATCGCTCGCATATCACTGGTCATGGCGGATTGTCTAAACGGCTCATTTATTAGGAATGTATCTAATAGCTGTTATTTTGTTTTCAAGGATCAGTGAAACCTACTTTTTAAGTGGGCTCACTATATATGCCACGAAAACGTAATTTTTTGTCACTTCTTTAGAGAATTTTTCACTTTTTTTATTTTTCGGTAAATGCTTCTCACAGAAATATCCAACATTTGAGAAATTTCATTGATATTGTATCCAATAATTTTGAGTTCTATTATTTTTAGAATCATTGGATCTACTCTTTTCAAATATTCATATAAAGACTCATTTTCAATTTGATCTAATATATTCTCTATATTTTTAATTTCTATTTTGTCATATACCGGCTGAGTAATGAAGAAAATATCTTTTGTAACATTTTGATGTCTTTTAAATGATCTCTCAGCATTAAATTGTGCCATATCAAATTTGCGTAAATCTGAAATTATTTTTTCATCAACATTATGCTTTCTTAATATTTTTTCTTCATTATCTTTCCATTGTTTCCAAAGATTGTACTCTTTCTTATAGTCGTAACTCATATGATACCTCCACTTTAAACTAATAAAATGGGCAGATATGGCGGATCACGACAATGAACAATATCCATCATAATCAAGTTAATTGAGAAATCATATACTCTTTTATTGAAATCAACTGTACATGATGAACATGACAAAACATTTCAAATTCATCTACTATATCTCTATAAATTGAAATTCTTGAAGGACAATACACTAAAACAATATTGATTTCTTTTTTACGTATTGCGTTAATCAAAAAATTCATTTTAAATGAGTCAAGCCATTTACCTTCTGATATTTCTTTAATTACACCAACAATATTCATATTGTTTTTTAAAGCATAATCTTCTAGTGCAGCAGCTTGATAATCCAATAAAATCCTTGAACCACCTTCTCTAACGCGACAATAAATCCAAGCTTTTATTTGTTTTTGCATGATAATTACCTCCCTCTTTAACACAAAAGCCTTTCACCCATATATGTGAAAGTTATTCGTCAAGTGGTAGAAATTTTTTTAACTTTTTTTGAATTATTTTCTGCAATTGCTTTTTATGATAAATAATGGTTGAATTTTTTACTCCTAGTATTTTTGCAACATCTCTTATTGACTTATTTTCAATAAAGATAAGATTCGCTATTGTTCTATTCGGTTCATTTAATAAAGATATTTCATTTAAAACTTTCATATATAAATCATGTACAACAATTTTATCTATCAATTCTGTTTCATTCTTAGACACAAAAAAAGTAGCTAAATCAATATCTTCAAAATACAAGACTGATTTAGCCACTTCCATATGATGTATATATCTCATTTGATCATAACTACTTCTAATAGTTTTGAACACCTCCTCACTTACTTCAACATACTCACTATTCACTTTTATGTAATACTTTCTATGTTCTTCATTATCATTTACCTTAAAACTATTTTTATTGTAATCATATTTATAATCTTTCATTGCTATTTCCTCCTCATATTTTATAAAAAATAAAAATAAGAAATAGGAGGTCCACGATTATGAATCATAACTCATCTCTCCCCACAGTTATGAAATTAACACTATTATAATTAAGAACCATAATAAATATTTGCATATATATTCTATAATTATGATTCTATTTTATGTTATTAAAATTGCTATTACTAAAAAAGAATGGCATTTAACCATTCTCTTCTATAATGTAAAACTCCATAAATTATTGATTTGATGAGCAATCTGTTCATACGTCCATAATTTATAACTTCGTTGTTTACTATTTGGATCGTTGATTTGTATTTTCCCATCTTTAATACCTGTTAAAACAATGAAATGTCCTGTTGTTGTAAAATCTCCTGGTCGCATACTACAAATTATTGGACTTCCTGATCTTAAGATAGAATAAATCGTATCCTTAGAAAGAGAAATTTCTTCTCCAGTCACTCCAAAATAAGCAGCACCTTCTGTCATTAATGACCAACTACTACCACTTCCTTCAACATAATAGCCATTATTATCAGCAAACTTAGCAACGGTATAAGGTGTAATTGTATTATCTCCCGTGAGTCCAGCAATAACCATAGATAAAGCAGTAGGTCCACATCCGCTCACTGCAATTGAACTATTTCCGTAGTCTACATATCCCCATCGTTGATCCCATTGCAATAACAAAGGAATATCTCCTTTTGTAACTTCTCCTATATTATCAGAGTACAGTTTTCCCTTTTTCTCTGGATAATCAATTACAAATTCCAACATTTCAATGTTTTTCGATAACATTTCTAATAATTCTTCTGGATATTCTCCATAATTTAGTAATATATTTTCTATTCTATGATCTTGAGAAATCATGGATTTAAGCTTTCTAAATATTTCAGTATCAGGCAAATTTGAAAAGTCTTTTTCATTAGAATCAATAGTTGTATCCAAAATTGGTGAATCTATATTTGAATCATCTACATTTTTATCAGGAGATATAATACGAGAAATTATTAGTGTTGAACCACAGATTAAAACCAATAAAATGATTAATGCAAATAATCTATGTAAGATTATTTTTTTCTTTCTTTTTATCATTGATGACTCACATCCATAAGTTTACCATTTTTAATCTCAATTACCTTATCTGCTTCATCAGCTAACAAATTACTATGAGTAACTACAATAACACACTTCTTTAATTCGTGAGCACTTTTCTTTAAGAGTCCAATTATTTCTTCAGCAGTGTTTTCATCAAGATTTCCAGTCGGCTCATCCGCAAGCAATACCTTTGCATCACTCGCTAATGCGCGTGCAATTGCCACACGTTGTTGTTGTCCTCCGGATAGTTGCATAACATTACGTTTCATATCATGTTTATCGATTCCTACCTCCTGTAAAAGTAGAACAGCATTTCTATTTCCACCTAATCGCACATTTTCTTCAGGCGTTAAATAATCAATAAGATTGTAATTCTGGAATACCAACGAAATATTATGTTTTCTATGTTCTGTCAGTTTATTTTTAGTTACTGGCATACCATCATATAAAATCATTCCATCAATCGGAGTGTCCAAACCTGCTAATAAAGATAGAAACGTAGTCTTACCAGAACCACTTGGTCCAACAATCGCATAAAAAACTCCTTCTTCAAACTGCATAGAGACTTCATCCAATATCTTCTTACTTTTATTTGTCTTATAATAATAACTCACATTTATAATTTCTAACATATTTATTTTCTCCTTAACTAACTCATTTCACTTAATATTTCTTTTGGTTTCTTTTTCATGATCAATATACCTGCAACATTTACAGTTAAAACTTCTAAGATTAAAATTGTTGCAAAAGATGTTCCATATATAGAAGGTGTAATCTTTACTTCAGTACCTTTTACACTTTGACCTGCATTTTCATCATATCCACTGACTTGTCCTTGCTGCATAATTTGTTGTTCTTCCATTTGTTGCACCTGATTATCAACAATATAATTAACTGCTATTTTTGATACAGGAATAGAAGCAATTGCTGATATTGAAAGTGCCACTATGCCTACAAGTAGTGCTTCTATCAAGATTTGTTTAATAATATTAAATTTTGTTAAACCCAATGACATATAAATTGCCACTTCTTTTGAACGAGTCTTAATCCAAAATATAAAAATTAAAGTTAATATTATAAAACTTGCTATCGTTATAACAATAATCATCATATTACTTGTCTCTTCCAATGTATTAAAGTTTGATGACATTGTATCTAAATTTCCTTTATCATCAAGCAAATCATATCTTTCCCAATTAATATCTGTATCTAAAATTCTTTCTTTCACTTCTTCATATTGATTAACATCATCTACCTTAAAAGTTGCCGTCATAAATAAGGGATCATCTTTATGACCACTTGGCTTTTCTGGAAATCTTAAATCTGTAAAAATCGTATTTTCACTTCGATAAGTATCCCCTGTAATTGTTGCGGGAATTGGTTTACTTGTTTTATAAATACCAATAATATTAGCAGTATAAACCTCAGATTTGTTTAGATCGTGTGAGTCATTAAATTGAATACTGTCTCCAACATTAAGTTGATTTAATTTAGCAAGTTCTTCAGAGATAATGCATACATCTTTATCTTCATTTGTAATATGTCTACCTTCAATTAATTCTACATTTCCATTAACAAAGTTTTTATCCATATTAGAACTATAATTGCCAATTAAATGAACACCTTTTAAATCATAACTTTGATCTGCATTTTTATCTTCGATTCTTTTAAAATTATATGGATTTACTGCAGTATCTAAGGTTGTTATATTAAATTTCGAAATTCCATCAACTTCACTGATTTTCATTACATCTTCATAAAAAACTGTTTCAAATTCATTATCAGTCCCAGTTAGCCATTGTCCTGATTCGGTTTGTTTTTGCCAATATCCATCTATTTCTCCTTCTTTTTCTCCAAGTTTTTCAGACAGTTCTAAAAGCCTTTCTCGTCGATTATTCATATTTAATTCTAATTGATAACTAGCACCTATAGCTTGTCGAGCGTTATCTTGTAAATTGACATTGGTATTTTTAGTTGCAAAACCAACAACCATAAATACACCAATAAACGTAACAACACAAAGTAACAAAATACTTTTCATTGGTTTTCTAAACATTGAACGTATTGCTCTATTAAAATCGCTCACATCTATCCCTCCATTTTAGATAATATTTCTTTTGGATTAGTTTTTAATACCGGTATTTGTGCAACTAGCAAAGCAATTGTAATTGTTATTGTTCCTATTCCTATCTGCATAAAAATATCATTTAATGTTAATTTCAAATGAATAGAAACATTTTCTACCATAGGCATGAATGTTGTAAGTGTATCTAGAAAAATAAATGTTAATCCACTTGCCACTATACTTCCTATGATAAATAATATAAATGACTCTAAAAATGTTTGAAGATATATGTGAAATTTAGAAATTCCTAAACTTATCATAACAGCCATTTCTTTATATCTTGCACGTATCCACATACTCAATATTAATGTAGTAATCACACAAGAAGTAATGATCGTAATTATTTGAATAAGACTAGCAATCCTTTGCACTTGATCAATTGGAATTTTAATTTGCTGGTATAAAGTATCTGTGTTTGTTACCACATACTCTTTGCAAATATCACTTACTTTCGTTTGCATTGTTTGAATAAGATCTGGATTGTCCACATATGCATATACTTCTGTATAAACTGGATTATCATTAATTTTATTCATTAATTCTTGTGAAATATAAATTTGATTTTCTATTCTATCTTTTGAAGCAATCATTTTTGGTTGATTTTCTTCATCATTCGACATAAAAATACCAACAATTTTAACTACTATATCTTCTTTAATTGTTAATATGTCTCCTATAGCTAAGCCATTAACCTCAGCAAAAGTATGATTAACAATAACTTCATCCCCATGTAAATTTTGTATTTTACCCTCTGATAATTTATATTTTCCTTCTTCAAACAAACTATCTTTGGATAAATCATCATATGCAATAATATTAAGTAAATTTTTATCAGATGTATCATTTACTGCTTTCAAAGTATCCATAGACATAATGATACTACTTCGTTTATTGATAAAATTTATATTATTTAACTCTTCTAATTCTTGAATAACAGTATTTTTTATTGGATTGTTATCATCAAGAATATTCACTATTAACTTAGATTTCGTATTTTGTTTAATTTGATCTTTTGTATTTTCTAAAGAATGAATCATTGCATTTGTTGAAAGCAGCATAACATTAACAACAAGAAATACTAACAAAAGCAAAACGCTTTTACTTTTTTTTCGAGTAATATATTTAATAGTTCGCGATAATATGTTCATGTCACTACCCCACATATCTTATAAGATAAACTTCATTGGCGACAAATATCTTTCCGTTTAATGTTCCATGAATTGCAACTTGAGTATCTTTTAAAATATCCTCTTTGTTTCCATCATCCGATACTGTATAGGTTGAAGAACTCATATTTATTACTATCGTTTTAACAATAACATCAGAAGCATATTGAACATCTAAATTACCCGTACCACTGTTTTCCCCATTACCACTACCTACAATAGCTAAGTCTCCACCATCCTCTGTTTTTTCTGTTCGAACAAGATTCAAAGAAAACCCTTCGTTTGAAAACTTTGTAACATATCCAGTATAATCTGCATCATTCAAAACATCTCTTGTTCCATTATTTTGATTACTAGAACTATTCTCATTATGATAACCAGTATTATTTTGAGATGATTGATTATCTGGTTCTACATCTTTAGAGCAACCTCCTAACATTACAGTTCCAATTACTAAACTTGTTAAAAACAATCTATTCTTTTTCATTTGAAATTCCTCCTAGTTTTTGAATACATATTGAGTTTAACAAACCAAAATATAATCAATGTATGCTTTATGTGTTTTTTATGTGTAGAAATAGATGCACAAAAAAACTCATCAAAATAATGAGTTATTGAAATACATATTTTTTAATTTATTAACCGAAATTTAAAAATATAATTGATAGTCTTTACTTTTATATTGCTATACTTTAATTATCTGTCGGCTTTTTTAGTACATATTTATCTATTAGAATATAAACTACTCCGCATACCAAACATCCAATTCCTCTAGCCACCCAAATATTCAAAGGCATTTTTCCAAAAAAATGCATAAACACATTTCCTACTAAAATGGAAATGATAAGTACAAAAAGAACTTTAAAATCATCTAACAGTTTCGCTTTATTCATAATTACCTCCAATATAACTAATTTGACGAAATGAAGACAAATAGTAAAAGTAAAATAACAAATACTAAAATATAGATTGAAATTTTTAACAGGTTATTTGCTTTTACAACCTCTGTTTCTACATTATTCACTTTTTCTATAAGTAAAGAATCGACAGAGTTTCCGACAAGAGTATCTAAACTTACCTGTAAAGCCTTTGCCAATGCAATCAGTTGATATGCATCAGGCACAGTTGAATTACATTCCCAATTAGATACAGTTTGCCTTGTAACTCCAACTGCTTCACCAAGTTTTTCTTGAGAAAGTCTTAACTTCTTTCTGAATATCTGTATGTTATTTCCTAAATCCATCATTTCACTTCTTTCATCAAATAAATTATATAAATTGAGAGTTAATTTATCTACCAAAAATCTTTTGAACATTGTCAAAGTTATTTAACAATTGAAAATTTTAATAATTAATCCTATTTCATGCAATCTCTTTCCATGCAAATAGAAAATAAAATTCCCCGTTTAGTATTTTTCATTGTAAATGGCATCTTATGCAAATCCAAAATCATTTTCACTAAATATAGTCCTAAACCACTCCCACCTGTATTTCTGTTTCTTGACTTTTCGTGTCTAGTAAAAGGAAGAAACAACTCTGAAATCTCGTGCTCATCAATATGAGCGCCTGTATTTTCTATATCTAATATAATTTTATCTTGAATTTTATGTAATTTAATTTGAACCACATTTTCATCTGGTGAATAGACAATAGCGTTATGAATAATATTATTCAATGCTTTTTTCATAAGTGAACTGTCCACATTCACAAAAATAGAATTATCTATTTGTTCAATAATTTCAATATTGTGCTGAATTGCTAGCTCGTTATTTTCATTGATGCAACTATACAGTAATTGTGCCATATCGGTTTTATTCAAACTTAAATCAAAAGTAGAGTTTTTCATCTTTGAAATTGAAAGTATTTCTTGAACAAGATTTTCCATACGTTCAGTTACTTGATAACTTTTTTGAAGATATTTATCCCTATCTTTATAACCTCCTACATTGTAAATCATACCTTGAAGTTGCCCTTTTAAAATTGTAATCGGGGTTTTTAATTCATGAGATACTGCTGAGAAAAAAGAAAGTTGTTGCTGTTCTAATTGTTTTTCCTTTTCCACATCTTCTTTTAGTTTTTTATTTGCTATTTTTAAATCCTCAAGCGCAGATGATAATTGATTAGATAAATCATCTAGATTATCACTCAACACACCAATTTCATCATTTCTATTATTAGAAAAATTAACCGAAAAATCTAATGAAGCTAGTTTTTTTGACAAATCACTAATTCGCAATATAGGAGTGGTAATAAATTTGGAATAGAAATAAGAAATCAAAATAGATATTAAGAAAACAAGTAATGTTATAAAAGGAAGATTTTTCTTTAATGTATTTGCAAATAAATTCACTCTTTCTTGTGTACCTAAAACTTTTAATGTGAACTCCTCTTGAGAATCTTCCAAACGAAATTTATATTGTTTAATTGTATGTGTTTTTTTTGCTAGCTCTTGAGCCTCTTGATTTGGTGCTGGTTGAATAGAAGTGGCTGAGAAATTTAATAGATTTCCTTTTTTATCGTAAACTTCATACGAAATATTATGCTCTTCTGCAAAGTTTTCTAACAATGTAATGCATTCATCTTTGTCAGCATTAGATAAATATGAAACCAAGTTTTGTGCTGCACGATCAACACTTGTATTTATTTCAGTTAAATAACTTTTAGGAGCTGTAAAGAATATGAATAAATATGTTATTAAACTAATAGACATTAGTAAAGTTGTGGTAATAATAAATACTTTTGCATTTAAATGCTGTCTAATCTTTTTCAACTTTATACCCAATTCCTTTTACTGTTTTTATATAATCCTTACCCAATTTTTTTCTAATATTTTTTATATGATTGTCTACCACACGATCGCTATCATAATATTCATACTGCCAAACTTTATCTAAAAGCATCTCTCTTGTTTGAACATATCCCGGATGTGCTAATAATTCCTTCAAGATTTCAAACTCTTTACGAGTAAAATCGATGAATTCTTTGTTAATTGATACAGTGTATTCATTCATATTTAAAACAATATCCTTGTATTGAATCAGCTCTTGTTTTGTATTCAAATCATTATCTATTCTTCTAAATATTGCTTGTATCTTTCTAAGTAAGATAGGCATAGAAAAAGGCTTAGTAACATAATCATCAATCAAAAGATCAAATCCTTTTAATTGATTAGTCTCATCAGATAGTGCAGTAATCATAATGATAGGAATTTTTGATTCCTTACGAATTAACTCACATACTGCATATCCATCAATCTTGGGAATCATAATATCTAACAAAATCATATCCGGTTGAAAACGATGAAACGTATCAATAGCTTCTATACCATCACTTGCAATCATGGTTTGATAATCATTATCTTCTAGAAAAAATTTTAATAACTCTTGAATATCCTCTTCATCTTCAACAATCAGAATTTTTTTCATTAAGGTCCCTCCTTTTAATTTATATTATATATCACAGAAATTGAAAATGATATAATATTTTAGTCAACACAAAAAGAAAACAGGAATTCTATTAAGAACTCCCATTACTCGATAAATTTTATAACATACTTATTTAATTTTGGATTAGTGTTTTCTATTCATAACCTTATTTGTTAAATATTTAAATTTTTTCTATACATAGCTTTCGATAAGAAATAACAAATGATAAAGAATCCATAAATAATAAGAATACTAACTATATTGACTTGCAACAATGATTTACTTTGCATCAAATTAGCAATTGCTTGAATAGAAAAATAAGATGATATTGTCATAACTATCAGAGGAAGAAGATATGCAACCTTTAATTCATTAGCAATTGCTTTATTTAATACTTTTCTATCAATTCCTATCTTTGATAATACTTGATAGCGTTCTTTTTCCTCAAATGCATCATTATAAATCTTCATAAATAAGATACTACCGCTTGCTAATACAAAGACCATGAACACAAAGAATGATACACTAAACATGATATTTATCCATGCATTCTCATTTCTTTCTGGATCTATTTTCACTAAACCTAAATAATGTGGACT
The DNA here is from genome assembly GCF_003434225.1 of Absiella sp. AM29-15. Taxonomy (NCBI): domain Bacteria; kingdom Bacillati; phylum Bacillota; class Erysipelotrichia; order Erysipelotrichales; family Erysipelotrichaceae; genus Amedibacterium; species Absiella sp. AM29-15. Next base: position 119,614 of record NZ_QVFL01000006.1, read on the forward strand.
TGTTTGAATATCATCAACAGATAATTCAAAATGTTTTGGTTGTGCTAATTTATAGTTGTATAGATACATAGATTGTCCTAATTCGTGCAATTCATCAAAGACTGTATCATTTACAATCATATATTCCATGTCCTCTTGAAGATAGCCAAGGTACGGAACACTTGATTCTTCTATTTCTGTGTATACTTTATTGTTTATCTCACTCGTATTAACTATACTATCATTCGTTAACGACATAAGATATAAATGTCCTAATTTGATATACTCGTCATCTTTTGGTTCAGACAATTCAAACTCTAGACCTGTATCTTTTGCGATTTGTTTTATTTGTGAATAAGATAATATAGCATAAGGTGTATTTTCATACTCATTATCGGTTACTTCATTTGGAAGAACAGCAACTTCAACTTCTGATGAATATTTAATTTCATTTTCTTTTTTAATCAAAGAAGTAAATTCATCCCGAATTCCTTTTTGACTACCCAGAACCTGATAAGTATAAGTATTTTCAAAATGACTGATATTATCATTTCTATTTTTCATTGCAAATCCAAATCCTAATGCTGTTACTGAACAAAGCATAAGTACACATACAATAGCATACGTTCTATAATTTTTCTTCATACGAAAAATCATATTGTTAATCCATAAGTTTCTTTCTTTTTTGTATAAAAATTTCTTATTCTTTGCTAGTGTTTGAAAAACAAATGGAACAAGTCCACCAAACAGCATATAGATTCCAACAATAACCATAACTGTTGCAATTAGAATATTCCCTACTACTTCTAATCCTGCATCTTTTGTCGCAAGATAAAAACCAACGCCTAATAGTACAATTCCTAATATAGATTTCAATATAAAAACTACATTATTTTGTTTTACATATTCATTTTGTCTATTAGCCGAAACCATTTCTAATACACTGCTTCTTACAATATTAACATATCCTTTAATCACAAAAATCAGATAAATCACAGTGAATATCAAACATGTTATTAAAATAGAACTTAATGTTCTAATAAACTCTATCTGAATGGCAATATCAGATAATCTCATGATAATCATTGTAAATAATTGTGAAGTTAAAACTCCAAATCCAATTCCAATTACCAAAGAAACCAAACCAATCAATGAAGTTTCAATCATGTAAAGTTTTCCAATCTTTTGATTCGATAACCCCATGAATACATAAGTTCCAATTTCTTTTTTACGTTTTGTTAAAAATACATTCGTAGAATACCATACAAAAAACACCATAAAACAAGAAACTACAAAGGATAAAATTTGAATAAATACTTCAATATTAGATGCTTGTGATTCTCCTAATTGATTTAAAATACCTGAAGAAACAAGATTCATAAAATTAGATAAGATTAAAATAGTAAAAGAAAGAGAAATAATCAAAGATAAATAACTTTTAAAACTAGATTTAAAGTTTTGAAAAGCTAATTTTAACATACTCATGAGAAATCACTTCCCATAGATGCCTGCATTTCAATGATGCGATCATAAAACTCTTTTTGGTTTTGCCCTTTTGTAAGTTTACATTTAATTGCACCATCGCTTAAAATATAAACTTCTTTCGCATAGGAAGCACTGAAAGCATCATGCGTAACCATTAAAATAGTTGCTTGATCATTATCATTTACTAACTTTAAACATTCAAGTAAATCATGGCTTGACTTAGAATCCAAAGCTCCCGTTGGTTCATCAGCAAAGATTATTTCTGGATCCGTAATTAAGGCACGACAAGTTGCACCTCTTTGCTTTTGTCCACCGGATAATTGATAAGGATATTTTTTAAATGTTCTCTTAATCCAAACATTTCTGCCAATTCATTTGTCTTTTGAATGCATTCTTTACTTGATACACCATTTAATGAAAGTGGTAAAGCAATGTTATCTTGTAACGTCATCGTATCTAGCAAATTATAATCTTGAAAAACAAAACCAATCTTATCCTTACGAAGATTTGATAATTCTTTGTTTTTTAATTTTGTAATATCCTTGCCATCAATAATGACAGATCCCTGTGTAGGTTTATCAATTGTAGATAGAATATTTAATAACGTTGTTTTTCCAGAACCACTTGGTCCCATGATCGCAATAAAATCATTCTTATTTACTTTTAAATCCAATCCTTTTAAAACACTTGTTTTGAATCCTTTTGTACCATAATTTTTAACAAGGTTCTTAATTTCTAAAACTGTATTTTCGCTCATATATAAATTCCTCCTTACATCTTTCATTATAGAGAATGCACAAAAATAAATCCTTGCATTTATGTTACAAAAACAATCTCTAGTATTACATTGCTGCAACATTAGAGATTGAAGTGCTTTTCTATGTTTTGAAAAGTAATACAGAAACAAGTATATTGTTGATATTGACTATCAACACTTATTTGATGTCCGAGTTTTTTAATCATAAGATTGACCATGTATAATCCCATACCTGTTGATTTATATTTTCCATTATGATGATTGCTCCCCACATAACCTCGATCAAATATTCTTGGCAAATCATAATCTTTTATACCTTCTCCCTCATCTTTAATATATAGCTGAACGCTTCGTTCGTTCTGTTCACTATAAATATGAATTTTGGCATTTTCTCTAGCATATTTTATTGCATTTCCTAGAAGTTGATCAATGATATACACAAGCCATGTTTTATCCGAATAAACGTATTCATTATGTAAATCAATCTTTAGATTCACATTTTCGTTCATTAAGAAAAAACGATTATTTCTTATAGAAGCATTAACCCATTCTTTTAATTTCAGTTTTTGTATCTGCAAATCATCAAATGCTCCTTGTACTTTACAACTTACTAAAGCCAAATTTAGATATAGATTCATTTTTTCTAATTGTTCTTTTAATTGTAGTTTTAATAGTGAATTCTCTATTTTTTCATTCATTAACATTGCTGCAGAAAGTGGTATTTTGACTTCATGACACCATTTCGCAAAAAAATCTTGTAAATCTTGATTAATCGCAACTTGTTCATTCAATTTTACTTGAAAAACTTGAAAATCATGCTCCATAATATCTTTATGTTCTAAATCATCTAGTTCTGTATAAATAAAATCATCCAATTTTAAATACTCTTCAATTTCCTTTTCTCTTCGATAGAATTTCATTCCATCTACAAACGAGAAAATCCCTAGACAAACACTAAGTAATAAATCTAAATAAAGTAAATACTGATTATCTACTTCTGGAAGAAGAAAAATAAAATAAAGGTTAAAGGAAACAAAAATTAATACTAAACAGAATAAATATTTAAAATTTTTTCTTATATATTTCATTCAATGTAGTATCCTTGTCCTTTTTTTGTGCATATTAATTCGTCTCCAATAACATCTTTCAATTTCAATCTCAACCTTGATATTAATACTGTAAGAGTATTATCTGAAATAAATTCATCCGTATTCCACAATTCATCCATAAGTGCATTTCTTGATACCACTTTATCCTTTTCTTCCAACAATACTTTAATGATAATATTTTCTGATTTTGTTAAATCAACTTTTTCATTTTTAAAATAAATGCAGTTATTTGAATAGTCATAAAAGATATTATCTTTAATATATATTTTTTGATTTACTTTATATTGATATGTTCTTCTTGTAATAGCTTCTATTTTTGCCCTCAAAACTGGTAAATTAAATGGCTTTTCAACATAATCATCTCCGCCTTGAGCAATGGCCATAATTTTATCATTATCGGAGTTTCTACTACTGATAAAGATCATCGGCACTTGGGAATATTCTCTAATTTTAGAGCACCAGTAAAAGCCATCATAAAATGGCAAGTTTATATCCATTAAAATTAAATCAGGACAAATATTCATACATTCATTCAATACTTTTGAGAAATTTTCAATAAGATTCACTTGATATCCATATTTATTTAAATATTCTTTAAATTCATTTGCTAATATCTTATCATCCTCAACAATAAGAATAGTAATATCATACATAATATCACTCCTTTTCTATCTATTATAAACTTTATGGACGAGAGTTCAATAAATATGAGATACCTTGCAAAAATGTAATATAAAATAAAATTTATGATTTAATATCCATTTAATTTTATTATAACTTTAGTCTATACATATAAAGCAGTCAATCCCTTGACTGCTTTGTGTCCAGTATAAATTATAATTTACAACTTAAATACCAAAATTGCCTTATTAGTTCCCACCATTGACATCGAAATCAATTTATATCCACCTCTTATCATACTTATATATATTGATTAAGTTTATTTATGCTTCAAATCCATTTTTCTTATAAAGAAAAAGAAAAGCGATTATAGATAATACACATTCTATTAGAAGTACTGTCGATTGCATAGGAGTAACTATAATGGAATTATAAGTAAGACTATTTATGCTTTCAATAACTACTCCTGTAAATAGATAATTAGAAAGAATAGCCATAATAGGCATTAAATCAGCAAACATTGGAATTAACATTAAGATAAGTACAGCAGGAGTGACTACTGAATTAGCATTCATTTGATTCTTTGCATAAATTCCAAAAATCATTCCTATCATAGCACATGAAAGTGTAGCTAGAGTCGTCATTAATATATAAATAATCCATGCTGTTAAACTCATTTGTACCCCTAAAACAATGACTAGAATTAAATTAACAATCTCTAACTCAATCAATATTGGAATCACTGTTCCTAAAAAATATTCAATCCCAGTTACTGATGAAGTCATAAGAACTCGTAGTGTGTTCTTTTCTTTTTCTTCAGCTAGTATAAGTGTGGTAATATATAAAGCCATTCCAACATTACATACGACCGCTAATGCTAGAGCATAAGTAGTTACTTCACCTATAACTGAATTCATTAATATTCCATAACCAATAGAAAATAACATCATTAGAAAGAAATTCTTACTCATTAGTGTTTTAGTTTTTGCATCCATAATCGCAAATACTTTTCTAAAGCTAATCATCTAATTCAACTCCCTTCCAGTAACTTTAATAAATACATGTTCTAAAGTCGGTTCACAAGAGTGTATTGTTTCAATCTTTCCTTCATTGATTAAGTTTATTAAAGTTTTAATATCATTTATAGAACTTGTTAATACATATTCTTCATCATTTACTAAAGTAACTTTATATTTCTTATCTGTATTGTATTTGATACATAAGTCTTTAGGTGTTCCATATTCTACAATTTTTCCATCATTCAACAAAGCTACATGGTCACATAATTTAGTAGCTTCTTCCATGTTATGAGTTGTAAGAAAAATCGACATTCCACTTTCTTTAAGTTCAAGTAATAATTTATGAATTTCTAAAGCTGTTGAAGGATCCAATCCACTCGTTGGTTCATCTAAGAATAAAACTTTTGGATTATGTAAGATAGACCTTGCTAAAACTAATCTTTGTTTTTGCCCCTTTGATAACTGACTTGCAAGTTTGTTTTTATGTTCATATAAACCAACTCTATTTAATAAATAGTCAATTCTTTCTTTTGGTACATTTAATATCCTTGAAAAATATCTTAAATTATCATATACGCTCATTCTTTCATAGACACCACTATTATCCGTAACAATTCCAATTTGTTCATAAATTGTTTCATCTATATTATTAGAATGAATATCTAATACATAGGCATCCCCGCTTGTGGCTTTTAGTTGTCCTGTAAGAATTTTAATCGTTGTTGTCTTACCAGCACCACTTGGGCCTAAAAAACCTAGTATTTCTCCTTTATATAATTTTCCACATATATCTTTCAGTACTTGCGTACTTCCAAAACTCTTAGATATATGCTCTAATCGAATATACACTTTTTGCATAATCACCATTCCTTTCATGATGATTATAAAAGAACTATATTTTTCTATGTCAAAAATTTCTTAAATGGTCATTTTATTTCCTAAACAGCAAAAAACAAGATACATTAGCGTATCCTGTTCATTTCTTCTAATAATTTTGATTTCATCTTTCTAGATACTAAGCAAACATTTCCTTCGATAAAAACTTGGTTATTCTTTAAATCAAGTTGATCTATCTTATCTAATGCAACTAAGTAAGAACGATGAATTTTTAAAAATCTAGGAAACAATTGTTTTTCAATATCCGATAGATTACCTATAAACTCTTTTCTATCATGCTTAGCATGTAGAACCACATAATGAGATCTTGGTGATGTTTCAAAATAATCAATTTCATCAAGTGGTATATGACATAACCTTTCACCTGTTTTAAATGTATAAAATTCACTTGGATCTATTGTTTCTTGTACCATGCTTTCAATTATAGACTTTAAACAATCACAAATTGATTCTCTTAATTTTTTATCTGTATCTTTAATAATGTAATCGAAGGCTTCCAAATGATATTGAAAAGTTTTGTATGCTAGGTCTTTATAACTTGTGATATAAACAATTGTTCCATTCGGATCTATTTTACGAATCTCTTTTCCTAAAGCAAATCCATCATATTGACTATTTTTAAACTCTACATCAAGAAAATATAAATTTCTTTTTGATTGACTCTTTTTTAGGTTATCTATAAGATTTTTTGGATTGATTGTACTTGATATAATTTTCATATCATAATTTTGGATTATGATTTGATTTTCTATTTCTTTACTTATAAAATCTAAAATTTCTTTTTCATCATCACATATAAATACATTTAACACTTCTTTACCTCCTAACCATTAAAATAATTATTTCTTGAACAAATCGATTATTTTTACAAGATATATTATGAGAGATATTTGAATATTTGTTTATTATATTTTCTAAACTATGAAGTCCTATACCCAAATGATTTTCTTTTGTGCTGAACCCATTTCCGTCAATTTCATTTATATTTACATCTCGATTTACATAATTATCTACAACAATTGTAAGCGCGTCTTCATCTTGAATCATAAGTAGTGTTATGTCTCCATGATTCTCTTCTACTTCCTCAATTGCATTATCTAGCAAAATTCCTAACATTCTTACTAAATCAACTGTTTGAATGTTATTCTTTTGAACAGGTTTTACAACTTCTAAATGAAAATCTATATTTCGCTTATGAATCTCAGTAATCTTTTTAAAAAGTAAGCTCTTAACTTCATTAATTTGTATATTTGAAAGTTGAGTTGTCAAGGACATCTTAGAATCAATATTTTCATCAAATTCATCAATCATATCTGAAATTAAATTTTCAATTTCTTTTAAATTCCCTTCTTTTGAATTCAGATAAATACTAGACATCATATTTTTATAATCATGTTTAAATATACGCATATTTTGTTGGATATCTTCTAAATCTTTAATGTATAAATTTTGTTGATTTAAAATCATTTGATTATACTCGTATTCTGTTTTAATACGGATAAGATTATATGAATATCGTACAAGTAGTACTAATAATGAAAGAATAACAACCAGTGTAAATAATTCTTCTATCCTAAACTCTGAATCATATCTAGGTATTACTGCTGGAACCCATACAACAATCATTAAGACAAGTATAGAAACTGAAATTACAAACCAATATGGATAATTTCTATTGTTAAATTCTTCAAACAATTTTTTAAATCGCAAAAATTTTACAGAAGAATATTGGATAATAAATATAACAATAGCCATAATTATTCCAAGCATTGGATATAACAACATTTCAGGAGATGTAAATAAATATAGAAAGTTGTTAAAACAGAAAAATAATAATCCATACATAGACCAAAATATAGATGTTATAAATAAATTCAATTTTAAATTTTTATCCAGAAATAGATGAATTGATAAAACAATCATTGAATAGTTTGAAAGATTTGCATATAACCAAGAAATTAATATATCAGTATAACTATCTGGATTTAGATTTTCTACCAAAGGTTTTAATAAGATGTCAAAAATAAACGTATAGCTTATCATCACAAAAATAAGTGCTATAAAATATATTTTAAGTTTCGGCTTTATATTTCTCGTTTTTAAATAAGTCGACATAATACCTGCAACAGTGATTGTATTAGCCAATAACACTAATAACTCATATATAAAATCAGATGTTAATAGATATTGCATAATAAATACACCTCTTTTCCATCTAGCAAAACAAGTATTTCATACAAAACAAATGATTTAAAATTCCTATACAAAAGCAATTAACAAGATAAACTCAAATATATCCATTAATAATAGGAATGATATATCAATTTCATATTATAAGCAACATTACTTGAACATAGAATTTTATTCGATTAAATTTTTTCTAATATAACCTTCTATAAAACTCTAATCATTTCCGGATAATGCATTATAATATTTCAATTTCTACGCAAAAATGTAATGTAAACTAAATTTTACGATTTGATTTTTATTATTTATGTTAATGATTACCAAAAAAATCTTTGATAATATCTGCTAATATATTTGAATTATCAATATTAACTTCATGACTTGCATTGGAAATAAGTTTAAGTGTCGCATTTGATAACATCTTTTGTAACTGGATACAAGCCTCTTTATTTGCTTTATCCTTTTCACCACATAAAATCAAAGCAGGACAACTTATTCTCTTTAAATCATTTGTAAAATCTAGTTCAATCATAGACTTACAAAGGTGAATGAAATCAGCTTTTTGAAATCCCATTTTAGAAAACATTGAATGAGGCATAAAACGAAATATAACATTTTGTATTTTTAATAATAGTTTTGGAATTTTGTATTGTGTACCGATTAGCACAACTGCATGAACTTTATTAGAATGTTCAATAGCATACTGCATTGCTAATATTCCACCTAATGACAGTCCACAAAGGCATATAGGTTCTCTAATTTCACTACAGTAGTTTTCAAGTTCCGTATATAATGTATGGTAACAAGTTTCTTTATTTTTAGTCCATTTTGATAAATTAGGACATAAAATATCATCTTTAAAATCTAAATTATCTATTACTTTATCCCAACTTGAAGATGTTTGACCTAATCCATGTAGAAAAATGTATTTCACAATTATCACTTCCTTAATTTATTTTCATTATCTCATAATAAATTTATAAAGTACATTATTTTTAACGAATGTCAATTACATATTCACTATGTTATTCGGTTCTAATTGGAAATCCCTATCCAGAAATACCGAAGTATTTATGGCATTCATTTGATTATCTGTTTCTAATCCATAATTTAGTTCATTAATATTTAAAAACTCATAATCATAATATAATGGAAAGATTTGTCCAGCATGAGTATATCCCGACAAATGCAAATCAGCATTGTTATTAGAACATTTTTCAAGTTCTCTTGGTTGATGGTCAAGCACTATATTATATGTACTATTGTTTAACTCATAAGAACCATAAGAACTCATTTCTTTTCTATCATGCAAACTATAATCACTTCTACCAATGAGTGTAATTTCATCATTTGACATATAAATTCCATTCGATTCAATTAATGATGTTATTTCTTCAACTGTACCTTTATTATGAATCGAGTATTTTCCTAAATCATGATTTCCATATAGCATTTTAACTCATTTAGAAAAAGACACTAAGAATAATCTTAATGCCTTGTTATTTATTCAAGTTCTATTATTGATGTCTTGCAACATAATACTGATTATTTATCATTACTGCTATTGCTTCATTTTTATCAATGTTTTTAATCTCATAAATATCCTTATATATCCATTGTTCACGTTGATGATTACTTTCATTTCCAGACCAGTCAATTTCTCCTAATTCTTTATCAGACAATGGAATCTTTGTTATGGCATCGAATACGATATTTTCTGCTAAAACATCAATGTAATTACCTAATTCATTTTTTGAAATAATTTCTGTGGTAATTTGATAAATTCTTTTCCCATAAATAAGTTGTGTTGTATTTTCAGGATTGACTTCAAATTTATCACTTATTGATTGATTTAAAGTTTTAAAATCAAAGATTTTATCCATATCTTTTACATTTTTATTAAATATTGCTTTATGATATTCTCCATTTACCTCTACTATTAAGGAATTATCATCTTTTGTATTCGTATAAATATTTAGAAAAGGAATAACATAAGATTCACTAGCAATGTTGTCCGGCATATCCTTTAATGAATCAATAATATTTGTTTTTGTTTCTTCCTGATAAAGAATTTTTCCAGTTTCATCAACAACAACCAACTGTCTAAAATATCCAACCCAATCACCTAGTTCTCTATCTGAAACAGTATCTTCTAAAATTGTATAATTCTTCTTTTTATATATGAACTGTGTTACATCCTCAGAATTCAAATAACATTGTTCTTTATCACTTGCATATTCATCTATTTTATCTTGTAACGAACATCCTGTTAGAAAGCAGCTAATAATAGTTACAATTAATAATGATGAAATAAATTTAATTCTCTTGCCCATAAATCATACCTTCCTTTTATATTGACCTGTTAATATCTACTAATTTCTTTTTACAATAGAATAATATGACTTCGCTGTAATTGAATAAATGAATATATAAACTAATGTAAATACTCCAATACAACCTAATGTACAATATATAAACAATTCAATATCTGATAACATCAACATAGAAAGTAGTTTGCTTACAATTGGAAATGCAAATGCTAAATGAATAACCGCTGTAACTAATGGTAAAAAGAATACAGTTAATACTTGTGAATTGATAGATTTCTTTACAAGTTTATGGTCCATTCCTACTTTTTGCATAATTTCAAATCTTTCTTTATCTTCATAACCTTCCGTAATTTGTTTGTAGTAAATAATCAAAATTGTAGCCATGATAAATAGAATACTTAAGAAAATACCGATGAATAAGAATCCTCCATACAATGCAATAAATCCTGCATAGCTTATTGTTTTACATTCAACATCATAACCCTCAAGTCCAACATCTCCTAGATTTCTTACCAATGAATGATAGTATTCCTTGATTACAGTATCCGATGCATCTATATCAAATCCATAATAATTATATAAATTAGAGGCATAATCACCATATACTTCTTTTTGTAATCGATAAATATCATTTACAATTGTTTCATCTTTTACAACGATGAAATATCCTGATGCAACATTCGCTGCCGAATTACCATTTCCCATAAATTCATCAACTTGTTCTTTTACTTTAAATTTATAGTCAAATACTTCAAATTGATCGTATTCAAATTCTTTTCTATTGCCATACAGTAATATTTCATTCTCATTGAGTGTATAATTTGTATTCATACTTTGGTTATAATCATCTAAATCTGTAACCATTACTGTACAAATTGCATCTGTCATATTCGCATAAATATTTTTTCTATCTGTAAGTATGGATTGCTCTTTTTGATAACCTGTAAATTCCACATATCTATAATCTAGTATATTCTCTTTTTCAAGATTCTTATCTTTAAGAAGTTGATCTGACACATCACGAATCGTTTGTATATCATCTTCATTCGCATTTGTATAAGCAACAATTTCTCTTGGATATCTTTGTCTAGTTAAATCATCAATACCAATCCATAAACTAAAGGTTGTAGAAATCATTACCAATACCATTGTTGATAGTATACAAATATTGGCAAGTCCTGCTGCATTTTGTTTCATACGATAAATCATACCTGATACACTAATAAAATGATTTGGTTTGTAGAAATATCCTTTATTCTTTTTTAATGCTTTTAATAACGTTACACTTCCTGCAGTAAATAATAGATAAGTACCAATAATAACTAAGATGACCGCAGCAAAAAACAACATCATCGCAGTTATCGGATTTTTCGTTGTTAAGGAAATATAATATCCTATCGATAAACACACGATTCCTAAAATTGTCATGATCCATTTCGACTTTGGTTCTTTTTCTCCATACTCTGTACTATGAAGAAGTTCAATTGGATTTGCGAGCTTAATTTGTCGAATAGAATTCAAGTACATGAATAAGAAAATAAGGCCAAATAAAATCAATGAAGTTTTTATTGCACTTGATGAAATATAGAAGCCTAAAGTTATATTAGAATCAAACATTTTTCCAATTGCCATAAATAAAAGTTTATCTAAAGAAATACCAATCAGAAAGCCTAATGACAAACTAATAACTGCTGTTAATAATGTTTCATAAGCAATAATCAAAGACACATGTCTTTTTTCCATTCCTAATATGTTAAATAAACCAAATTCTTTTTTTCTACGTTTCATTAAGAAACTATTTGTATAAAACAAGAAAATAATTGCAAAGAACCCAACTACATAAGTTCCAAGTATTAACATCATTCTCATTTCACCCGCACCTGGCATAGAATCTAATCCGCTATTACCAGCTAATGAGCATATATCATAAAACAAAGCAATCGTTATGATACACGTTAACAAAAATGGTATGTAAGTTTTACTGTTCTTCTTAATATTTGTAAGTGCTAGTTTAGGATAAAAAAGTTTATTCATTTCTAACACCACCTGTAGCCAATAATGTTAATGTATCAGAGATACTTTGATACATTTCTTCATTTGTTTTAGTTCCTTTATAAATTTGATGGAAAACTTCTCCATCTTTGATAAACAACACACGACTAGCATGACTGGCTGCCAACGTTGAATGGGTCACCATAATAATTGTTTGTCCATTTTCATTTATCTTATTAAACAGTGTCAATAAATCATTTGTAGATTTTGAATCAAGTGCTCCTGTTGGCTCATCTGCTAATATTAGTTCTGGCTTTGTGATTAACGCTCTTGCTATTGCACATCTTTGTTTTTGTCCTCCAGATACTTCATAAGGATATTTTTCTAATAAATCACTAATTCCTAAATCTTTTGCAATAGGAACGATACAATTTTCCATTTCTTTGTAATTTGTTTTCGATAAAACTAATGGTAAGAAGATATTATCTTTCAAAGAAAAGGTATCTAATAAATTGAAATCTTGAAATACAAAACCTAAGTGTTCTCTTCTAAAAGCAGAAATATCTTTATCACTAATATCGACAATGTTTCTTCCATTTAAAATAATTTGGCCATTAGTTGGTTTATCTAAAGCAGCTAACATATTCAACAAGGTCGTCTTCCCACTCCCTGATTCACCCATGATTGCAACATATTCGCCATTTTCTACTTCTAAATTAACATTCTTTAATGCTTCTATCTTTTGTCCTCCAAATCGAGTAGCATATATCTTTTTTAAATTTTTAACTTTTAATAACATCATATTTCAATTCCTCCTTTTTACATCTCCAAGTATAAAAAATACAACGATTGTTAGCCATCGATTTATCTTACACTTTGATATCATTTTGGACATTTTTGTAAGAAAAGGCTATTCTACTCTTAAATCCTTACGCTCAAGATGTAAAATAACCTTTGTTCCTTTATCAACTTGTGATTCTAATTCTAATCTATGAGATAACTTATCAATAATATTCTTACATAAATATAAACCTAATCCAGATGCTTTTTTATCACTACGACCGTTATATCCTGTAAATCCTTTATCAAATACTCTAGGTAAATCTGAAGCATCAATACCTATTCCGGTATCTTCAATATATAAGGTGTTATCATTTCCATAGATATGAACGTACCCTTGATTTGTATATTTAATTGCATTAGATAGTAATTGTTCTAAGACAAAGACAAGCCATTTTTCATCAGTTAATACTTTTATATGTGTTTCATCAAATTGAATTTGAAGCTTTTTTCGAATAAATTCAGTTGAGAATTTACGAATAGCTTGACGAATTAAATCATCTAATTCATAAATTTCAAAGACATAATCGGTATCGATACTTCGCATTCTTAAATAAGCCAATACCATATCTGTATATTGATTAATACGTAAAAGTTCAGATTTTAAAAGTTTTTTATCCGGCACTTTTTCCGTTTCTAACAATAATTTAATAGCGGAGATAGGTAATTTAATTTGATGAACCCACAAAGTAAAATAATCTTCTAAATCTTTAAACTGTTGATTAGTGATTCCATCATTTTCATAATATAATCTTTTTATTTCCTCAACAACATCTAGATACTCTTTATCGAATAATCCTAACTTATAGCTAGGATTATTAAATACCAATACATTTTGCTTCATTAATTTTAATTCTTGATACTTTCGATAATAAGTATAAAAATCTATACAAGCAACAATAACTAATATAAATAAAACTAAATATGTAGCATAAAATACAGCTTGTAATTCAATATCATAAACAAAATAAACACCACAATAAATAACAATAAAAATAGACAATGTGATAATATAAAAACTTCGTTCCCTTAAATAAGGTTTAATCAGTGACCACCACTTCATAGGATATATCCAATCCCTTTCTTTGTTTTAATCAAATCATGAATACCGATCTTTTCTAAGGTTTTTCTTAAACGATTGACATTGACCGATAACGTATTATCATCCACATAACAGTCCGTTTGCCATAGATACTCCATCAAAGTATCTCTTTCCACGATTTCATCTTTGTATTCTAATAATATTTTTAAAATCTTACTTTCATTTTTTGTCAGTTCAACACTTTTACCCTCATAACTTACAACACTATTTCCTAAGTTCAATCGAACCCCTTTATATTCTAAATAATTCATTTGAGAAGTAAAATCATAACTTCTCCTTAATAAAGCTTGTATTTTTGCAAGTAACACATTAAGATCAAACGGTTTAGAAATAAAATCATCAGCCCCAGCATTCATAGCCATGACAATATTCATATTATCAGTAGCCGATGATATAAACATAATCGGTATTTTAGAAATCTTTCGTATTTTATTACACCAATAAAATCCATTTTTGTATGGCAATGTTAAATCTAATAAAATCAAATCTGGATTCATCTGTGAAAAATCATCCATAATATGATTAAAACAACAAGCACACTCTACATCATAATCCCATGTTTGTAAGTATTTTTTAATTTGTTGAGCAATGACTGCATCATCTTCAATAATCATAATCTTGTACACTTCATACCATCTCCATATATTTTTGTAATCTAATTTATTTTATATTATGATAAAATATTATATTCTATATGTTAAAAAATTGGTATAAAAATCATTTAATTTCTATAATAATAAAAAAATGTATAACCTAATAGATTACACATATATTTACTTTTCTATTGAAATAGACACCCTATCCATAGTGCCACTAGATATAATCCTAATAAATGACCGGGATAAAATATATAAAAGAAATACTTTAAATTAACTCCTCTTTTACCATTATACAAACTTATCAGTAATATCGAAAAAACAGCAGTTAAAAAATACCCATCAAACAATCCACAAATTAAAAAATCTAGTCCACAAACAAACATAAAAATAATAGAAATAATATATTTACAATACATTCTATTATAAAACAAGTAAAAAACACTAATTAAGCCAATACCATAATACGAACCATCCATCATACAAATATATGATATAAAAGCTCCACCTAAAATTATTGGAATAGCTACAATCCAATTATTACTGCTATTTTTAATAATTGCAATAACAAGAAGTCCTATTAAAAGTGTAAACAATACATTTTGCTGCCTTACATCAAATATATTTCCTGTTAACGATAGATCGTATATTAGCTCTGAGATACCAGCAAATATTAATAAATTTGCTAAATCTTCTTTAAATTGTGTGTATGCATAAATCCTTCAACAAGTAAAAAACAAAAAATTGGAAATGCTAATCTACCGATCATATGTAAGACATCAATTATATTCAATAAGTTTGAAAATTGAAAGTCCGTAAACATAGAGTAAGGTACTTTTAATGTTATACCATTTTTTAACACAACTTGTCCAAAGTGATCTAACAGCATTGCACTCACTGCTATAACTTTTAATGTACTTCCTGAAAATAATTTTCTCATAATTTAATTAAGCTGATGATAGTTATTTAATTATGAATATTAATATCGTAATTCAACGAAACTACATCCTCCTTATATCCATCAACAACGACTTGAACCATATAAGAGCCTTTTTCTAAAAATAATTTTTGTAAATCTGCAATATCCTGACCATCTAGTTGATAACAAAGCTTATCATTTTCATTTAAAATATAGATATGCATTTTACCATCATCGATACTAGCGTCTATATCTACATTTAATTTTTCAGATTTAGCAAGTGAAAAATAACCAGTTGCTACTTTTAATTCTGATTTACTAGTTTCACTAGCATTATAAGTTTCATCTCTATTCATTGAAAAGGCAACCGCATTACTTTCTTTATAGTAAGAATATATGCCCATAACAATTAAAATACTTATAACTAAAACCATGATCAACATAACAAAATAAACTCTTGATTTCTTTTTTGAAAATCTATTTTTGATACAATTTGATGGTCTTGTTTCAATAAGTTATCGACAGAAATATTAAAATGATTACTAATCTTGATAATCATCTCCAAATCAGGATAACTTTTTCCATTCTTCCAATTTGATACTTGGTACTTTTTCTTGACATAGTACCAATATTCTTTAAATGTTCAAAAGAAAGATCTATAAAATTAATAAAGATAATCTTGAAATTACTCCCAAATAGTTAATCTATTCTTTCATCAAAACAGATTTACCACTTCTTTTAAGAATGTTTTATATCATATATTTTCAAACAAGCAAAATATCCTAAGATATTTAATATAACTGCTAAAATACTACCATATAACAACCAATTATTTAAAGGAATAAGCAATAACTGTTCTATTCCTACTACAAAGTTTAAAGCAATAAATCCAATTACAAAAGCAACAAGTAAAATTACATACATAATCGCTCCTTTTTTATTTCCAAGCGCCATAAATCCAGCATTATTAATTGGTAACATAATTAAAGAAAAAATAATCCCTACTGACAATATAAGTAATCCTTCTTGCAAATCTAAAATATGATACCCATAAACAGACATCAATATAATCGGTAAAGAAAGCACTAATTGACATATAGCAGTAAAAATATATGTCTCTAAAATTTTAGTAATTACAATTTGTTTTTTAGATATTGGATATGTCAGCAAAATTTGATCAAATTTTGAAATTTCATCTCTTTCAATAGAATACTGTAATGGCGAGACACTCATCATTGGAACTGATAATGCTACTAAAAGTATAATAATATATTCACTTGGCATCAAAAAGAAAATAAAACAATACAATAAAATACTAAATACAAATCCTAATAGATTCTTCTTTATACAAAATGTTTCATAAAAATCTTTTAACATAATCCCTAGCATACTTAGCATCCCCCTTTTGCATAAAACAACATAATTTCTTCAACCGTTGGCCTCATAATTTCAAGATCTTTAAAAACGCTTTGTATTGCCAAACGATTTTTAACTAATATAGTATAACTATAGGCTCCTTTAGTATATCCAATGATATCTTCTCGATTTAATGAATCTAATAATTCTTTACCCACATGAAGAACGCCATACTCTTCTCTTAGCTCATCATATGGCTTCATAAATAAAAGCTCGCCTTCATGAATATAAGCAATATAATCCGAAATCTTATCTAAATCACTTGTTATATGTGAAGACATCAATACTGTATGATTTTCATCTTCTGTATACTCACGAATAATTGATAAAATCTCATCACGAATTATTGGATCTAACCCACTAGTTGCTTCATCTAATATCAATAGTTTTGCATCATGGCTAAATGCAATCGCAAATTCTAATTTCATTTTCATACCACGAGAAAACTTTTTGATTTTCTTTTTCATTGGTAAATTAAATTGATGAATATATTTAAGATAAGTTGCTTGATCCCAATTTGAATAAACCTTACTCAATATTTGTCCTATAAACTTTGGAGTAAACTCATCATCATAGTGTGTGGTATCAAATATCACCGCAATATCTTTTTTTATTTGAATTTCATCTGTTTTAAAATCCATTCCAAATATTTTTAATTCCTCATAAGAAGATTTTATAATCCCTAATAGCGAACTAATTAATGTTGATTTACCAGCCCCATTTTCTCCAATCAAACCGACAATGCTTCCTTTGGGAATATTTAATATTATATTATTTAAACAAAAATCCTCATAACTTTTACTTAGATTTTTAATTTCAATTGCATTTTCCATAATTAACTCTCCTCATACATCAAATGAAGTATTTTTTCCAATTCATCCATAGTTACTCCACTTTGTTTTGCCAACAAACATATGTCATCCATTTGCTTTTCAATTCTGCGTAGATTTTCTTCTCGAATTAAATCTTTATTTTGTTTAGATACAAATGCTCCTTTTGCGGGAATAACATGGATAAATCCATCTTTTGATAATTCATCATAAGCTCTTTGCGTTGTAATAATACTAACATGTAAATCCTTGGCCAACTTGCGCATCGAAGGTAAAGGATCATTCGCTTTGAGTTCACCATTCATGATCATTTCTTTAATTTGTATGACGATTTGTTCATAAATTGGTTTAGAACTCGAGCTACTAAGTATAATTTCCATTTTTTCACCTCGTAATTTTATATACTGTATATATCTTACATAGACAGTATATACCTAACTATCAATACTGTCAATATATATTATATACAGTAAAAATAAAAAGTTCAGTTAATAAAACTGAACCCACAGTATCCTAGTTATTAGATTGATTTTAATACGTACTTATGAAGCAGGTAATTGCTCAACCCACATACAAAACATCTAATGCTTCTAGCAATCAGATATTTATCGAAGCATTTTTTAAAAAAATAAAAATATTACCAATTGAAATCATTAAAACAAATTCAATAAGCAATTTGCGTTTTTAATTTCTTCTACAGTATTTACTTTTTCAATATCTAGAGATTCTAATAAATTACCTACAAGCGTATCCAAACTTACCTGTAGTGCCTTAGCCAACGCTAGCAATTAATATGCATCTAGTATTAGCAAACTACACCCCCAATTAGAAATAGTTTGACGAGTTACTCTAATTACATTGCCTAACTTTTCTTAAGAAAGTCTTAACTTTTTTCTAAATGTTAAAATATTCTTCTCTAAATTCACTTTTCGCTTTTTTCATCGTAATCAATTATATAAATCTTAATACGCAACCTCAAAGACCTTTAAAATATTGTCAAAGCTCTTTAACAAATAGAATTTTAATCCACTTCACCAAAATACTTATCTTCTTTTACGCTTTTAGGTGTAGATATCATAAAACTTGATGGCAAATCAATATAGAGATAAGCATGATTATAAATGTAGTTATACCAACCAGTAATACAAATGCAATCGTTTGATATGACCTCTTACCCTTTTCTTGTTCTATCTCATCATGACTTAGTGTATTTCCTTCAATATAAGCAATAATTTCTTTATATGTTTGTAAATCATTTTCTTTTTTTTAATTCTCGGCTTTACTAGATGTATAAAGTGTTACCAAAAATAAAATAAACCATGTAGAGAAACCTAGAACACCCTCCATAAACAATGGATATGCCGTAACCGCCAATAGAACTAATTCGCTAAAAAACAAGATGCTGAGCTTATTAAATCTTTTAACAAATCCTTTATCAACCATTTTCTTCATTTCCTCCAAATCTTCTTTTAATAAGTTATCTAAAGATACATTAAAGATATAGGATATATTAATTAGACTTTTAATATCTGGTAACGTTTTATTCGTCTCCCAATTAGAGATTGTTTGCCTCGATAAAAATAATTTAAGTGCTAGGTCATCCTGTGACAGACCATAATTCTTCCTTGCTTTTTTCAACTTTGTTCTAACATCCATCTTCTTCTCTCTCCTTTCATCTCATATCTTAATGTATCTTAATTCATCAATATACATGTCAACATGAAATTTGTTTGTCAAACACCTTTTACAAACCTCTAATTAAAAAAATATTTAATTCATAATCTTTAAAAAGTATGGAAATGCATCATAGAGAGTAACTATTCCACCTACTAAAAATAGAATTCCAAAAAATGCTACGACAATAGAACTCATTTTGATCTTTTTTTGAAGAATAAATACAGCTGGATGTTTTGAATCAACATAAATTTGATAAGTTTCTCCTTCTCTCATCTTTTTTGTTAATTGTTTGTAGGAAATATTTTGAGTTGTTTGTTCTTTATATACATGACCTTGATATGTATATTCAAACACTGGTGCTTGAGTAGAAACTCCATTACCACCATAGTAAGTATTGTATCCACAATACACACCATTAATTTTTTCATTGCATCTAACAAGTGAATACACATCATTAATGAGCATCAAAATTATGATTAGCCCAAAGATAATGCAACCCAAAGGAAAAACTAATAATTTTCCTGAAGGGACAAAAATAGTGATAACCGAAATCATACCAAATCCCACAAAAGAGAAAATCATGATAGAACTAACAAGTGGAACATCTTTGTATCTTTTATTTTTTATAATAACAAACGTCACGAAACCAAATAGAATTGTTAATATATGAACCAAAATCGCCATAACATAAACACCTCGAACTTAATAATTTTACTCATGAACACTATAGTACTCTAAGCCTAACAAACTTTTACGGATACATACTCTACGACTGTCACCAATATTAGTTTTTAAATATTGACTTTTCGATACATTAAATTCCTTTTCTTCACCACGCCAAGAAGCAATTAATTGATAATCTGTCAAACTATTGCCCGTATCGACATCTTTATCTGTAATAACAATTGTTTCATGTTCTGGCTTTCCAAACGTTAATAAGAAATTGACAGGAAATGTAATTGTAAACGAGAACACCAAAACTGCAAAAATAACCGATAATTTACGACCAAATCTTTGTGGAACTTTTGTACGCAATGTTTTAATGATAAAAAGAATGGAGAAAATAACTGTTAAAAGCAATGTTATTTTTAAATAATCAATAAAATCATACCCAAAAATTTTTGCTGTCGCTAAATTTAAAAGCAAAGCAATTGCAGCACCTAGAAATGGCATTTGTAACATGACTTCTTCACCTTTTTTAGTCTTTGTTTCAATATAAATATATGGATAATACCATAGGTATACTGCATATGATCCAAGTATTACAAAAACATACATAATCATCATAAGTTTTCCACCAATTAAAAACCCAATTACATCGAGTACGATAAAGACTATTCCAAGAATACGTAAAATTTTCCTAGATTTATTTAAATAAAATCCACAGTGATTTGAAGAAATTCTTTCTATTGTTTTAGACTCTTCAACAATTGATTTATAATAATTACGCTCAATCGCATTAAATGTACCAACATATTTGGATACATCTTTTTTCTTTTCTAACAATTCCTCAAAGTCAACAATTTCTACACCATGTTCAGCTAAAGCTTCGTAAAGCAATTCTAAATTAGCAAATGCATAATCTAATGTCACTAAACGATTATAACCTCTATCAATCAGTGCCATTTGTGTTCTATTTCCTAGTGGTATCAATAATAAACATCTAATTTCTGTATAACGTACTTCAATTGATTTTTTTAATACATAATTAAAAGTAAGTGTGTTTTTATCTATGACTATCGTTTGCTTTTTACATGCTAGTAAAAGTGCACCACCTAAAAACACAAAAGGCAGAAAACAAAATGCAGCAATATAATAACCTGATATAAGTGTTACTAAACATATTAGTCCAAATACCACAGTTGTTATCATCCCTAATATTTTTACAAACTTTGAACATCCTATTACCTGTTTTTCCATAATCATCCCAACTTTCTTAATATTTAATTCTATTTTAGTACACTGATTAATGCATAAATTACACTTGCAACCAAAAGAGTACCAATTATTATTGTCATAACCATTTTTATTCTATTTTGGCTATCAGTTTTCACACTCTTGATAATCCATATAGGTCCAATCAAAAACACTAAAACTGCATAAATAACTAAAATTATATCCATAGCTATTACTCCTTAATTTAAATCAATTTATTCTATAATGTCCGACGATATCATTTCGATACTCCAATATATCTTCTTCATAATATCTTTGGTATGGACTAGCATGATGAATAACAAAACTTACACCATTTTTATTCCGATGATCCGATACGATACCAATATGATTTTCAAATATGACAATATCTCCGCCTTGCCATTCTTCAATTCGGTGAATATCGGTTGTTAATGATTGTGCGTTATATTTGAAATAAATCTTCAAGTTTTGCACCCTTCTAAAATCAATATTTTTGTCAATAATATCTATATCATAATCTTCTTTATGATTTTGGACATGTTGATTAACCAACTCCATTAAATCATAGCCAGCATCTTTTAGTCCAAAAGCTACTACATCACTACACACTCCAAAATGATCATTGGGATAACCTGTACCGTAATATTTACTTTTATATTTAGGCTTGCTACTAACATACGCTTTTACATTATTCAAAATATCTGTTTGATCATCGATGCCATCATCATCTTCATCATGTGAACTCTTATAGGTTGTGATATTAAAATCGCTATTTGAATATTTTTGATGTGGGATGTAATTGAAAAAATATAACACATAAACAACAAACAACAGAACAATAGCTGATATAAAAATTAAACCTACTTTATACTTATTTTTCATTGATAATAACACCACCTTTAAATCAATGATTAGTTATATAATAATGTAAAAAACTCATCAAAAGTATTAGCGATAAAATAAACATTGTTCTCATCATCTGATGAACTTAGACTATAAGAATCATCATAATAATAAACTCCGTCATTTGACCCATCACAAACTAAAACAAAGAAACCATGTTGGATACTATCCCCAATAATAACAGTGCTTCCAAATAAATCATCAATATAAGCATTCGTCCAATATTCTATATTTGAAGCATCATTCCCTGTATCTATTCCATAAATAACATCGACATTAACATTTTCATTTATATCCTTTAAGTAGATTTCATTAAATGCGTCATTACTAACTACACCATTGTATTTTAATAGAAATGTAACATAGTCACTAGGCAGACTAATATTAAATAATTTTTCAATATGAGTAATATCTACCTTATTTATTTTTTTTAAAGATTTTAATTCATGATTCTTCTTTTTTAGCTTTTCAAATATTCCCATATTTATCTCCTTTATTAGTTCAGTTCCTATCTTTTTAACCATTTATATTATGCTGTTGAGATTTATCTTTGAAAAAGCCAATTAAAATTAAGGTAATACCAAGAATTGCCAATGGAATATAAATAATATTAGGTATATGGTAGATAAACCTATCAACTGCCGACATAACAATGTAAATAACAATTCCTACACTAATTAAGTAACTTCTCTCTTTCATAATTATCCCCATTTAAAATGTTTTCACTTCAATAATGATTTGATGACATAAAATGATTATTAACTAATATTTTCTTGTTCACTAACGTGACAACCTTTTTAACCTTACAGCCTTATACTATTGATGATCTAGTGTAACTCGTAACATCTGTGTTTAATTTCTCAAGTAATTCTATTACACTATATTCCTTGTTTTGAATGGCTCTTAATTCTTTATCTGTCACTCCAATAAATTCAACAAATATTACCTTTCCATTAGGTGTATTTATTTCAACAAATTTATCATCTGGTATCGTTATAAATCCTGTAATATTGGATGTCCCTTTACTATCTATACCTGTTGTTTGACCTGTGTATAGATATTCGTAAGCATTAAATAATTCACCTTGGGTAAAAGTAATTCTGGCAATAGATTGTAATATACCACATATACAACGTATTTCATCTTCTTCATTTTCGTAGTGATCCTTTTTGAGTTTCAAAGTCAACTCCATACCATAACCACTCCACTCTTTATCTTCGCTTTCTTTTTCATAAAGTTCAGATAGTCCATAAGTTATAAAATGCCAATAATCACCACCATCATATACACTAATACCATCAAGGGGATCATTACCGCCCAATCTCCATTTTATCATCGCTCCATAATGCTTAGGATTCTTTTGGTTAGGATAAACTTTATCACATAACTTATCTATTGCATCCCATCCTAGTGCTTCAATTTCTTCATTTTGCTCATTATCTAATAATTCATTTTTCTTCTTAAATTTATCAAACAATCCCATATAGAGTGCCTCCTTATCCTTACCCATTTAATCTAAATTTCGACACTATATTGTTCAATCAAAGCATCAATTTCATCATCATTTAATAAGGCAATAACATGATTTGCATCATAATATTCTTTTGAAGAGATATGATTGATAAAATCGTCGTATGTAACTGTCATTCCTTTTCTAATCATGACATACCAATAATTAATTCCTTTGATTTGATCAAGAATGATATAAGGTTTATTAGGAACAACACAAGGAATATCAGCAACAATCGAATAAATCCCAAATAATTCATTCGTATCTTTCTTCCTATATACGCTTGGTGTTGCATAATAAACATCTAGAGATTGGATTTCATTTAGATATTCTTCAAGATTATTTAAGTTGCAATCAATTCTTTGTAATTCTCTTTGTCCAATAGCGATTGGATTATAAATACCAAATATTTCAAAACAGCGATACTCATCCTCCGTTTTACTTGTCATCTCTTCTAGTGCAACAATACTTGCTTCTTCATCCCATTTAATAAATTCTTCGTCTTCATATAAATAAGCTTCTTCATCTTCTCTTAAATATTTTTTAGTATTGAACTCGTTGCAAAGTTTCTCTACTAAGCTATAGAATAGTCTAATTTCTGATGGTGCAGTTGGTAAACTTAAAGAAAGTAAAACATCACTCCCTTCAAGCCACAACTCAAATCCTCTAGCTAATTTTGCTTCATCATAAATTAGAGTATGTTCGCCTATCTCATCTCTATCAAGGCGATAGTTTTCATCACAAACACCATAAGATAATCCTGTAAATTTAATAATATCTTCTAGATTCATTTTTTTCTTAAATAATGATTTTTGTTTAATTCTTGCAGTTACTGACATAATTACGCCTCCTTAACTTAAAATTTCATTTCTTTTGAAAACCAATTATTTTCTAACTTCATTTTTTGTCTTCATTAATCGAATAGATTGATAAAAGAGATAAATCCCGACTAAAACATATCTTATTCTATTCAATACATCTTTTAAAAACGGGAAATAGGATGATTGGATAATACTACAGAAGATTAAAACTCAAATTTATAACTTATTTGGAGAATGAAGATTTTATTAATCCATTTTCATAAAAAACATTGAATATTTCTTTATGCCCTACTGCTGAAGGATCAATATAAATCTTTACACCATTGCCTAAAATTAAGATTGCTTTTGATCCTTTGATTTTAATGCTTTTAATTTCTTTGAAACTAACGTATTTTCTTTTTCCTAATAATGGAATCTCTGTAATGCCTTCACTATTAACAATAACCTTATAGCGTTTAAAACCAATGCTAATGATAATCAAAATTGATGTAATAACTAATAATAAGGTTGTCAAAAGTGTTTTTTGTTCAGGTGGTGCTGCAACTATACAAACAATCATGCAGATAAATTCAAATATTGTGCCACCAATTGCTGTACCCACAAATACAGCTGGGTATGTTGCAACAATTTCTCCATTATTTACTACTTCTTCCATATAAAATCCTCCATCGTATTCTTACATATTTTTAAAATCACCAATGCCCGGCAAAGCTAATATAAAAGAAATGACTAGTATTGATAGATCACTTGCAAAAATAGTAGACATACAATAGTCCACAATCATTAATCCAAAACATGTCGCAATAGTATCTAAAATTAGATATAAACCGATTGTACTTTTTTTACTGATTCGCTTCAATTTATAAAGAGCCTTCGGAAATCCACCCGCAATTAGATTAATCGGATATGAAACAATTGTTGCGATAACAAAGAATAAAATAATACTTCCTACAGAATGATATTGAAAACCAAACAATCGCATTATTGCTCCACTAAATAAAGCAATAACGGATAAAACAGCAATAAAAATAGTTCCACAGATTATAAAAGTTATTAATTTTTCTTTATTCTTCTTAAAAAATCCCACTACAAACAACAACTCCTTTTTCAACTCTTTTAAACTTACTTATTTAGCTAAGGCATCTTCTATCAATTCAATTCCTTTATTAAAAAAATTAATCTTTATTGCCTCTTCATTTCCTTTAACCTTTACCATTGCGACACATAATTGATTTTCTTTTGTCGCTTCAGTACTGCCCATAAGCGTTGTCCATTCAACAGTAATATCGTCTTTTGAAAAAGACTTATTGATATAAAATTCATAATCCAAAGGTTCAAAAAACTTACTGTTTGACTTTGCTATAATAGAAATTGTTTCATCATTTTCTTGGTAGACTTCAACGATATAGCGAACGACATCTTCTTTATTATCAACATATTTTTCATTAGGAGATATTGATTCTTGATAGATTAAATTATTATTTTTATCTACTATATCTTTTGATGCACAGCCACTAACACTCATAGATATTAAAAGCAAAAACACTGCTACTAATCGTTTTAATTTCATAATCATCACCCTCTTATTTTTTCATCAAAAGCACTACGTTATAAATAAAATATGGTATAACACCCAAAATTCCAAGAATTGAATAGAATGGGAATGCCAAAATACCAATAATCATTCTCGTTGCTAAAGTAAATTTACAAGTAAAATGATTATAGATTATCAAGCCCGTAGCTACACCAGAAAAAATACAAATACCTAGCAGCATACTGTTTATAACTCCAATAGGTTCATGAATCATCATATTATGGCTCATAAGCTGTTGGATAAAATCCGGATCTTGTAGTTGCTGAATCTGAATTTTTCCTAAGATATAACCGACTATGCTACCCACTACTGACGCAACAATAATCATTATTATGTGTCTTAATTCTTTTTTCATATATCATCCCCCTAAGTTTTAGAAAGCATTAGCTTTTACTTATCATTCACAACAAATTAAATATTTTCTTTGAAATATACTGGTCTGCATTATCAGTATAATATTTAAATAGTTTATATACTTCCTCATACACATACAAGTCACCGCTTATAACATGACTACTTGTCGTAAATAAATCCTTTTTCCCTTTTGATGTAACGAGATCATCATCGCCACATACAATAAAATCTTTTCCAATAACAGATATAAATGAATTATCATTATCAATTGTTACATTATATCCTTGTTCAAGAAATCATTCATATATATCCTTCATAGAAGTTATTTTTAAGTTTGAATCTTTCATATTCTCACCTTCTTATTTTATATAATTTATACTTTTAGAATTGGAACTTCTTTATAGTATCTATAGACTATATCTGATTAAAAATATACTAAAAATCACTAAAATTAAACTTACAATCTCAATTCGATAATCGTGCATTTTAAAAACTTCATTACCATACTGTTCCTTTTTATAAACAGTGATTTCTTTTCCAATTTTTTGCTTTCCAAATTTTTCGAATATACAACCATGTGCTGTATAATATTTACGATTGTTAATTTTAACGATAAATGCTTTTTTTCTAACTTGTACACCACCAACGACATAACCACCATTACGACTAGCAACGTCAACAATTGTGGCTTTACATTTATCTCCGCCAAGCACTACACGATACTTTAAATAAAGTAACAATACAGCACTAGCCAACACAACAATTCCAAAAACAATAAGCATCTCCATCACCTCACTATTACAA
Organism: Absiella sp. AM29-15; assembly: GCF_003434225.1. Classification (NCBI taxonomy): domain Bacteria; kingdom Bacillati; phylum Bacillota; class Erysipelotrichia; order Erysipelotrichales; family Erysipelotrichaceae; genus Amedibacterium; species Absiella sp. AM29-15. The sequence goes on from NZ_QVFL01000006.1 coordinate 147,273, forward strand.
AGTTATTCTTATGATTGAAATAATTTAAATAAGAAATACTACTTTACAATAATATTCTTCATCTTTACTATTCCTATACGAATTAAAAGTCCATCAGCTTGCCGAAGCCATATCATCGAAATCAAAAGAATAAGAGCATATAATATAATCAAATTCTTTAATAGCGTTCGTAGTAAATAAATAAGCAAAAACAAAGGAAGCATCAATAAAAATAAGCATAGCAAATAACGAAAAGTAGTTCTTCCACTATCTTTTTGCCATTCGTCAAGATTTACACCACAAACACAGCTATTAGGAACCATCCATAACTTTGTATTAACTTTCTTTCCGCATTTTTTACAATATAGTTCTCTCATAAAACACCAATCCTTTTTAAAAATTTCAATCATTGATTAAATTCTTCTAATTTCAAACCTGTGTCCTTTTCAAAATCATTAGCCCATTCTTTATCGCAATAAAATACAATTCCTTCTTGATATCCATCACTTGTAAAATACAATTGTTTGCCTGTATCTTGACTTATAATAATTCTATTTAAATCATCTGCAACACTTGAATCAAACCAATCTCCTTCAACTTTTGCATCAATGTTAAAATGTTGTCCATTCCAATCAAATGAAACACTTCTAGATCCAGTGCCATCTTCCCAATCAACAAGACTTGTATCTTCTACTATATTTGTAAAATTTAGTTCTTCTCTATCTAAATATGAAACACCAATTAAGAAGTTTTTATACATATTTTCAACATCAAATATTTCTACGTCAAAAGCATAAACTCCATTTTCAGATGGTTTCCATGTCATATTTTCATAATCGATATCCCCTTCTCCAAGTGATGTTAATAAATCCGCTGCTTTATTAAATTCTATTTCAGAAGGTAGTTCCTTATATCTTTGTTCTAGATTATAAACTAACTCATCATTAAGGCCATTAAGCCCATATTGTCTAAAAATAGTTGATAATTCTTTATATGATTTATCCATTTCAACCCCTCCTCTATAAGATTCTTGATAGCTACAACCACAAAGTAATAAAGATATAGTCATAGCGTATGCCAATATTTTCTTCACAATATAAATCGCTCCTATTCAAATAAAAAAACGCATAATAACTAAATTAATTTTATCCGTTATTATGCGTTAAAAATCATCTTAAATTTGAACATGTTAAAAGGTAATATGGGTTTTGCAGTACAATTGAATTGCATTCTAAATAATATTTCATGTGCATAACAATCTCTCCCTTAATTAAATATTACCATTAACTTTTACTCCATTTTATCAAAATAGTTAATTTCTTACAATAATTTCTTACAATAACATACACTTATTTTACAAAAAAAGTTAAACAACTCTTACTCGTACTTTTTTCCTATGTAATATACTGCACCTATTGATATAAGGATAACAATCCATAAAGCATACAATTTGATATTATCAAACAATTGATAGCCGACCATTAATATAGAGATATGATAAAACAAAGGAGTACCTACCGCCATACATAAAGAATCAAAGCGTAATAACTTTAGTATTTCTGGCCAGTTTGAATTATTAAAAGTTAAGCCTGGCATATGAATTCTAAATATACCTTGTGATACATAATTGATTCTATTTTCGTCATAAAAAGATGGTAATTCTCTGGCATAAACACACGCCCATAGTGCAAAAATCATCATTACTCCTGAAACACAAGCAATTCCTCTTATATGTTCTAACGGGTATGTAGATACCAATAAATATAAACATTCTAAAATGACAATAAAACAAGATATCCCCCAAATCATTTTCCATTTTCTTTTATTATAGGAAACCATTGCTTTAACAGACGATTCTAATGAATACGAAACCATATTGTCTACATCATCGTGTTGAATCATATCATGTCTATCTAGATGTTCTCCCATCAATAGTTCTGTCACACTAACTTCTAAACATTCAGCAATTGGAATCAATAATACTACATTTGGGAAACTTGCACCTCTTTCCCACTTACTCACAGTTTTATCAGATACAAATAATTGATCTGCTAATTTCTTTTGTGTTAAATTCTTTTCTTTTCTTAATTCAGTAATAAACTTACCAAATTTTTCATTGTCTATTTGTTTCATAATCTATCCCTCCTCAAGCACATTATTAGTTATTTCCATTCGCAAGTAAACCTACTATTAGTAGAATACTCCATTTTAAACGAATATGAGCAAAAAAACAGAGACATCAACGATATCTCTGCCTTATACAAACTATTTTTTATTCATAAAGTTCTACATACATGTTATTTAATTTAGTGACACAAGGCTTAATTTTAACTATATGTTGTTTATTACTATGTTTATCTGCTTGCACTAAAGACGAAATGATTGAACAGTATAACAACATATTACAAACAATAGGTGATATTAGTCTGAGTAAAGATAAAGAACTTCAAGGTAATCGTAATTTTGGACAAGATAATTATGTAGGAACTTATGATGCCGAATATAGCCATTTTTCTGGACAAGAAATACTATTTGGGGGAACTGCATTAGAAAGAAAAAACAGTAACAACTTACAAATTAAATACAATTCCATTATTAAAGATGGTTCATGTAAATTAATTTTAAAAACTGGTGCAGCTAAACCAAAAACACTATTTGATAGTAATGGTTCATATTTTGAAATGATATCATTACCTTCTGCAAGTAATTATATTATTCTTGAAATGAATAACTTTTCTGGTTCTATCAGCTTAATCATCAAATAAATTGGTAAAAGAACAATAGTAGCGAAAAGTATTTATTCAAAATTTTATATCTAATTTGCGATTATCCGCATAAACACTATACTTTTAAGCATTTTGAAATATAAGAAAACACTCATTTTACCACGATTTTACCACGATTGAATGAGCCTTGATATGACCTATAAAGTAACACCCAAAAGACATCATACATCTAAATGGTGTCTTTTTTAAAAGCAGCTAATCCTAAGACTAACTGCTTTGTAAATATTGATATTTCTTTTTAGTTTACAAACGATTTAAAATGGTCGCTAAGTTCTCTTTATGCCATGAAGCACCAACCATTGTCTTATTTACCTTAAATGCTAATGTACCCTTTGATGTAGTAATTTCTAATTCGTAAGACATCAACTTTTTATTGAATTTAGTGCTTGCTATTTCTTCCTTAGAAACGAAAAGAAATGCTTCATCTTCTAATTTGCCCGTTACATTATTTAAACCGATAATAGCAATACCACTATCACTAAAGTTTATTGCGTAATACTGCATTGAAAGAGCAGTAGCAATCGGTCCAAGAGCATATGTGAATTTACTCGGAAATATAACTCCAATAATAGATGAATTTTCATTAAATGTAATATCCTTCTTCTTTAGATATTCTCTAATATCTTGTTCTTTTAGCATTTTAATATCCTCCTGTAAAATTTAATTTGTCATAAATGGTTATTCTCATTTTATCATTTGAAAAAAACGATTACAATAAAATATCATCCCATTATAAAAATATCATCCCATTATAAAAATATTATACCATTATAAAAATATGTTTAAACGAATAACGCAGATAAACCGACAAAAATACACATTACTCCAAAAATCATACACATTACATTTTTGATACCGACTTTTTTGTTAAGTACGAAAGATGATGGATTTTTAGGGTTTATATATATACGATATTTATTTCCCTTAACCATATCCTTATCTAATTTCTTAAAGCTATATGTGTTAGAACACTGACGGACATATGTTTTTCCGTTGTACTTGTATTTAAAAATAGGAGCATAGCTTGATACTGTTTTACTTGGATACGAATTATAGCCTTGATAGACCCCCATAATTTCTTCATTACAAATAGCAACAGATTTAATATTATGATAAAAAATCATCGTAATCATTCCTCCTATTGTAACGCCTATTAATATAAATGTATATTTAGCTCCGCCTGGGATAAGAAAACATATAAAAGCTAATAAAAGCCCACCGAATATCAACGCAAGAAACTTAAATGATTCAGGATCCATCTTATGCATTTTTTGTTTAAAAGCCATATAAACAATCCAACCAAAAGCTGCTACACAAAATAATAATTTTAATCCTTCAAAGTTCATTGTTTATCTATTCCTTTCCTTCAATCTTACTTACTACTATGTTTCCTATGCGTTAATGTCAAAGCAAGATATTTTTAATTCTTAATCTTTTTCATTATTTTGATTTTGTTTTTTCCATTCCTTATAATCTTTTTTTGCTTCTTGTTGTCTTTTAACATCTTCCATTTTTTCTAAAATCGCTTCTACATCTGGTTGACTGTGCTGTTCTGGTAGAGAATAGAAAATAATGTTATCATCATTTGTATATACTGAAATATTAAAAACCAAAGCACTTTCTACAATTTCTTGCATGATATAGGAAATTTCTTCTGCATATTCTTCGTCTGTTTTTCCCTCGTTAAGATATATACTTGTTTCTATTTCGTATTCTCTTTTTTTCAGATATTCTTCTACACTTTCCTTACCATTCCATTCTGTTGTGGTTGTATGCCCTTGAACTTCAATTTGATAATCTCTTATAAAAGGCTTATCTTGAAATAAAGGAGTTGCAAGTTCTTTTATTTCATCAGAAAAGTAATAAACATGGTAACTATCCTCAAAAAGTCCAGTATTTCGTGTATATACAGTAGCAGTTTGAGAAGAATTTTCTTTACTGGAAACTTCTGCCATAATCCAGTTCAATCCTATTTTTTCTTCTTTATACTTCTTCACTTCTGTAATGATAAATTCTTCATTGTATTTGTCCTTTAATTTGGATAAGATATATTTTTGTGCTTCTTCACTAGAGTTAAAATCATGCGAATAACCACTACAACCATTTAATATTCCCAAACAAAGCACGCCTGCAATAACACCTAATAAAATTTTTTTATATCGCATAATCGCCACCTCTATGTGATTTGATGATTTAATACAGTTCTACAAACTGGAAGTTACAAGTCAGTTAAAAAAATTTTTGAAATACCTTTTTTCTGAAGTTTGTATTTTTGAACTTGAGATAATGGAATTTCAAATGCTGTGCTTGTCTTTGGGAATTTATTGTTCAATATATCATCATAGAGAACGGTAATAAATTTCCCCCATTCTTTTAAGTCAGTTATCTTTGTTGAATCGTCTAAGAAAGCATAACCATCACTTAAATAAAATATCTCTAATGCTAGTGCTAAATCACAACTGGGGGCAGCAAGTATTTGTTTTGGAATTTCAAATCCGTCATCCCAGTTGTATTCATTTAGTTTACTTCTTAAATCATTATATACCATTTTTATATCTCCCAAATTCTAATTTACTGCACTACAAACTGGAAGTTGTCTATTTAAAAGAAAATTACTAAATATCTTTTTAGCGGTCATTTTAATTCTCCCATAGCTACCTTAATCTATTAAAAGCTCTTAATCTATCAATAAAATCATCTAAGGCTTCTTCCTCATCTAAATAAATATCTTGTGAATTTGTAACCTTACTAGCCCTTTCATCTGTTGCATAAACAATCCACTTATCATTCTCACGCATTAACACAACTTCATTTTCTCTATCATCTTTCCTTTCATTCATATTATAACCTTGTAATTTCTCGTCCTGTATCATTTTTATTGCTTCTTTTATGTTCATGTTTCATGTTCCTATTTTTGCATTGCAACTTCAAAGTTGTCTATTCATTTTTCGTAACAGTATCAACGATTTCTTGATATTCTTCATCTGTTAATACTTTCGCCCATAATCCATAGTGAACTTCATCAAATTCTTCATAAAATGTAGGATCATTCGACTGGGTAACAGGAAATAATGCATGTCTATCTTCGCCCATCACACGATAAGGGGCAAGATTGCATAAAAAGCCTTTGTAATATATTTTCACTTCGCATTCCTCCACATACAATTTGGATTGGTCGCTTTCTTCATATCCATATTATAACAGTTACGTATATCCGCTACAATGAAAATCTATTTAGGAATACTATTTTTTCGGCTGTCCCTGCGGTGTAGGGTTCTGTGGATTGACTGCGTTCTGGTTGCCTTTATTCTTCAACACAATATTTTCTGCCTTTACATATAAATTTATGTACAGTATTGGTATTTCAAAAACAAAATAGGTTATCCCTTTCTTCCTCTTGGCTACCAAACACAGAAAAGAAAAAGTGTGATGTCATACTCAATTTTTTTATCTTGCACGCATAAAAAGATTGAAAGAGGTGTTTGTTTCCAGTATAATGTTTTTGTATAGAAGCAAGGATTGAATTTTTTGAAAGAAAGGGTTGACAGTCATGTTCACAAATTGTTACGCTTGCGACAGACAGACAGACAGACAGACAGACAGACAGACAAGTAAATTCTGCCCTTTTTCAATTTTATCAATAAGAAACAGAACGCACAGGTTACCCAGCTATAAGGGGTGCTTTGTGCGTTTTTCTATGCAGAAAATTTATGAAGAACAAGGAGCGAACAAACTATGAAGAAAAAACAAGTCCTTGCAGTAAGTTCCGCATTGATGATCGGGACAACAACTGCACTTACAGGGCTTCCTACTCCTGTCATGGCACAGGAAAACACAGAAGTTGTGCAGGAAGCCATTGTAGAAGAAAACAAGACAGAGCAAGTTCCTGTGGAACAGGAAACAGAAAACGCAGAAGTGCAGGAATATGCAACAAACAAAGAGCAGGAAAAAACAGCTGAAAATGCAGAAACTTTAAAAGAAGATTTAACAGAAGAAAGTACAAAACAGGAAACACCTGCAACACCAAAAAAAGAAGTGGTTACTGAAGATAAGACAGTCGAAGAAAACAAGAATACAGAGGTAAAGGCTGGAAGTATTGCTATTGATGAAGCACATTTTCCTAATCAGGCATTTAGATTATTTGTAGAAACTAATTTTGACAAAGATAAGGACAAAAGTTTATCAAAAGAAGAAATCAATAACGTTACTAGCATGAAAATACAAGAAAGGTATAATCAGGAATTTACATCTATAAAAGGTATAGAATACTTTACAAATTTACAGGATTTATCTCTTGCTGCACCTCTTAAAGAATTAGACTTAAGCAAAAATACAAGTTTGAAAAATCTTGAAATAATAGGTTTAAATATGTGGGGATTTGATGTAAGTAAAAATACAAATTTAAAGTCTTTAACTGCTGATACGCACTATACATGGTATAACATTGGCAACAATCCAAATCTTGAAACTGTAAATGTTGGAAATACTAACCTTTGGACTACAACAGAAAAAAATCACTTCTATTTCAAAGATATATGTAAAGGAATAGATATTTCAAAAATTACTATTTTGCAGAATGGGAAATTAGATAAAGATACAGGAATTGCTTATATTGATGATGTAAACAAAGAATTCATTTATCAATATGATTGTGGCACATATAAAGGGGGTAAAAAAACATTAGAGATTACAATACATATACTTGGAACATCATCTCTACCCGATATTTTTGCAGAAGATGTCACATTAAAAGTGGGGGATACATTTGACCCATTGAAAAATGTAACTGCCAGTGATTTTGAAGATGGTCCAATTACTTTAACACGAGAAAATATAATTGAAAATGATGTAGACACTTCTAGTGCTGGTGTTTATCATGTAACTTATGAAGTAACAGATAGTGAAGGAAAATCTAGTAGAAAAGTTATTACTGTTACTGTAGAAGGTTCAACTGATATTCCGAATACTGCTCCAACTATTTCTGCAAATGATGTTACATTGAATGTAGGCGATACTTTCAACCCATTGGCAAATGTTACAGCAACGGATAAAGAGGACGGAACTATCACTTTGACAAAAGATAATATCATTGCAAATGATGTTGATACTTCTAAGGCTGGTACTTACCATGTAACCTATAAGGTAACAGATAAAAACGGAGCTTCTTCCGAAAAGACGATTACTGTAATTGTGAAACAAAATACAGGCGACCTTAACTCTGTTCCAACCATTTCCGCAAATGATGTTACATTGAATGTAGGCGATATGTTCGACCCATTGGCAAATGTTACAGCAACGGATAAAGAGGACGGAACGATTACTTTAACAAAAGATAATATCATTGCAAATGATGTTGATACTTCTAAGGCTGGTACTTACCATGTAACCTATAAGGTAACAGATAAAAACGGAGCTTCTTCCGAAAAAACAATTACAGTTACAGTAAAAGAAAAAACAACAAATAAACCTGTAAGTCCACAACAGCCACAGAAACCGAACAAACCAACTACTCCAACAAAGCCTAGCGGACAAAAGAACCCTGTAAAAACAGGCGATGTAACAAACGTAGGATTGTTCGCTTCTATGTTTGCTGGTTCAACTGGTGCATTAGCTGTTTTATTCCGTAAAAAACGTAAAAGAAATAGGAACGATTAACAAAATGTATAATAACAATCAATAGCGACTAATGATTGTTCATGTAAAAGGACACCAAACTATAAGGTGTCCTTTTCAAATTCCTATCGTCATATCAAGGCTCGTTCAATCGTGGTAAATTCGTGGTAAAATGAGTGTTTTCTTATATTTCAAAATGTTTAAAAGTATAGTGTTTATGCGGATGAGACTGTAAAATAATTTGTGTAAACAATCCTTCATTGGTAGAATGATATCATCTACCAAAGGAGGATTTTTATTATGAGTAAAAAAGATATTGTTAAATATATTATTGATGAATATGGTGTTACTTCACCAAATGATATTACTAATGCTTTAAAAGATTTATTAGGTGAAACTCTTCAGGAAATGCTTGATACTGAATTTGATGAACATATGGGATATGATAAATATGACCAAACTGCTAAAAAAGATAATTATCGTAATGGCAGTTCTAAAAAGACTGTAAAAACTTCACAAGGCCATATTGATATTAATATCCCACGAGATAGAAATGCATCTTTTGATCCTGTGATTATTGAAAAATATAATAGAGATATATCAGATATTGATAATAAAATAATTAATCTGTATGCCAGAGGGATGTCTACAAGAGATATTAGTGAATCTATTAAAGATATCTATGGTGTAGATGTTAGTGCACCAATGATTAGTAAAATAACTGATAAAATCATCCCTGCAGCTTTAGAGTGGCAAAACAGGCCATTACACACTATATATCCTATAGTTTTTATTGACTGCGTTCACTTTAATGTAAAAACAGAAAACATGGTTGTAAAAAAAGCAGCCTATATTGTTTTGGGAGTAACTGAAGACGGCTATAAAGAAGTACTGGGTATATGGGTTGGAGAAAATGAGACAGCTAAATTCTGGTTGTCAGTACTTACAGATTTAAAGAATCGAGGTGTAAAAGATATTTTAATTATATGTTCCGATGGATTAACGGGTATTAAACAGGCGATTGAATCAGCTTATCCCGGTACGATACAGCAACGCTGTATTGTTCATTTAATTAGAAATTCATGTAAGTATTTAAGTTATAAAGATCGAAAAGAATACTGTCATGATTTAAAGAGAGTATACAGTGCTAATACAGAACAGAGTGCATTAGAAAACCTGGACAGGTGTCAAGAAAAATGGGGTAATAAATACCCGTATGCATTTAAAGTCTGGAGAGATAACTGGAACGAGGTATGCAGTATGTTTAATTATGTTCCAGAGTTAAGAAAGATCATGTACACAACGAATGCAATAGAAAGCTTGAACAGTGCTTTTAGAAAGTTTACCAAAGTACGAACAGTATACCCGACAGATGAAAGTTTATTTAAATCATTATATTTGGCACAGGATAAAATAACCTCAAAATGGAATGTACCTTACGCCAATTGGGGAGTGATATATTCAAGTCTTCAAATTATTTTTGAAGGAAGAGTATAGAGTTCATTGACAACGAATATTTCTATGATAACATTATAAAAAATAGTAATTACATGATTACTCAATGTAATTACTACCCATTCTACTAATGAAATTTGACTTTACACAAAATTATTTACAGGCTCATGCGGATAATTGAAAATTAGATATAAAATTTTGAATAAATTATTTATATGTAATTAGGTACTGAAATAATCAGTACCTTTTATTTTGGATTGGCAAATATAACTCCTTGCATGGCAGCTCTTAATTGAGATAACGTGTATTCTTTAGTATGCCAATCTTTTCGTGCATCTTTAAAAGTGTTAGTTTTCCCATCTAAATTTCCTTCTTGAATGATAAGAACATCTCCTTTAACATCAATGACTATGCCGACATGATTTCTTCCAATACCCGAAAATACAGCACCTGCTTTTGGCGTTGTTGAGCGCTCAAATTTATCTCCATGTGTTTTTAATAATTGATCTACGCACTTCCAACCATCTCCGATAAATCCCGGTGAATATCCATATAATTCATAGAAACGTCCCCATGCAAACCAAGTACATTGTCCATACAACTTTGCTTGAGCATATGGATTTTTGTTTACCCAAGCATCATAATTATCAAAATTTGGTTTTGTTCCTCCACGAAATGAAAAACTGACATATCGCATAACATGACTGACATAAAAAGGATCTCCATATACATCAGTTCCTAACTCGGCTCTTTTGTTATCTGAAAACAATTTTGCATTTGCTTTAGTATATCCACCAAAGTTTGTTACTGCCCATTCGATATATCCGCTACCGTAATTATATCCTTGTAAGGCTAAATATAATTTTTCTGTATCAGCTGGACTTTCAACTTTCGCTCTTGTTAGACAATTCGAAAATGTTTGAACTCCTACTTCTATTGAATAATCTGCATCAGTGATACCATTTGGCTTTCTAGGGTATTTTGTATTAAATCCACTTTCACTAGATTGCATTGGGTCATTTCCTTTTCCTCCAGATTCTTGCATCATGATGGCTTCTAAAATAGGAACATACTCTTCTATTTTATATTGTTCGGCATATTTTGTTATGGTTTCTTCATAAGCTAATACTTCCGCACTTAATGGTTCAATCTCACTATTAATACCTCCATCATCGGATAAACAAGCAAACACACCGATAAACAAAGTAATCACAACTAATATGATTAATCCCATTCCATAGGTCCAAAGGTGTGATATTCCATGTACTGCTTTTGTTAAAACATAAGCACCACTTTTCCATGTTCTTACTAGAATATTTCCTGCTTGAATAGGCTTTTTGACAATCTCTTTCGATGCTTTTACTTTGTTTTTATGCTTAACCATCATGAAAGACTTCATTCTCTTTTGATAAGTATCACTTGTTTGAAATGAATTGGAATAAGGAAGTGTTTGTTTAACTTTCTGTTTCTTTGTAAGAATCTTATTTTTGGAATCTATAGATAACCTTTTTTTATGATTGGAAATCAATTTTTCCTTTTGTTTTGGCTGTATTAAAGATAAGCTATCTTTATTTTCAATAATATCTTTTCCATTCAATGATTTATTTCTTTTTCTTTTCTTGTCTATAAATTGCTTTGTTCTTCGATAAGATTGTTTAGCAGTTGCTTTTTGTACTTCATCCACTCGATTTGGAGCATAATCTTGTGTCGTGTCATTTTTGGTTTTCCCATTATCATTTGCTTTGATTTTTTCTTTTTCATGGATGGCTACATCCTTAACAAAGTATTTAATGTTTTGTTTACTATCTTTTGTTTTAATGTCATGTACAGTTTCTTTTATCTTAATTTTATTTGGATTGTTTTTCATAAACTTTGACCTTTCATAAAAAAGAAGAACAGCCTTTAATTAGACTGTTCAATCTGTACAAGCATTTCTTTTCGATCCGTAGGTTTCGTTGTATTCAAACGATAAAGTTCCATATCTTTTGGCATGCGATTAATAAATGGGACTAAAGATGCTCCATATTTAATCAAACCACAACCACTTTGAGCATTGGTGATATAACTCATTTGTTCTTCACTGATCTTTAATAAATCAGCTAAATCCTCTCTATCATTAGGCGACTGATTTAACATAACAATAAACTCACTGTTCGATAACATAGATGTGCCTTGTTGACTAGATAAAAGATACTTCACATTTTGGGTAATACCCGTAGGAAAAGCATCACGCTTTCTAAACTGTCTCCAAGCAGAAGCAAAGAACGTAGCACTTTCTTCATTCTCAAAAATAACATGAATTTCATCAATAAATACATGAGTTCGTTTTCCTTTTTTCCAGTTCGAAATAACACGATTCAACATGGCATCCGTAATAATCAATAATCCAATTGTTTTAAGTTGTGTTCCTAGATTAAAGATATTATAAGAAATAATACGATTAGATACATCAACATTCGTTTCATGAGCAAAAATATCAGATGTACCTTCAGCAATATATTCCAAACGTAAAGCAAGCGTTCTTGCTTCACTTTCTGGTTGCTTTAATAATATATTTCTTAAAGTTTTAAGTGTTGGCATTATTTTTGTTTTTCTATACTCTGCATAAACAATAGATACACAACGGTCAATCAAACTTCTTTCGATCGGTGTAATTGATTTATTTTCTCTGTCTAACTGTTCAAATAAAGACATGATAAATTGGGATTTATCTCCAACTGGATTTCCAGAATCACCATATCCTTCTTCCATATCCATAGGGTTAATATGATCTTTACTTCCTACGGATATTTCAATCACTTCGCCACCAAATTCTTTAATGATTGGATCATATTCACCTTCGGGATCGCAGATAAGGACGTCATCATTGGTGGACATAATAATAAATTCAATTTCTTCTTTTGTTAAGAATGATTTACCAGCACCCGGAACCCCTAAGATAAAAGCATTGGGATTTTGTAGCAATTCCTTATTACATAAAATAGGGTTATTAGTAATAGCATTTTGACCATACCAAATACCACCTTTATCCATAATTTCCTGTGCTCTAAATGGAATAAATACCGATGCACTTTCAGTAAGCAATGTACGAGTTATATCTAAACGATTCACTCCAATAGGAAGTGTTGTTAATACTCCGTCTAATTGTCTTTTAGAAAAGAACAATGTCGATAACTCACACATATACTTTCTAGCAATAGACTTGAGTATTTCCGTATCATTATCTAATTCATTTTTTGAATCTGCAAGATGAGTAATCGTAATATTACATAACATCATTCGTTGATCACGAATAGTCAAATCATCTAAGAACTCTTTACATTCTTCTCTTTGTAGTTCCATATCATAGGGAATAACCGCTGAAAAGTTATTATTTGCATTTTGACGTCTTTGCCAATTTGTGATATTGGTATTGACACCTAATAACTTATTTTCCATTTCTTTGACTGCTTCATCCGTAGGAACGCTAATAATATCCATTGAATACATAAGATTACGATTTAAATCGCATAGTTCTGAAATAAAACTATCTTTAATAAATCTTGAATAATTGCTTAAATATAAAACACGTCCATATCTATCTCCAAACATGAAGCCTTTATGATTAAATTTTGGAGCATAAGGACAAATAACATCTTTAAAAGAATGACCTTTATTAGCGGAATCCTTTAAATCAAAAACGAATTCTTCCTCTTCTCCTCGATAAAAATCATGTAATATTTTTAAGCGATCATAGACATCTAACTCAATACAGCCACTTCCTAATTTAGAAAAATGAGAAGTTAGCTCAGTTGTAAGTCTAGAAAAGAAAGAACGTGCTTCCGCTATATTGTTTCTAAAAATGGTAATTGTAATATATTTTTCCTGAACAATATCATCACTTTCTGCCAGCTTATCTAATAACATATGATTATATTCTTTGCGATAAAAATCTAATTTGTCATTTTGCAAAGGTATCAGAATATCTTCTTTAAACTGCTTTAAATCAATTTTACGATTATTAATCGTAATCTTTACCATCATAGAAGAATCAAACGAATTCAATAATTCTCCATAATTTAAGAATAAATCCATTTTTTCTTCTTTTGATGCAATCGAATAGTTGATATCTAAAAAGCGATAACTCTTAGAATATCTATTTCCCATACGAAAAATACCATCTTTGTAGATGGTATCAATGGGAACAGTATCTTGTGCAGATTTCGGTATTTTAAATTTTTCCTTATTTTGTTTCTTTAATTTTGCGTAACTTTTTATCATTTTTACCTAACGCCTCCTTCTTTTGTTTCTCAAAGACATCTTTAAATAATTCTTGATATAAATTAAATGGTTTATATATTAAATCCGTCTTTGACAATAAAAAAGAATGCCAAGCAGTTAATACAATCTGTTCAGCATTCATGTTTTGATATGTGATAAAGCCAAGTGATGCAAAAGGTGCAGCACCTAGCATACATAACCAACTGGTCATTTCCATTCCTAAAGAATCAATACATAGAAAGTACATCAATACAGCTACTATACAAGCAATGACTGAAAAAAAACATTGTCGAATAGATAAGCCAAGAAATATACTCTCTGTATAATTCCTTACTTCTTTATTTACTTTGATTTCCATAAACTCCTCCAAATAAAAAAAACAGCACAATGCTAGTTCATCAATACCCTTTAGAAAGAAAATTCATTTCTTCGGTAATTTCGTCGTTATAACTTGCTACTAATTCCGTTACTCTTCCTTTTGCCCAATTATTAGTTTGTTTTTTAGTAAGCCAAAAAGGATTTTCCCAATATTTTTCGTGAATGATAGCCATAACATATTGGCAATTATTGTTGATTCGTTTTATATAGTTATAAATTTTATCAGCATCTGCAACAATTGTATTAAATTCGTATTTATCTTTAAATTTAAATTCGAATGCTACAACAACTTCTTCAATGTGATTTATCAAGTATTTTTCATCACAATCCTTTTTCATTTTTACAACAACCATATCTGGTCGATAACCTAATTCTTTAAATTCTGAACCCAAATATTCAGTATATATGCAAAGATTGTTTTCATTTAATAATTTACCAAGTTTTGTTCTTAGATGATGATAAAAAGCGCATTTCAATGTGTTCTTCTAACAATAATCCTTCAAGATAATCTTTATTAATATTATTCTTCCAAGTTTCACAAACTACATTAATGATTTCATCGACTATACTTTTCTTCATTTGCATCTCTCCTTATTGCATTAGATTTTGTTACATATTTTTATGTTTTCATTTTACCATCTTTAAAATTAAAATGATATAACATTTATAATCCCATCATTTCTTTCACAATTCTATCACTCATTTTAACTGTTCCAACAAGCACTAACATGTTAAAAATCAATTCTCCAGTATAACTCCATACCATACTAATTGCACTCGCATTTGGATCTATCACTGGTGGTGCAGCTGCAAATGCTGAAAAGATAATACAAGCAAGAACTATGATTGCACCCTCTAAACATACACCTGCATAAGATTTCATAAATGTAACTGAAATATTTTGTGTTGTTTCCCCAGCAGAACAAGATAATGGGACAGGAGAAATTGCTGTGTACATATAGAGTTTAAAGAAACGACCATATACAGTTAAAATCATAATAAAAGAAAGTATGGTGATAAAAATACCACCCAGTAATGTTACTGCCCATAAGGGAATACTTTCTAAAAATCCGCAATCACTTACGGCATCAATGATTTCTTGGGGCAATACTGTCTGACTTGCACTACCCAGTCCAACAGTAGTCATGATGGTAGAAGTAATACCTTGTATTATTTCAAATACTGTTACCATCAATTCCATTCCATATACGACAAGCCCTCTAGCAATCGCAAAGCGTAAGAATAATTTTAATGCATGTTCTGGTCGTTTTATTTCTGTTAGATTTGTGCAGGACTTAGCAACTCCATAAACAAAAAATAATACGAGAAGCGCAAGTCCTATCGCAAGCAATGCTCCATGAATTTGAGTTATAATATTCCAAATACCACCACCTTTAAATTCTTGAGGTGATTGTGTGAGCAAGGTCCATATTTCAGCTAGTTTTTGATTCCATGTCTGTATTGCATTTTCTAAGTTATCAATAATTCCATCCAACAAAATCACTTCCTTTCAAAGAGATTGTTAGTGTTAGCCACCAACAATCAAATTTAAGATTTCTTTAGCGAAAGTAATAATGATTCCACCGGCAACAGTTAAAAATCCATTGGCTCTTTGGCTCGGATCATGGCTTTTCAAAGACAAACCAACTTGAACGACACCAAAACCAAGTAAAATCATACCTACTGCACGAATCAATCCAAAGATAAAATTACTTAAATTATTAACCACAGTTAATGGATCACCTTCTGCATGAACTGGTAATACGCCCATGCTTAATGTCATAATCATAACTGCATAAAAGATAAAATATTTCGTTGTTTTCTTATTCCATTTTTTCATTTAATGTTCCTCCGTATTCTTTTCAATTTCAGCAAAGTATTCTTCCATATCTTCTTCAGAATATAATTCATATTCATTATCGGATAGAACAATATCTTGCCAGTTTTCAAAGTTGTGTTTTATAACACCATGATGATAAAGCAATGCCTTGCCATCTTTTGTATATTTAATATTAGGGTGCTTCAATATATCATATTTTTTATCAAAGATAGGTCGTTCGCCTCGAATAAAAAGTAAAGCATAATCATTATCAAGTAGTCTTACTTCATCAGCTGTTAATAGTTCACGTCCTGCTTGTTGATAGTTTGTAGAATAGTTTCCACTACGTCCAGTTGACTTACCATAGGTATTTGTATCTAAAGTTTCTTTTCCTAAATACTCGCTCATAAATTTATGTGTGGATTGTTCATTACCACCGAGATAATAAAGTTCATCACAGTTACCAACAATAGATTCCCATGAATCTTTATACAGTGCTTTGATTTGAGCTAGATTTTGAATGATGATTGATACAAATATTTGTCTTGAACGCATCGTACTTAGTAATTTATCAAACTCATCAGGTAATGCAACATTAGCGAATTCGTCCATCAAAAAATGAACAGGGATAGGCAATTCTCCTCCATGAACAATATCTGCTTGATAATAAAGCGTTTGAAATAATTGTGTATATAACATACCAATAAGAAAGTTAAATGTAGAATCATTATCTGGAATTACGGCAAACAACACAGTTTTTCTTTCTCCCATTTGTTCAAGTTCCAATTCGTCTACGGCAGTAATACTGGCAATACTATCTAAATTAAAAGCTGCTAGTCGTACACCAACAGAAATCAAAATTGATTTAGCGGTTTTTCCAGCAGCTTGTTTGTAAATCTTATATTGTTTTACGGCTAGACTTTGGGGTTTTCTCATTTCCAGTCTTTCAAATAGTTCATCTAATGGACTTTGGTACTGATCATCATCTTCTCTAACTTCAGCCGATGCAATCATTTCCATGACCATTGTAAAGTTTTGTTCATCTTCTGGCGCTTCATGAATAAGGTATAAACATAATGCTTCTAATAAGGCAGTTTCTGATTTTTCCCAAAATGGATCATTCGTTTGACTTCCTTTAGGTGTAGTGTTACGAATTAGGTTTGTTATCAATTTCAGTACATCTTTATCATCTTGAATATAATGAAATGGATTATAACAATGACTTTTTGACATATTGATTAAATCAACAACTTTAATGACATAACCTTCTTTTTCAAGTAGATATCCTGTATCTCTTAAAATTTCGCCTTTAGGATCTAGCACGACAAAACTCGTATTGCATTGCATAATATTGGGCTTTCCATAAAATCGTGTCTTTCCTGCACCACTTCCACCAATGATTAAAGAATTTAAGTTTCGCCGATGTTTTTTACCATCCAACCCTAATCGAAAATGCTGGGTAAAAAGTTTGTTCTCAAATACATTTCGATTTGCATATTTTTTATTCACTTTAGAACTATTTGCCCATTTTGCAGAACCATATTCCTCTTTCCTACGATAGTTTTTAATTGAAGATAAATAAATTCCAATACCCATCAAATACATAAGTACAAAAATAAATATTGTTTTTAAAGTATCTCTGCACCAAGTAATAGCAAAAGGATGATTCATAGCTTCAATGAATTGAGGTAAAGCATTCAATAATCCATCATGCATATAGGGAGCAAATAACAATGCTCCCCATATCACTGGTACAACAAGGATACCTAAAAGAATATACTCATCTGTTCTATCTTTCTTCATAAAATCGATTCTTTTTATTGATTAATGGTGCATCACAAGAACGCACAATAAGATCATCAATAAAATCAAATTTCTTATTGTCATGGATTTGCTTATCCTTTAATAAAGTTAATGCTTTGATAATGATTCGTCTTTCCATATCGGTAACGACAATTGAATAATGATTTTCTTTCATCATTTATTAGCGAGAATAAGAATCTCGTCTTGTTTGCTTTTCTTGGCGATTTTGTTGTTGCACATAAATACCATGTTCCATACGTTCAACAACACTATCTTTTAATATTTTGATATTTTCTAATTCACCCTTAATATCTTTTTGTTCCTTACCTTCAAAATGATGATAAATGTTATTGACAAAGTCTTTATCATAATGCACCAATCCATATTTTTGAGCAATCATATAAGCAGCACTTTCTGCCATAAATCTTGCTTCACTTCTTGAATTGAATTGATCTGCACAATCAATAAAACAATACTCACGAATTAAACCAGTAAGCATTGCTTCAGGTTGCAATCCATTTTTAACAAATAAAGAATTTCTATCTCTATCAAAATAAACATCTTTTGGCATATCTGAATCTTCTGAAACGATTTCTGGTTTAATATCAACTCGATGAACAATAGCTCCAACAAGTTCTTTGATATTAAATCTTGCAGGTAGGGGAGGATTATTATCTTTTCCATTTAATTGACTAATATCAAATACAGTTTTTGGGTTGTAATTGATTCCAATAGAACCATCTTGTCTTTGATATTCTTTTCCAGGTTCTAAAATAGTAATTCCTTTAGCACCTTTTTGAACATATTTATTCATCTCTCTCCAATGCGTGTAATCTTTCAAGATGGTAGCATTTGGGTTTTGTGCCATAACTAATAAAGTATTGGTGACAGTGTAATCCAAAATACTTTGTAATTTTAGATATTGCAAATATTGATCTGGATTTTCAACTGCTTTAAAAGTTTGCTCATTTGCCATATTGAATAATGCTTGTCTTTTTTCTTTCATCATCTGAGCATATTCTTCTTTTGACAATCTTGGTTTTCTTTCTTGTTGTTGTGGTTTAGTATGTTCATCATTAAAAACATCATATATATTGTTCATGATTTAACGCTCCTTTTTCTTTCTTTTATGTTTTGTTTTCTTTTGAGGATATTTTGATTGAGATTGTTGTTTGTTTTTCTTCATCTCTTTTTGTTGTTTTTCTTTAATATCCTTGAGTTCTTTACGAACGGATGGTCTAACTTCTTTAGTAGTATCCTCTGCGACGTTTACTTTCTCTGATGTAGGCTCGAACAGATTGTCGCTCGTCTTGTTGCGAGCCAGAGTGGGGTTTTCGTTTTGTGGAGTTTCAACCTTTCTCTCCTGTACCGTAGAATTCATTAAAGCATTGACTAATTCATCATGTTCTTTATCAGTAAGTGTAGGAACATCTTGCAGTGGATTTTCTTTCGCATTCATAATAGATTCTCGAATAGCCTTTGTATCAATGGTAGCAAGTTCAAATTTATCTACGATTCGACTAATCTTTGAAGCATCTTCAGCACGTACCATAATGTCACAGATACCATCGGTATTGTTTTTTTCTTTTAGTACAGAATATAAAACTCCATAACGTTTTGCTTCTTCACAGAATTTCTTTAAATCTTCATGACGAATTGCAAATACTTTCAGTTCTTTTCCAGACTTCAATAAAGAATCTAGTCTTGCTTTTCCTTTCACTTTTTTCTTGTCAGTAAGTATTGCATATAAAGTAGCAGCCAATGATCTTGTCATCTCACCACCAGCTTTTAATGCGACATTGGCAGCAACTTCAATTCCTTGCAAAGTCATTCTAACGATTTGATCGGATGTTTCTCCCGTGTTCATGTTCGTTATTCTCCTTTCTTTCTTGTTCAATCATTTTCATCTTGTTCTTCATTGTTAAAGAACGCTGACGAATACCCTCATAAAGCACCACCTCCTTTCGTAGTTCCTTAATCTCATTTGATAATGAAGATATATCTTGTTGAAGCTGTTCCTTTAATTCTGGCTTTCGACAACGTTTCACTTTGTTGTAGATACATCTTCTTTCCTTGATGAGATTATCTAATCTACTTTTTGCAAAATATTCATTGGCATCTAAATCAGCGATATTATCAATTTTCTTTTTTGAAATAAGAGTTACTTCTTGGGTTATCTTATCCATATAGATAAGATCTTCTTTCAATAAAAAATGCACCTTTTTTTTATTAGGTGCATTCTTGGGTAAAATCCCCATCATATACATATATTTAAAATATAATGCCTTAAATCCGGTAATCTTTCTTGC
This sequence comes from Absiella sp. AM29-15, assembly GCF_003434225.1. NCBI lineage: Bacteria > Bacillati > Bacillota > Erysipelotrichia > Erysipelotrichales > Erysipelotrichaceae > Amedibacterium > Absiella sp. AM29-15. Next base: position 167,675 of record NZ_QVFL01000006.1, read on the forward strand.
TTTCGATAAATTACCTTTATAATAAAGTGTCTGTTTTTTAGGTTCGGATATAGACTCCCATTTAATAACCGATTGAGCTAAAATCATATCCTTAATGTTATCTTCAGTATAGGTATTCTTTTTATCTAAACTTCTTAATCGAACAAAACGCTCTTTTCCTTTAGGTCGGATTGCAATGTGTTTTCCAAATTTAATTTCATAGCCTTGTTTTTCTAAATTTGAATAGAATTGTTTCATGGTCATTGAATGACTGATAGCATAATCAACATCATCACGAATTACAGAACGCCATGTTGGTTTATGATTTTGTTCAGCCATCCATTCAGCATAGTGCATCTTTCTATTTTGAGGATTTTCAATCACCGATAACCTATACTTTCTACATAAATCATCGGAACATTTTCTCATTTTTTTATAATTCTCTTTATTATCTTTATATTTCTTACCATCAATAAAAGATACTGAATTGATAATAAAATGATTATGGAAATGTTTTTTATCTAAATGAGTGGATACCAAAACTTCAAAATGATCTCCCCACATTTCTTGTGCTAATTCAATTCCAATTTGATGTGCTGTTTCTGCATCTACTTCACCGGGAACAAAAGATTGATAAGCGTGATAGGCAAGAATACCATCTGTCTTATTGAATCCTTTTTTGGTAATCATCATTTCTTTATGAGCCGTCGCAAGATTGCAATTCAAACCAGTAACATATAATTGCTTTTCTGTCTTTAAATCATTGGTCGTATAACTGATGGCTTGTTCTAAACCATTATAGTGATAACTGTTTTCGTGAACTTCTGTTTTATTAGGATTAGAAGCATAATTCAATACACGTTGAAGATTATCTTTCACATCCCATATTGCTGTTGTTGCCATTATGATACTTCCTTTGGTAAATAGACTTGCTCACGAATTTCTACAATCGAATTGTTTAAAGTTTTCATATCTTCCTTATATTTCATAATATCAATACTTCCTGTTTTATGAGCAATAACTGTTAACTGATTTAAGTTATTTCCAATCTTTCGTAACTGTTTGATGACTTCTTGAAAATCATCACTTGGTAATGGTTGTGGAATTCTATTCTTGATTAACAATAATAAATAGGCTTGTTGCGATAAACCACAACCATGAACGTATGTTAGAAACTGTTCGTATTCTTTATCGTTCATGGCTACTTCAACACGATGCGTTCTTTTTCTTTTCTTCTTCATAAAATCTTCCTTTCATGGTGGGTATTAGGGTTCAACCCTAACAAGCGATTTTGTGTACGGACAAAATCAGTGCTTGCTACAATACAGGACATTCTATAAATGTCCCATTTCACCCGTTGGGTTAAAGAAGTTTTTCACTCCTTCTTCTAATTTTTCATACTGATTTTTTAATGAATTTAATTCTTTCAATTTACCGGAAATTTCATTTATTTCTAATTCAAGTTTTGATTTTTGAGATGATTTCAACTCCTTTTGTTGTTCCAATCGATGAATCTCTTTGTTTATTTTTTTAATCAATGTGCATCATCCTTTCGTATTTTTTACTTGCCGATGAAAAAAGGAAAGACAATATTTAAATCATCTTCCCTCAATATCTTTCATTCTTTTTTCTTTTAATACAGTAAAAACTGTATCAACATAATCATTTTCATCTAATACAATTTCTTCATTTCTATATTTTTCTTTTACTTTTTGTTCAGCCTCTTCACGAGAACTAGCTGTAATCGTGATTTGTTTTTGAAGTGTTTCTGTAATTTCCACTAAATATTTTTTCATGTTGTACCTCCATTTTTAAAATAAAAAAAGAGCAATTCATAATGAATTACTCTTTATTAAATAACTAAAGCATACCAATAAATCAAAATTTATACTTATTTTATACAGTTTCCAAAACAGAATAAATAAATGCTAATTTATAGTCCTTTCTTTTTAAAGTGTTCGCTATCTTCGTTAAGATGTTGAGCCCTTTATCCACTACAATCACTCCTGTTTCTACGTCACTGTTAACATATTTTAATCGAAACAATACATATTGAATTTCTTCTTTTTCATATTCTTTAGCTATTTTTATAGCTTCTTTATAATTATCCAAAGTTATCTTTCCATTATTTTTATCAAATAAATCAGATATTTCCTTATATAATTTACTTTCTTCAGCTAATGGTTTCATTTTAAATTCTCCTTTTCAAATTCTAATTTATCGTTATCTAATATTTATTGGATTTCACTTTCAACTGATAACTACAAGATAGATTCATCCATTTTAGATAAAAAATCAAATTGAATTACTCTATTTTATACAATGGATCTACTATTTTTTTCTTCTAATTTTTTTATAAGATAAGGTTTAATTGAAAATCCGATAATACCATTAATTTTACTTTTTTGCCTCTGACTAATACTATTCTTATCTCGTTTTCTAAACATATCAAGCATAAATTGATAATCATTATAACCATCAAAACCATTAGATTGTGAATCTAATGCACCTTCATCATAAAGGTATTTTATTAGTTTTTTTGTAAAATATTTAGAATTTAATTCAATTCGTTCTCTATTTTTAATTGCATTTAAAAGTTTAAACATTTGTTCGATGATAATTGTGGTTTGATCTAAATCATCACGTTCAAACTTCTTTATGCACGATGAACCTATTGGATATAGAATTCGCTTTGTATATATATTTTGAATTGTATAAAGATAACGGATATTTTCTTTTCCACAAACACAAAAAGAATTACATTGTTTATCCTCTTCCCAATCAATAATTTCCCATTCTTCAACTGCTTCTTCCCAAGTATCTCCGTAAGAATTGTAGAGAACTTGTTTAATAAGATTTCTATAATAAGAACTAACCAATTGCTTATCCTCCTTGATACTGTACTACTCTTTCTTTTGCTTCATCTTTCAAGAATTCAAAATTATTATCAAAAAATATTTTAAGATTAGTAAATCTTAGTAAAGAGTTTCTATCTTCTTGTATTATTGTCCATGTATCTGCATAATTATTCGCTAAACATAGTGAAGAATCATTCACAAAATCGATAAACTGTTCTTCCTTGTTCTCATATTTATCAGCAAAATCAAACGCATAATTTTCTTTGAGATATTGTTCTAAATTTCTTTTATTATGCAATACATGATCTAAATTGCAAGAGAAATAATATGTTTCAATTGGGAGTGCGTACACTTTTGCAGTAGAATGAATCATATTTAAATTTCTAGATTTTCTTTGATTTCTATCAATTGCATCATTAGGACGATTTGTATATATTCCATCATCTTCATAGCGGAATGAAATATCATTTTCGGAAAAATAAATATAGGAATCATCAATATAACATCCATCACTATCTGATAGGAATATGATTTTTTCAATATGCTTTTTCTTAATACCATGGTTATTTTCTAGGAAACTCTTAATTACTCTAGTAATACGTTGTTTCATATTTAAATTACGCACTTCAGGATCTAAACTCGCAGTTAAATCGCATCTTAGAACTTCAAAGTGTATTTTAGTACTATCAACTAATTCAGATAGAATTGGCTCTAATGCATCTTTATCACTTAATCCTTCTACAAGAAATAATAGAATTTTTTTATTCATTAAAAGAACCTGCCTTTCTAAATGCACGTTTAATTTTAAAATTCTTAGTTTCTTCGTAGATAGGTTCACATTGTCCGCCTAAAAGAATGTTTGTATAATAATAATCTCGAACATTATTATTTGATTTGATTCCAGTTAATTGAATATAACGATTATTTGTATTAGCAGTAGTAACGATAATAGATTTATATGATAATTTTTCTAGTGCCCTTAAATTGTGAGAAGTAAAAACAAATTGACCTTTTGCAGATTCATCAATAATTTCAACTAACTCTCCTAACAAATATTCAAAAATACCAGAATCAAATTCATCAATCATTAAACAAATAGAATAGTTATTGAATGCAGCTATCATTGAACTGATAACAGAAATTAAGCGTTTAATACCTTCAGATTCGTATTTTAGGGGAATGAGTTTATTATTTCTGATGCTAACTATTTCAAAGTTAATACCATCTTCCCCGTTTTTTAAAAATTGCTTTTTCTGATTTGTGATTTCCAATCGTATTGAAGGGATAATTGCATTTAAAACAATATCAATTTGCTTGATAACTATTTCTAAATCTTTAAATACTTCCATAGGCATTTCATTAGGTTTCAATAAATTGACAGCTATTTCTCCCATCTTTAACGAATCATTCTTAGAAAGGTATAAGTTAATTGGAACATAAGTATTCAAATTAATACTACCCATCACATCATTTTCGATAATGATTAAGCTAGTTTCAGCATAGAGTGGTAATAAACGTAATACATCAATTAGTCTTTGATCATCATTTCGAATTGTATTTGTTAATTGTTCCAATAATATTTTATTATTTCTTTTGTGAAAGATAAAAGAGGTCCCTTTTTCAATATCTTGTGCAACTCGTAATTCAATTAAACTATCCTTAGAAATCTTATTCGCAAGTTTCTTTAAAACAATTTCTTGATTAGTACATTCAATTAAAGTTACTTGTGGTTTCCATTTATTTTCAGTTTCAGAATATTCCTTTGATACGATTTTTTCTGAATAAATTTGATATTTTTCATCAATCAAGCCAATCAAAAAAGTATAAGTTACCAACTGCTTTGAAGCCATAGAATTTATAAAAAAAGTATAACTAATTTCCGCATTTTCACATTCATTGTTAATAAATTTATCAAAGTAATCTGGTAATTTATTTCCAATTAAAATATTCTTTAATAGTTTTGTTACCTCTAAAACTGTTGTTTTACCTGAACCATTTTGACCATAAATACCCAAGACAGATTTTAAATCATGAAAGTTTCCTTTCAAAATATTACTATATTCATTAAAACTAATTTTACCATGGCATACATTCTTAATACCGTTTATTTTAATCTCTTCAATCCTAACTAGTTCTTTCATATAAATATACCTCCATATCTATTCTATCAAACTTATATAAGTTGTCAATATTTAAATAATGATACAAAATGTATCTTTTTGTAAAAATATAATATTAATATATCAAATTATATTTTTCTATTATTTAATATACTTATATTCTTAATTATTAACAGTCTTTAGTATCGTATTCTTACAGGATTTGTCGTTGTGTAAATTAAGATATAAATCAGTGTTATTAGAATGATTATTTAGAGATGTTTCTAAGGTAATTAGGGCAGTAGATTCTTGTATAGACTTATCAATTACATAAAATAGATAATATTCTTTACAACAATTAACTATTTCTTTATCAATACATCTGCCATTTAATAAATAATCAATAACTTTTTCATCATTTTCAGCATGAATAAGAAGTCAAATACGGAGGTAATTATCTTTTCTAAATATCATTCTTTTTTTCTTTTAATACTTCAAATTCTGTATCAACATAATCACTCTCATCTAAAACAATTTCTTCATTTTTATATTTTCTTTTGCTTTTTGTGTAGCTTCTTCACGAGAATTGGCTGTGATTGTGATTTGTTTTTGAAGTGTTTCTGTAATTTTTACTAAATATGTTTTCATGTTATACCTCCTTTTGAGCATAAGAAAAGAGCAACCTATTTATAAAATTACTCTTTAATAATTAATCAATTTTGTTGTAAATATAATAAGCCTATTACTTTTAATTATTATTTTCAAAATGATTAATAATATAATCTATCATATCATTTAAGTCTTTATTTGATAAAGGAAGTTCCCAATCTGTTGTTTTCATTTTTATAAAAGCATTAGATACCTCAACATTTTCTTTTGTCTTCGTTATATTATCTTCTTCAAACATTATTCCTATACGATCATATAATATATGAATATTTTTAGTGCATGGATCAATATCAAAGCTTTGCAATGAAATAAAAACATACTGTCCTTTATATTTAGTTTCTATATATTTGTGATTTGATAAATCATATTTTTTCTCTAACTTTCTATTAGAAGTATAATTATGTTTCCCACTACCTCCGCAATAAAGATTTTTTTTACAATACTTTGTTCCGTCTTTTTTAGTGAATAAGTGATTTCCATCTTTATCAATTTTGCTTGCCAAAGAATCTATTATTTTTTTTCTTTCATTTTCCCTTAATGTATTGTATTTCTTCTTAATATTTAAAAAATCGTCCATACATTCAAATCCTCCTTTTTGAATTTTAATACTAATATTTCACATTCTAATATGAAATACAAAATGTTTTATCTATATATAACCTTAAGGTTTTATTTTCAACCAATCAAAGAAATGCTGGCATTTTGTTCTATATTAAGCTACAAAGATAGTAGAAATTTTAATTTGGTTAAATATTTCAAAAAGATATTATTTTGAATTTACTATTCTCCTCTTTTTGCTTTTCGCCATTCTATCTTCAGATAAAGTCTCATAATATCTCTAAAATATTTGATGCTTTGTTGTAATTCTCTAATTTCTTTGTTAGTGACTATAAGGTTATCCTCTATTTTCTTCATTTGTATCTCTAATTTTGGATCAAGCAAAGGAATACTATATATTGGCTTTTCATTACCATATTCATCATATTCGTAATCTATCACATGCTGTGGTTCTAAAAGGTTACTATATAATTCTTTTTCTGCATTCTTTAATTGTTTTCTAAGATATTTTTGCTTAGGTTTAATTCCATTTTTATAATATTTTAAAAAATCATAAAATAATCTTTCAAGAAAATTAATAATATATACATTCTTTCCTTTATTATTAAATTCATTCATTAATATATCTTTATCATTTTCTTTAATATACTGATTTTCACCTTTTTCTGGACCAAAGTATAAAATTAATAATTCATTCTTTTCTCTTGCTAATGAAATCAGTTTATATATCTCGTTTTGATTATCTTCATTTAAAATTTTATAATATAAGGAAATTAAATCAGCAGTATGCTTTCTTGCCTCTTGTATCCATTGTATTCTTGATTTTGCTACTAAATCAGCATCAATTTGTTTTTGTTTCCATTTTTCTTCGAATTTCTTGTTCTTATATCCTAAATAAAATGCACTACCTGCAGATATTATTGCTGATACCATAACAACCCAATCATTTGGCTCGAAGGATTTAATAAATTGTATAAAATTCTCTAATTCCATATGTTTGTATCACCTCAAATTTTATATAGAATTATTATCTCATTTTCAAATATTAACTACAATATATATTACTTAATTAAACAATATTTCTTTAATCTAACTTTCATTTTTAACAAATCATTAAAATCCTTACACTTTGTAGGATGTTCATCAATGATGTTATATTTATCCTCATAATGATACATAATCTTTAATGTTGTATCTTTTCCAGCTCTATCATTGTCTAAATGAAGATATAAATTTGTAATACTTGGATGGTTATTTAAGAATGTTTCTAGTGCAATCGGAACAGTTGAATCTTGAATAGATTTACCAATTATAGTTGCTCCTGCAATGGAAAGGTAATTATCTTTTAAATAGTCTCGACCACTTCTTTTCAATAAAGTCATATAAGAAAGTAAATCAATTACGGATTCAAAAACATGAAGGGAATGACTATCACTATTCGTAATTGAAAAACTGTATTGTTTATCACTGCCTAATACATCTTTTTTCCAGTTATCATCAGTTGCTCTTTTACATGCATATTTTGGTATTCGCTGTTCATCGTATCCAATAAAGACAATAGAATGATCATTCTCAGCTTCATAAAAAAGATACTGTTCTTTACAATACTGAACAATATCTTTATCTATACAGCGTTCATTAACTAAATAACTGATGGCTTTATCATCATTTTCAGCACGATATGGTAATCGAAAACGATAATTTGATTTTACTTTTTGTTCTATTTTTAATGGTGGTTGATTATCAAGCAAGTCATTAATATGCAATGCCGCATCTAAAAAATCCCATCCTTCAACTTCAATAAAATACTTTAAAGCCGTTTTACCTCCAATCCCTTGAGCCCACCAGCACCATAATCCATTCGATAAATGTAAAGAAGAATGTGTTCTTGTTGTGTAATCCCCACGACTATTTTTAACTAATTCATCTGGCTCATAGTTTTTAAAATAAGTGAGTAAGTCCAATTCTTTTACTCGTTTTAAATCTTGTTTACTAATACCTTTACGTTTGCTCATTATGATAGTCCTAATTCATTTAAACATTTTGATAATAAATAAGCAGCATCTATAAACGGCATTTGTTCTACGAAAACAAGATATTGAATAGCACTCTTACCACTTAAATGAAGTTCTTTCCATTGCCATTTTTTATTTGTAATAATCAATCCATGATGGATACACGATTCATAATGTCTTCCAACTTTGACAATACTATTGGGTTCAAATAGTTTTAAATATGTGAGAAGATCAATTTGTTTAATGATGGTTATTTGTTCTTGAGGAACAAATTTTAATAATTTTTTATTCATACATTACATTCCTTTCCATGATAAAAGGGAGTCAAACAAACTCCCTTATCTTGATATTTCATTTTTTCTAGATTCGATTTCTTCAGTTTCATCATCTAACGATACTTCAGCGTGATTATCTTTATTGCCAATATCCAATTCCTTATTTAATTCAGACAATCGAGAAGATTTTTCTTGAAGTTCTTGTTCCTTTTCAAAAGGACGATTGACTTCTTCTTTTGCATTTTCAAACTGATGTTCAATATCAACTAATAATGTTTTTTCAGTTTCTAATTTTTTAGAAATAGAATTGATTTGATTATCCAAACGAGTGATATTTCCATAGACATCATCACCTAAGTCGACAACATATTGAGCATTCTTTTTCAAAGTGATCTTGTGATAATTATAAAAACTGTCATAGGATAATAGCATTTCAAAATCACGATATTGACCAATTGATTTAGAATCTGTTGTTTTATGATTCTTACATGCAAGCAACAATGCATTACCTGCCAATTCTTTTTCGTCATAGAACTTTCCATGAACTTTCATACCAGTAAACTGTTCAACATCTTTTGTAGTTTCAAAATCTTTTTGATAATTTGAAATTCGTTCTTTAATAGAAGCAATCTTCATTGGATAATATTTGATAATCTTATCTTCCAAGTCATATCGTTCACTTAAATAATTCGCTTTTGCCAGTTTTAATTTACTGACTTGAATATCCAAGTCCATCTTTTCTTTAATCTTTGGATTTCCACTTGCTAATGCCTTGATTTCTGCATAATTTAACGAAGCTTCATCAATATCTTCAGCACTTCGAACAGGCGATTTACTTGTCATGATTTGAGAAATGAACTTTTGTTTATTTTCTACTAACTGATACAAATACGCATCAAAGGTTTGTTCCGTAACATAACGATAAATATAAACATCACTATTTTGATTACCTTGTCTGACAATTCTTCCTGCTCGTTGTTCTAAGTCACTAGGACGCCATGGACAATCTAAATCATGAATCGCAATCAAGCGGTCCTGAACATTTGTTCCTGCACCCATCTTTTGTGTCGAACCTAATAAAATTCGTACTGTACCGGCACGAACTTTTGAGAATAATTCTTTCTTCTTTACATCGGTAGCAGCATCATGAATATAAGCAATTTCACTAGGCGGAATACCATAATCAATCAGTTTATGTGCTATATCATCATAGACATTAGTATAGGGAATATTTTCTGATGAATCTAAACTTTCAATAAAAGTCGATGATGTTTTTGATGGTGTAGACATATCACAAAAGATAAGCTGCGTTGATTTTTTATCTTTGTTTTCTTCATAAATACGAAAGACATTTTCTAAACAAGCATTCACTTTACTATGTTCATTTTCGGGAAGTAAAGGATTAATTAATCTTTGTTCCAATGCAAGTTTACGCCCATCATTTGTGATTTTAAGCATATTATCCTGTGTTGGATCAACATTACCATCTCGAACTTCTTGCGCTCGATCAGCAAGTGACTCTACAATTTCTTTTTGCATTTCACTTGGTTTTACTGAAATATTTTCATAATGAGCCGTTGGCACTGGTAGATTTAACATATCTGCTGTTTTAATATCAGCTACTTCTTTAAACATATTGATAAGTTCAGGCAAGTTGTAAAATTTAGCGAATCGTGTTTTCATTCGATAACCAGTGCCCTCTGGAGCAAGTTCTATTGCACTAATTGTTTCTCCAAAAGTAGAAGCCCATGCATCAAAATGTTCTAATCCTTGTTTCTTTAAAGCATCAAATTGAAGATAACGTTGAATCGTATACATCTCTGTCATAGAGTTAGAAATTGGCGTTCCTGTCGCAAAAACAATTCCTTTTCCATTTGTTAATTCATCTAAATATTGACACTTCATAAATAAATCTGATGATTTTTGGGCTTCAGTTTGGGATAATCCAGCTACATTTCTCATCTTGGTATATAGGAATAGATTTTTATAGTTATGACTTTCATCTACAAAGATTCGATCGACTCCTAATTCTTCAAAAGTTACAACATCATCTTTTCTTTCATCACTATTTAATTTTTCTAATCGCTTTTTTAGTGTTTTCTTTGTCTTTTCTAATTGTTTAATGGAATATCTTTCACCATTGTTTTGTCTTAAATCTTGAATACCTTGGGTAATACCTTCGATTTGTTCTTCAATCATTCGTTTTTGTCGTTCAATGGATACGGGTATTTTTTCAAACATAGAATGTCCAATGATAATCGCATCATAATCTCCAGTGGCAATTCTTGAACAAAACTTTTTACGATTACTTTTTTCAAAGTCTTGTTTTCTAGCAACCAAAATATTAGCACTAGGATACAATTGAAGAAATTCTGAACCCCATTGTTCAATTAAATGATTGGGAACTACAAACATTGCTTTTTGGCTAATACCCAAACGTTTCAATTCCATACAGGCAGCAGTCATTTCGTAGGTCTTTCCAGCACCAACGACGTGTGCAAGTAAAACATTATTTCCATAAAGAATATGAGCAATCGCATCTTTTTGATGTTTTCTTAAAGTGATCTCCGTATTCATATTTGGAAACTCTAAATGATCTCCATTGTATTCTCTTGGTCTTGTTGAATTGAATAATTCATTATATTTTTGTGTTAAATGCTCTCGGCGATCAAAATCTTTCCATATCCAGTTTTTAAAAGCATCTTTAATGGAATCCTGTTTTTGTTGCGCAATCATGGTTTCTTTTTTATTTAATATTGCGACTTTTTTACCATCATCATCGTATTCATAATCGAAGATTTTTGTCCCTTTAAGATTTAAACAATCTTCAATCAAACGATAAGCATTGGCTCGGTGTGTTCCATAAGTTTTTTCAGCTTTTGCATTGCCACGATCCCAATTCTTATTAGATACATTCCAAGTATCTGTAAATTTAGAATAGGTAATATGGATATGCTGTTTTGCAAAACCGGATGTAGATAAGATTTCAAACATAAACTGTTCATAAATATCGGAATCTATCCATGTAGCACCAAGTCGTACTTCAATTTCAGAAGCACTTAGATCTTGTGGCATTGCCTTTGTAAGAGCATCTACATGGTCTTGATATTGAAGATCAATTAAAGTTGATATCTTTGCGATTTTAAGTTTCTCACGAATATTTCCACTCAAATATTCATCAGCTGTTACATATTCTTCTAAACTAGGTTCATTCACATTTGGGATTTTATAAATCACTCCATGTAAATCGTTAATCATCTTTTCCTTATCGAATCCAGTTAAGGATGACATATAGTCAAAGTCGATTGTAGCCTTTTCAGCTAATGACAACATCAAAGCTTCTTGTGATGTTTCGACACTTTGAACAACTTCTTTTTTTCGTATTGTTCGTTTTGTAAACATATCTGCTTTTGATTTTAATGTGCCATCTTCATTTATATTTTCTAATGAACAAAGAAGATAATAGAAACTATCTTCTCGAAAAGCAAGAGCATTTCCACGACTATTGATCAGTCCATATTGGGCTGTAAAAGTATCATAGAGTTCATTTAAGTGTTTCTGTTCGCTTTCAATCATGGATTCTGGATAATCTTCTTTTTGATAATCAATCAATTTTCTAACACACTCACGAATATCAATTAAACCAGTAATACGATTTTGAGCTGTTTTCGATAACTCCATTTTGACCATCTGACTGTTTTCACGAAAATAAATATCGCCATCGACCATTGTATAACTATAATTACGTACATCAGGATTGGCTGGAATAGATACAATATCCGGTTCATTGGAATCTAATTCTAATTCATTGATAATACTATTTTCAATATGTCCATGAATAGATTGTATTGCACTATCTAATGCTTCTTTAAGGGTAACATCTTCATAAGGTGTTACTGTTAGATCTTCTCGACCATACATATTTTTTGACTTTTCAACATTTCCTAGAATCATATTTGGATGCGAAACAAAGTAACTGTTCATGACATTTCCTTGAGAATCCTTTTCGGTATATAACCATGCTTCATCAACAACCATAGGACGATCTCGTTTTTGAAGAACTAAAATATCGCTGACCGCTTTCGTATTTGCACTTTCGCTAAAGGTATTGTTTGGTAAACGAATTGCTCCTAATAATTCAGCACGTTCACTGATATATTTTCGAACTGAACTATTTGCTTTATCCATCGTGAATCGAGAAGTAACAAATGCAATAATACCTCCCGGTCGTACTTTGTCTAATGTTTTCGCAAAGAAATAATCATGAATATTGAAATGGTACTTATCATAGCGTTTATCGACTACACCAAATTGTCCAAAGGGAACGTTACCGACTGCGACATCAAAGAAAGAATCTGGAAGTTTAGTATCTTCATATCCTTCGATACTGATGTTTGCATTTTGATATAGTTGTTTGGCAATACGACCAGTAATAGAATCAAGTTCAATTCCGTACATTTTAGAATCTTTCATTGATTCAGGAACAAGTCCCATAAAATTACCGGTACCACATGCTGGTTCTAATATATTTCCATATCGAAAACCTAAATTAGAAAGAATCTGATAGATACTCTCAATAACTACAGATGGCGTATAAAATGCAGTTAAAGTGGATTCTCTTGCATTTCTATATTCATCTTCGTTCAGTAAATCTTTCAGTTCATGATATTCATTTGTCCAGTTGGATTTGGATTCATCAAAGACATCGGCAAGTCCACCCCAGCCAACATATTTTGCCAAGATTTCTTGTTCTTCTTTTGTAGCACTATGATGTTGTTTTTCCAAAGAAAAAAGCAGCTTGATGGCTGCAATGTTATTTCTATATCGTTCTTTTGGAGTACCTGCACCTAAATGTTCATCAGCAATATGATAATCAATTTTAGGACTTTCTTTAATTTCCGGTATTTTTTGAATAGAAGCAAAATCTTTTAATCGTTCATATACAGAAGTTGGTATTCCATTTGGAGCATCTTTATCATCATAAACAATGGCTTCGTTGAGTAAGAAATCATAAAACTCTTTTCCATTCCATGTATTATCTTCATCTGCAGCAATAATCTGTTCAAATTCATCATCCCACTGTACTTCGATATCTTCTATATTTAGATAAGATAAAATATCTTCAATCGTTTCTATTTCTTGATACATTCGATAGTCATTTGGGATATCATAATGATATTCTTTTGCAAACTCAGCTAACTGAGTATAAAGCATATCCGAAACTTTGATAGTTTCATCCTCATTATAATAAATACGATAGATACCCTTATGATCTGAAGTTTTATACAATTGCTCACTTTCAATATAATAGTTTTTTTGAATCATATTGTTGAGCCAACTTGATGCATAGTTTTCCATATCCTTAGATACAAATTCTTTTTGTTCTTCAGGAGTATTGTTTAAATCAAACTGAACATTCATCAAAGGATTTTCATAATAGATAGGCGTTAATACTTGCTTTTCTGCATCAATTTTAAAAGTCATAAACGGTTCATTGACTTCTATACCATCTATTTCATAAAAATGAAACATATCTATTGTATGTGTTTTATCATCATATGACAGCATAAGCGGATATTCACGATCGTTTCTTGGATATAAAACAATTAATGCTGATTTTGTTTCAGCTATTCGACTATTTAATTGGGTTAACTGTTGATATAACATATGTGGCATAGTTGTTTCTTGTATAGAAGAAAAACTGTAATCCTGATATGTTTTATCAATTAAATCATTGATGATTATCTTACGCATAACCTCATCACTCGTATATAACTCATATATTTCACGATGTTCAGCGTTTATCGAACCAATAATACTTATCATTTCTGAAGCAATTAAATCTTGAGCTTCATCAATGGTTGTATCACGATCACGAAGAGACGGATAAATAGAAGAACGTTTAATCTTATCAAGAAATAAAGGAATATACTCTTGAATCAGTTCATCTTTTGTTGTTTCTTTTTCTTGGATAGGAACAAGTAAACCATCATTTAGAGGATTTTCCTCTAACACTTTGCGTAACTCATCAGGAGTATAAGTTTCATTAAATAATGGGAATTCTTTATCTTGAAGCACAATCGTATCATTATTTTGAATAATCTCGTATTCTGAAATACCGATATATACCGTATCTCCCATATGCCATTGATATTCTTTGGGAACATCAGCAGGTATTATTTCCTCTGTTTGATTTGATGTTTGTGTGCTTTCTAGTTGCTTACGTTCTTTATCTAATTCATTGTTGATTTGTTCTTGCAGATAAGTAGGATAGTATTCTAATTCTTTTTGACTTAGATAACGATTTGACGCAATCAATTCACTTATCCTTTTTACAACTTTATCCCATTTTAAAGTAACCTTGATTTCATCTTTACGATTTTCGATACTTCGTGTGATCGTGATTCCTTTACCATCATGATCCTCACTAATATATCCAACAGCAGGAGAAGAACCACCAATACCATATTCATGTTTTAAAAAGGCCTCTTTTTCTTTTGATGATCTATGTTTTTGCAACTGTTGATAGATTCGATATTTTCCTTGAGAAAAGCCACTGCCACGAGTTAAAACTCTATCAATTTCTTCTTGTGAAAAGAAAATTCCATTTCTTAAAGATTCTTCATTTTCAAATACAGCATTTTGTTGTTCTTCTAAAGTAGGTATCTGAACATTTGGATCGTAATATCGTGATAATATCAGTCCATCAATTTCATAAGCTACTCGACTCCATGTGTAATCAACACTTTCTAATTGATTATCATAAGTACCATAATAAAGGTGAAGATGCTCATGATTTTTTACATATCCCAAAGGCACACCATCGACTTGCCATTCAACAACATGATTTGGATAACAGTCCTGAATAAAGTGAGCTTGTTCGTCTTTATCGGTATGTTCTTTAAAATATGCGATAATCTCACTTGATGGTTTTAATAACTCTGCTCTATAAATCATGAATTGAAATAATGCATATTTATTGAATACTTTATTTTGATAAGCAAGTTGAACACCTGACATGCCATCCCAATTTGGTAATGTGTATTCATAGTTATCAATTAGCTTGGATATTTCAGATTGAATTTCCATAAAAGATAGAAACGATGAAGATTTCTTATTTAAATAGTTTCCTTCCCAAATGTCTAACCCATGTCTATTTTTCTTATATCCAATATAGTTAAAATCATACCATTGCGGATTTCGATAGGTTTGAATCAATGTATCATCATAACATTCAGAGATAAAAGCAGTGCGTTCTTCATCATCGGTATGTTCTTTAAAGTATTGAACAATGTCTTCTTTCTTTTTTGTTAATCCTATATCTGTACAAAGTAAAGTAGATAAATAATCCATATTAAAAGGTGGTAAACTTTGTTCGTCACCACCTGTATCGTTTAATCCAAATCCTAAATCTAATTGTTGATAATCTCCTTGAGAATTATTTCGTTGGCTATTGATTTCAAGTTGTTCATATAAGCTACCCATTCCATTTGATTGTTTTCTTTGTTCGGTGCTGGATACTTCACTAATAATTGTTGCATCATTGTTTCCATTCTCTCTTGGGCTTGTACTTCGATTTCTTTGAGATGTTGGTTGAGTTGATTCTTCGCTTTCAGTGCGAATAAATGTCCCGGATGATTGTTCTTTAGGTATTGGTATCTTAATCGTGCGTAATGGCTGTTGAGAATTGGTTCGTTCGCCATTAGATTGGGAATCTGGTAATCTCCCACTTGACTGTATGTGATTGTTTTCATGTAAATCGCTCCTTTCATCTTTGACACTATCATTTTCTATTGTTTGCGTTTCTTTTGCAAATGTACGAATCATAATTTCTCGTGCTTTTACAGAAATATCCTGCATTCCCATTTCACATAAATCATGACAAGTCATTCCTAACTGCCCGATTGTATCAAGGGAGTTAAAATTTGTAATAGGATAAAAATCCTGTTCATCAAAATATAAACTTGTATCTAAACCACAGCGATTGATAAATTCAAAGGCAATAGTATTCGATACTAAACTTTCAAATAGTGTTTGTATTTCATGTTCTTCTAAGTACTCTAGATTACTATCTCGATTATATTTAACAAGAGAAGATAAATAATCTTGGCAGTTATCTTGTGCAATAACTTCTGCCATTTTCATTAATATCTCACCTAAATCATTACTTGAATGTTGAAATGGACCATATTTATTATCAATCATTTCAATAAATTCAGGATAGTATTCTTCTTGGATATTCCAAAGGTGTAATGGTTTATTTGTTGGACTTCGTGTATCACTAATATCAAATACATAACGAAGACCATGTCCTTTTTCGTTCAGTAAAGCAATTCCTTTGGTATTTTTCTTAATCCAACGATTCATCTTTTGATTCCATGTATCAAAATCAGCACAGGCTCTTGCGTTAGGTTTTTGAGAATAAATCAAAATTTGATCTTCAAATCGGTATTTATATGTCCATGAAGCAGTTTTTAGAAATGTCATCCAACTTTCTGGTGAAGAAGTTATATGTTGAGATTGTTCTAGCCATAGTTCGTGAACATATTGATATTTGCTTGGCATTTTCGCACCTCCTTTAATTTTGTATGAAAAAAGGAACTCCAACATTTGAAATTCCTAATAATTTAGTATATTTAGTTTTATGAAGGAAAATTAAGCAAATAGTTTATCAAAACTATTTGAAATTTACAGTTCCATTATAGTTTCACTTATAATTGTCCTATAAATATTATTTCTTAAATCAATATCTGCACTAGTTTACTGTGCCATTTACTGTGCCGGTTGGCGAAATAAATTAAATGTCTTTTTATATAAATGGAACCATATAAATAGGAATATCTACTACTGAACTTAGTACTAAATAAATCTAAGGATTTATGAGATCTATAATTTCCAGATTTAACTTCTATTGGACATATTTTATTGCCTATTGAAAGTAAGAAATCAATTTCGTATAGACAATTAGAACTATCGCTATCCATTGTATAATAAAATAAATTATTACCATTTGCTAATAACATTTGAGCTACGATATTTTCGTACACATAACCTAAATTTGTATCAAGTTTATTTGACAAGAGTTTACTATAAATCATATTATCGGTAAAGTCCTTATCTTTAAATGCAAGTGTTATGAACAATCCCACATCAGAAAAAAATAGTTTATAACGACTAATATCCTTTTCTACAGCCATACCCACATTAGGATTGTTTGCATGATACGCAATATTTATAGTAAATGAACTAAGCATATCAGGAATTAATTCACGTACTCTATTCGCTCTTATGCCTTCTCTAGCAGTTGATAAGACATATCTTGATGCATTACCGCTTAAATTTGCTAGTATTGCATCGTAAATATCTCCTGCAAGCCCTGTACCATCAATTTTAACAAAATCCTCCTCATATAAATCAATGATTTCTTTACTTGTATGTGCGAAATTGATTAAAATATATGACTTAAATTCATTTTTTAGTGAACTCTTCAGCAATTGTACTTTTCTCGATACGTCTTGCTCCTTTGATTAATAATGCATATTTATTACTTCGATTTTCTTTCCATTCAAGTAAACACTAAAAATACGTAAATCCCCGTTCGAATAGCGTTCAAAAATACGTAAATCACCATTCACATATTTAGGAAATTTAATTACCTATAATTTTATTGAATATGGATATGAGTCTATTATTACCATTCTTAATGTATAAATACATATATTTATCTTTCAAAACCTTTTTCTTTTGGTTTGATTTTATTCTTTTCAAAAGAAAGATGATTTTCTAATATATCATTACAACGTCCTTCATAATTTTTGAAAGCATCTTTATAGTTGGTATAGTAAAATCCTACATCATAACCACCATTACGATTTGGGGAAGTACGCCAAGTTACATATTCATCTTTTCTTTTGTTATATCCTAATACAATCGTATGACTCCCTATAGAAGTTGATGCGATAATATCATATCCAGCATTATTTTCCTTATACATATCCATGATATTTAAATGGTTATTAGAATATATGCTCATAATATTGGAATTAATATCGTTTCTTTGACAATAGGATAGATATGTTTGAAGTCCATCAAAATGTTCTAATTCATCACGCCACTCATCAATGTTACACCATGTATTATCGTGGCATTCTAATGACATATAATCAATTGTATATCCTTATTCAAGTTCAGATAATAGATAACCATCTACATTAAAGTCCCAGTCTGGAATCGGATATACTTCTGACATACTCTTGTCTTTGAATTTAATATATACCATATCATCATTATTTTCTTTTGAAGTTGCATATCCAATGAAATGATGATTATCAGATTTACTCATTTGAAGAATATAATCAATTTTATAATGTTTGTAATGATGATTCTTCAAGATTTTTAAACATTCATTATATGATTCATTCGTCTTCATTGTACTTCCTCATTTCTTTCTTTAAGAAATTCAATATGATCGTGAATAGAATCACTTATATATTTTTCACACGCTCTATGTTCTTTAATTTTTAAATCATAGAAGCGATTGTTATAGTCAATGATAGAAGATTCTAGTTGGTAATAATCTTTTTTATCAATAACTTCATGATGATCATTTAATAGCATAACTGAATAATATCGTTTATCATTTTCATCAAAGCTAGAACCTAATAATAAATATTGATCTCCAATACAATTATCTAAAATAACACCATGATTTCTAAATTCAACATGATAAAAATGAAATAACGCATCAGTACAAATAATTTGAGAAGTATGCTGAATTAATGTTTTATAACAGATTCCAGTTTTTTCACAAAAACTTAGATATTTGTATAATCCGTTTTCATATAAATTTACTTCATAAATGAATTCGTCAATAAAATCCCAAAGACGAGCATGAAAATCTAAGTCCATAAATTTTAAATTATAACCATCATCTAATAATTGCAGTACATAGGACTCCATTTGTGAATCAAATACTTCTTTTTGAAGTTTTGAAAAGTTAATCTCATTTCTTTCTAATATAGTATAAGTATCTCCTAAATTTAATACGACATACTCTACATCCATACATTCATCATAAATTCCAATAATATTTTTAATATCATTACTCAATAGAAATAATAACGATGGTTGAGCAAACTTATCCATAAGATCCTCCTCGAATTTTGCAATTTGCTTTATTAATTTGTTTTTTGTATTTAATAATTCCATAAATAAGCTCCTTTCAATTATTTATATTTATATATAGGAAAAGGGAGAAAATTATTTCTTCTCCCTTAATCTTTGTTGATGTTTTTTTATTGAACGTACTTGGAAATAAATCTTTATAGTAACTAGGAATAATAAGATTCCAACTACACTCCAAGTCATTAAATCAGCGTTATTCATTCGTACCTTCTTTTTTTCTTCTTGATAAGTAGATAGAACCTAATACACCGATTGATGAAATACCAGCTAGCGCTAACCATAAATTAAGATTTGTTTGATCGCCAGTTTCTGGAGTTTTTGGTTTTAATGCATCTTTCATGATAATCTTTTCTCCATGTTCGGCAGTAAAGGTAATACTTTCGGCAATGTCATATCCTTTAGGTGCGATTTTTTCAGTCATGATATATTCTTTACCTTCTACTAGATATTTAATGATGTGTGGTTTATCGGTAGATACCCATTCATCAATTACTTTTCCAGTTTCTTTATCGGTAACTGTAATGGTTGCACCAGGTAATTCTTTACCAGTTGTAATATCTTGTTTACTAAATTGCATTTCTGTTGGAGTGTTCACGCAATTGATTTCTAAAGCATCACCATTTTTCGTAACTTCAACTTTATAGATATGATCATTTAATACATAACCATCAATTTGTTTCGCTTCTTGAATATAGTACGTTCCAAGTTCTAATTCTTCAAAGATAGCAAACCCTTTATCATTTGTTTTAACTGTTTTGATGATTTCACTCATATCTTCTTTTGCAGAAATATTGAATGGCACATCAGATAATACTTTAGATTCATTATCTTTATCCGTCTTTTTCACTTGAATCATACCACGAGCAAGTTCATTATTGATAATTCCATCATTGCCAATCTTTACAGTATACTTAGATACATCTTCACCATGATAAGCAATTTCAAAATCATATTCATTATCATTTAATACATATTGACCATTTGTAGAAAGTTCTTTTAAATAATAAACACCATTTGGTAAATCGAAAGTATCAGCTAATGTTAAATGTCCATCTTCATTTATACCAGAAGTATAAATCATTGTTCCATTTTCAATGGCTACATCACCCATATAGTTATAAATATCTTCACGAGCAAAGATTCCAAATACAATGTCTTTATAAGCATTTGGATTTTTAAAGATTTCTTGTTCTTCTAACATCTTAGTCATATCAATATCTACAGTAGGACGATCATTAACCAATGTTGTTTCAATCGTTTGCAATTCATTGATTTGATTATCTTCTACTTCAAAATAATGTTTTTCAGTATTGTTGATATATCCATGTGGAGTTTTTGTTTCTACATAGTAATAACGACCAACAGGTAATTTCTTACTTAATACTGCATTCCAATCACTTTCTAATGTTTGAATTGCTTCATTTTCTTTATAGTAAGTGTGGTTTCCAATGGTAATATCCTGTGCTGCATAAATAGTAATTTCAGCATTTAAGATATTTGATTCTTCCCATACAGGACTAACAGTTTTACCAAATTCAGTTTGTCCAGTAACTGTTTGCATGAAGATTTCACCAGTCTTATTCCATTTCACTTGACCAAAGACCATTTCATCTTTCATTTCAACCGATTGTACTTCACCAGTATCTTTTACAGTAAATTCAATTTCATTAGCAATCGCATATCCATAAGGAGAACTGATTTCTTCTAAGATATAAGTTGTACCAACTTCTAATCCTTTGATCATATGAGGCTTAACTGTACCATCTTCATTTTTACCATCTTGGCCAGAAATCCATGCATCAAAGATTGCTCCTTTATCGTCTTTAGGATATACGCTCATGAATGCACCTTCGATTTCTTCATCATTCGTAATATCCTTTTTCGATACTTCAATTTTTGTGATTTCATTTTTGAATACTTCCTCAAATGTAATCACTTCTTTATCTTGTCCTTGATATGTTGTATCAATGGAAATGATTTCATCTGTACTTGCATAACCAATAGGAGCTTTGATTTCTTTAATTTCAAGTTTTGCATTGATTGGCAAGTCGGCATTGAAGATAGCTTTACCATTTTCATCCGTTTCTACTCTTTCAATCAATTTTCCTTTTTCAATTAATAATCGTTTAGCACGAGGAGTATTATCAATTCCATAAATATCTTCGCTTGCATATAAACCAAAAGTTGCACCTTTTAATAAAGTATCATCTTCTTTATCTTTCTTAATGACACTTAAATCTACTTTTTGTCTTTGATTTTCATATTCAACATTTTCAAAAACAACAGGTACATTTTCATTCTCGTATGTTAATTCTACTTTCTTGATTTCTTTGTTTAACACAAATCCATCACCAGCATTTTTTTCATAAACTTTGTATTTACCTAAAGGCAATTTTTTAGATTGAGCATAACCATTTTCAGTTGTGATTTCTGCAACCTTTTGCCCTTTTAAATAAATTAAGTCTTTTTGATTATCGGCAGAGTAAATATCTTCATCTGCTTCAATAATGAATGTTGCTCCATCAACAGGTAATTTTTCATAGATAAATTGGATATTTCCATTTTCATCTTCTTTTGTATCAACCAATTGTTCACCAATCTTAGTAATATTGATTTGTCCTTTGACAGATTTATCTTCTTTTGTGACCATGATGATTGATGTTTTTCCATCATCAGCAATTTGATAAGGAGTCGATGTTGATACTTTGAATTTAATCGGTTCCGTATTTAAGACATATCCATAAGGAGCATGAATTTCTTCTAACTGATATTCACCAACTTCTAATGTGCTAGGAGTCGTTACTGTACCAGTTTCATCTGTTTTAAATTCAGTTACATAATGAGGAATAGGGAACCATACCCATTGACCAACATATTCATTTGTATCTAAATTTTTAATTTTAAATGTTGTATCTGGAAGTAAAACAGTTTTTTCAGTTTCTTGATCTATTTTGACTGCTTTAATCAATGCTTTAAATGGAGCATCATTAAATACTCGCCACACTTGTGGCTCTCTTGAATCTTCCGTAATGACAACTTGGAAATCTTCCACTGGCATCATTTCATCAGGTACTTTTGTTTCTTTCACTGTATACGTTCCATAAGGTAATTCGATTGATTTAGCATAACCTTTTTTATCAGTCGTTAAGATATTGTAAGTTCTTGCTTTATCCCACCCAACTTGATTGACTTCACTTGTTAATTTCACAGTAAACTCAGCACCAGCAACTAGATCAGATTCTTCACTTCCTTCAGTAGATACTTTGATGATTTGAAATGCTTGTTTCTTTACTTGTTCTTTTGATGATTGGTTTCTAATAACCACTTCTACATTTTGTCCTTCATAATCACAATGAATGTCATAAACAGTTGGATCAATTAGATATCCTTCACTTGCTTTTGTTTCTTTGAATTGGTAGAAGCCTAAAGGCAATCCTTTCACATCTTCCATGCTTCCTTTTTCATCCGTAATACGAGTAGCAACGACTTCACCTTTAGAATAGAATTTTTTGGTATGTGCTTTATTGTAAATATCTTCAGCAGCAATCAACTGATATTCTGCACCTTTTAAAGTAGCATCACCTTGAGCAGTTCCACCGGTTTCTTTATCTTCTTTTGTTAAAGAGATACTTGCGGTTGGTTCTTTATTAGTTTGTTCAGCATTACCAGTAATAATGGCAGTATGTTGGTCTTTATAAGATAGAGTTACTGTGATAGGTTCTCCATTGAGTAAATATCCATCAGCTGCATGCGTTTCAACAAATGTATATGTTCCAAGTTTTAATCCTGTTAAATGAATTTTTCCACTGTCATCGGTAGTCACATCATTCACATAACCAGTATCACTTGTAACATGATATGTTGTACCTGCAACTCCTGCACTTTTATCATCATTGTATTTTGTTAATGTGATTTCTCCAGTAGGAGCTTTATTTGTAACGACTAAAACATTTTCGCTTGCCTTTTGACCAGCTTTGACTTCAACAGTTCTCACTGAACTATCAAGCAAATATCCTTCAATCGTTGAAATTTCTTTGACTTTATAAGTTCCAACTTCTAAATCAAGTTTTTCTCGCTCACTATCCCAAATACCATCTGAACCAGTTGTAACATTGGATTTACTTCCATCTGGTTTTGTGATTTCAAAGACAACTCCGGGAAGAGCTTGTCCATTTTCATTGACTTTCTTGATTCGCATTCCACCAGATTGTGGGAAGATACGATAAACTTTATAAGTTACCATTCTTGATCCGTGTTTAGTTGATAAATCATCCACATTACTTATCATAACCTGTTTTTGTGGTCCACTAGGCATGTTTTCAGCACAGTGAATAATTTTTCCTTCACCCATATAAAATGCCATATGAAGAGCATCTCCATTTTTATCATAATAGAAAACTAAATCTCCTTTTCTAGCATTCTTAGGATTACTTTCATTAGTTGGATACTGATAAGCAGTAACACCTTTTCCATTCAAAAATTTAATTGCAGTATCTGTTGTGATACGATCAGCACCTAAAGATAATCCTGTTTGTTTTAAAACATAGCTCACATATCCAGAACAGTCAAAACTGTTAGGTCCTGCAGCACCCCAAACATAAGGCTTACCTAAATGTTTCTTTGCTTCATTGATGACATCGTCTGCTTTATTTATCTCAAAGAATGTCGTTTCATTACCTGCTGCATAAACAGGAACAGCAATATTTGAAAATACGGATGAGAATATCATTGCAAATGATGCAGTTAATAACATGATTTTTTTCCATATACCTTTCATTTTAATTTTTCTCCTTTCATGAAAAAAGACACGAGGTATAGTCGTGTCTGTATCAATAGATTCAATTGTTTGTCTACCAAGATGTTTTGAATACGGAGTAATAATATCCATCTACATAGTAAATTGACACCACTCCTTGTGTATTATTTTCTCTTAGTAATATTTCGTTGTGTTCAGGTGAAGTAACCCAAGCACTAAATGGATCTGGAGAATTTGTAATGCATTCTCCATTATCCTGATGCCATAAGGCTCTCGCTTTTGCCATTTCATAAGCATGACTATCTGCTTTTTGTTGATGATAACTAGATTGTGCTAAAGGTTGTAAACCATGTTGTTGTCGATAAGCATTGATTTGGTTCATAACGGCTTGAGCCATTGCTTCTTGTTTGACTGGTTCTTCAACAATTGGAGTTTCAGGAACTTCAACTACTGAGTTATCTTGAGAAGGGGGAGTTGTTGTTTCAACAGGTGGTTTCTCAATAGGTTTAGATTCTTCTTTTGGTTGTTCCTTAACTTCCTCTTTTACAGTCTTATTTGATTCATTTTTCATGTGGATAATCTCTTTTTCATTTACCACTTTACTTTTCTTAATTTCTTGTTTCTGTGTTGTTTTAACATCTTTTTTTGATTTTTCATCTGTCTTCACTTTTTGTGTTTCAATCGTATTCTGGTTTACAGCACTTTCTGTTTTTAAATCTTTTTTAGATTGAGAACTATCATTTTGACTACATCCCGTTATCAAAAGCAATGTCACTAACATCATCAACCATTTTCGTGTTTTCATCTACATTCCTCCATTCATGTAATTTCATTTTAGATTGTTATCTATAAAAGAACTAATGTATAAATCACTCTATTTCTTATTTATACTTATCTAGATATAAGATCTATTTATCTTTTAAGAATGAATTATCTTTCTTTACATACGGAATTTTTCTTCGGTATGTTGAAAGGGGGTTGTAGGGGGAAAACACAGTCACGCTTTTGGGCAGAATGAGGCTGTCATTTTGCAAAAGTCCGGACTTATCCCTTGTTTCAGCCTTTTTTACAAATTTTTAAGTCATAGGTATGAATTTCAAATTTTCATCTTTCTTGACTCCTTTCTTTTTTTCTAGCCCAATCACCCAGTAATTTAATAATTAACTCTTTCTTTTGATTAGGTGTATATGATTTTGGAAAATATTTATTAATTTCCTCCATTTTCAGACTAATCTTTTCTTTTTGATTTGGCTTATCACTCATAAGCATATCCATCATCATGGTTTCATCTAATTCATTCGATTGACTTTTTCGCTTTAATTCTTGTGCTTGTGCAAGACTTGGTGTTGCTAAACAGGTAGTAATACAATCAACTAATTCATTTTGTTCTTTTGTGGTCAAAAAAGATAGTTCATAAGCAGGGTTTAAAGCTATCTTAAAACCATCTTCATGAATACCATCAACCATATCTCTTAATGGCTTAACAAGATAAGTTAATCGAATATATCTTTGTATTTGTGAACGAGTAGCATTCATTTCATCGGCTAATAATTCTACTGAATATTTTCCATTCAACTTCTGCCCAACTTGGGTAGAAGTTATATTTGGGCGTTTTCCTTGATGTTTCATTGCCTCTAATTTCATTCGATAAGCATAACCACGCTCAGTAGGTAAGATGTTTTCACGCTGAATATTGCTATCTACCATGATAATTGTTGCTTGGTCATCATCTAATTCACGAACAATAGCATCAATCTCATTCGCACCTGTTTTTTCTAAGGCAAACATTCTACGATGTCCGGACACCATTTCATATCCTTTGCCATCTTTGTCTGGACGAACAAGTACTGGAACTAATACACCATTATCATGAATACTTTCAATAAGTTTTGTCATATCTTCATCTAATCGAACACCAAAAGGATGATTGTTAAACTCGTGAATTTCACTTATTGGTATTTTCATTACTTTTTCTAATTGAGCATCTTGTCTTTGTTCTTCAGTAGTAAATAGATCATCGAGTGAACTCATGTCTAGTTTTGGTAATGTTTTTGCCAATTTGCTCCACCTCCTTTGCTAATCTACGATAGGCTAAAGAAGATTCTGCATTAGGGGCATATTGAATAGGACTTTGACCAGATAATGCTGCTTCACTTGTCTTAATCGCTCTAGGAATCTCCGTTTTAAATACTCGAATAAACTTACCATAATTTTCTCTTACTTCATTTGCAATATGTTTTGATAAGTTTGTTCTTGCATCTGTCATTGTGATTAAGATTCCATCAATTTTTAAATTAGGATTAATTTGTTTCTTTGCAGTAGCAATCGTAT
Organism: Absiella sp. AM29-15; assembly: GCF_003434225.1. Taxonomy (NCBI): domain Bacteria; kingdom Bacillati; phylum Bacillota; class Erysipelotrichia; order Erysipelotrichales; family Erysipelotrichaceae; genus Amedibacterium; species Absiella sp. AM29-15. The sequence goes on from NZ_QVFL01000006.1 coordinate 194,399, forward strand.
GCAGTAAATCATTCAATCCGTCAGTAGCATATGGTTCGGCTTGAACTGGAATGATTATGCTATCTGCTGCTACTAAGCCATTAATCGTAAATAAATTTAATGCTGGATTACTATCTATTAGAATGTAATCATAATCATCTTTGATTTTATCTAATACTCTTTTAAATACAGTTTCACGACTCATGACACTTGATAATTGAATGTCTGCTCCGGATAGAGAAATGTTTGATGGTAATAAATCAAATTTCTCATTTGTGTGAATGATAGAATCACGATAATCAACATCAACTTCATTAATCTCATTAAACAGTAAATCTTTAATACTTTGTTGATAAGAGTCAGGACTTCTATAACCTAGTCCTTTAGTAAGGCTTCCTTGCGGATCGAAGTCAACTATGAGGACTTTTTTATTGTCTTGAGCAAGACAAACACCTAAGCATACAGATGTTACTGTTTTTCCCACACCTCCTTTTTGATTGGCAATCGCAATCACTTTACATTTGTTTTCCATAAAAAAACTCCTTTCTACATAACCAAACGCTTGAAATGGATATGTAAGAAGGAAAATTAGAAAAAATTTTTTTAATTTTTTTCATTAAAATAAATACACTTCACTAAAAATGCGACAACTGCACTCCAAATAATTTAAAGAGAAGCATTGAAGTACCTACAAATCAAAAATTCGTACCGTTGTTTATAATTTTCTTTCCAATAAAATAGAGCCTGTAAGTATATATAGGGTGTTTCCCAACTACTTACATTTCATGAAAGGAGAATTAAAATGACTATTTATTACAAAGATAAAACCTTACCCAATAGGTTTAAAGAATGTCGATTAAAAGCTGGTCTATCACAACCAGAACTCAGTACTGCCTTAGGATTTAAGGGCGGAAAAGCAACTATTGGATGCTATGAACGAAATTTACGTCTGCCCAATGTTACAACTTTAATCAAAATGAAAAACATTTTTGATGTATCTCTTGATTATCTCTTATGTTTAGATGATTACTCATCTCATATAGAATATGCAAAATCTAAATTAAGATTAAATGATGAACTTCTAGAATTACTATTTGAAATATCTAGTAATAAAGAATTAACTCAAAAAGTTAATTGGTTTGTTCAACATGAACTTAGAAAGGAAATTCTAAATTATGAAAATCAATCAAATAAACAATCGATTTAAAGTAGCGAGAATAAATGCTGGCTATTCCCAACGTGATGTTTCTAGAATTTTAAAATTTGTTAGTTTCCAAGCTTTATCTCACTACGAACATGGGCTTTGTATTCCCAGCAATAAAATCCTATATGCTCTACCAAAACTCTATTATGTTTCTTTAGATTATCTTTTAAACGAAGATAATTTTCGAAACCATGATGAATTTATCCAAATAAAATTAGGATTAGATGAAAAATCAATTTCTATTTTAACTATTGACTCTGATTACACTATTAGAAATCATATTTTAAAAAACTACATTTTAACTATACAAACAAGGAGCGTGAAATAATATGTCAATACAAGAAAGAAAAACTAAAACTGGAATTAGTTTTAGAATTACTGCATATGACGGATATAAAATAGATAATAATGGTAACTATAGACAAGTAAGAAAAACTAAAACCTTTAAACCTCCAAAAGATATGCCACTACGACAAGCTAGAAAGATAGCTCAACAAATGGAGCTTGATTTTACAGATCAATATAAAAAAAATCAAGCAAGTGGTGTTAGCATGAAACTATCTGAAGTATGGGATTGGTTTAGTAAATATTACGCTCCAAACTATCTAAGAGAATCCACGCAAGAAACGATGCGAAATATCGTTGAAGCAAAGATTCTACCAGAAATAGGACATATAAAGTTAGGTGACTTTTCACCTAATAGAATTACCGCCTTTTTATATGATGTTGCTATATATAAAGATAAAGATGGTAAACCTATTAAACCAACAAAATACTATAAAGATTCTTACACCCAACTGATTTTTTCTAAATTACACACACTCTTTGACATTGCAGTTAAGCAAGGTTGGATCAAAGATAATCCTTGTACAAATGCGATAAAGCCAAAAAGAAACAAAACTCAAAAACTTCCCCCGTTCGAAATTAATCAAATTAAAGATTTATTGAAACGTAGTGAAAATTTTGATACCTATAATGCTGTGATTCACTTTCAACTATACACAGGTATGAGAATTGGAGAAACACTAGCACTTACGTGGGATGATATTGATTTTGAAAAACGTACCATCAATATTAACAAAACAATCAACTATGTTAAAGGTGAGTTTAAAATTGGTCCTCCAAAAACAGATAACAGTTACCGAATACTAGGAATGAACAACACAGTGTATAGTCTTCTTCAACAAATCAAAGAAGAACAAGATAAAATGAAAAAAGCATTAAAAGATGTCTGGCAAGATTTAAATTTAGTATTTACTCAAGATACTGGTGGCTATATCCAAAAAGCAAATATAAATAATAGATTAAGTTCATTAAAAAAAGGAACAAACTATGAATATATCACTGTTCATTCCTTACGTCATGCAAATGCAACTTTACTATTAATGAATGGAGTTGATTTAAAAATTGTATCTGCCCATTTAGGTCATAACGATATTCAAACAACTGCGAACGTTTACATTGATGTCTTAAAATCGCAACAACAAGTCGTTGCACAATTAATTGAATTTAATCTTGAATCATAAGTATTTTTATTCAAATTAATCAACCATAAACAACTTTAAACACCAAATAAACACCAAAAATATTTATATATACAAAAAGCGCCCTATTTATCGGCACTTTTTGACTGATTTTATTATTCTACACCAATGATGAAGCTGTAAACTGGTTGTTCCCCATTATTTACTTCTACTTCAACATCATATTTATCTTCGATATAAGATACAATTTCATTTGCTTCTTCTTCTTTTACATCTTCACCATAGATCAATGTCACGATTTCACTGTCATCATCTATCATGGTATCAATTAATTGACGCGTTGTTTCCATTTTATCAGGAAGAGATACAACAATATCTTTTTCCTTAATACCCATAAACTCTCCAGCTTTGATTTCCATTCCTTCAAATGTTGTATCTTTGATTGCATATGTTACCTGACCAGTTTTCACAAGTTCGATAGCATCGCTCATTTCAGATAAGTTCATATCGAAATCAACATCTGGATTAAACATAATACAAGCACTTAATCCCTGAGGAATCGTCTTTGTTGGAATCACATGAATATTTTGATCTTCACAAACAGTTGCGGCTTGCTGAGCAGCAAGTACAATATTAGAATTGTTTGGTAGAATGAAGATATTATCTGCATTTACCTTATGAACAGCTTCTACAAAATCTTCTGTAGAAGGATTCATCGTCTGACCACCACTAATGACATAATCAGCACGCAATTCTGTAAACATCTCTTTTAAGCCTTCTCCTGCAGCAACCGTAATGATTGCATATTTAGATCTAGGTTTTTCTTCTTCTTCAACCTTTTCTACAGTCGCATTCATCATGATATTCTCATGCTGCTCCTGCATATTTTCAACTTTTAATTTTGCAAATTCACCATAACGCTGTCCAAGATTTAAAGCATCTCCTGGTGTTAAAGTATGAACATGTACTTTTACGATATCATCATCACGAACACATACGATAGAATTACCAATACGAGCAAGTGAGTCACGTAATGCTTCTTCTTTGAAAGTCATTTGTGCATGTTCACTTAAACGGATAATGAATTCTGTACAATAACCATATTCTTCACTTTCCATTCCAGCGCCGGCAACTTCACTGGTACCTGTACTTTCTTCTTTCTGAATAACTGTTCCTTTTAATGCGGAAACAAATCCTTCAAAAATTGTGACTAAACCAGCACCACCACTATCCACAACACCAACTTCTGCCAAAACAGGCAATAATTCTGGTGTACGTTTCAAACTTTCTTTTGCTTCTTCTAACATTTTTTCCATAACCTGTAAACAAGTTACATTTTCTGTAGAAGTCGCATAAGCATATGTGTAATCCGCTGCTTCACGTACAACTGTTAAAATAGTTCCCTCTACTGGACGCATAACGGCTTTATAAGCAACACGACTTCCTGTCACAAGCGCATTGGCAAGCTGGAAACCATTGATCTCACGCATACCATCAACACCCTGATACAAACCACGGAAAATCTGTGATGTGATAACACCTGAGTTACCACGTGCCCCCATCAATAATCCTTTTGATAATACTTTTGCGATTTCACATACATCATCACTTGTACATGCAAGTGCTTCTTTTACACCAGCATTAAATGTCAATGACATGTTTGTTCCGGTATCCCCATCTGGAACAGGGAATACGTTTAATGCGTCGATTTCACTGAATTTGTTGGTTAACAGATTTGCTCCGCTTGCCAGCATATCCTTAAATATTTGTCCATTAATTATTTCCATAGTGCTCTACCTACTTCATTACTTTCACATCTTGTACATAAACATTGATTTTTTCAAAGTCCAGTTCCAATGATTTTTCCAATGTATATTTAACACGTTCCTGTACTTCATGAACGACCTCGCTGATCTTCACTCCATGTGAAACGATAATGTATAAATCTAGTTCCAATGCGTTATCTTTCTGATTGACAACGACACCTTTTGCGTAATTTTCTTTTCCCAGCAATTCAGCAATTCCATCTTTTACAAACTTCTGGCTTGCCATTCCAACAACACCATAACATTCGCTTACGACACCACCAGCCAAAGATGCGATTGCATCGATAGAAATATTGATATTTCCATACTGTGTACTTTTAGAGATTGACATAATATTCCTCCTTACATCTTAGTTATTATATCAAATAACCTTAGAAATTCCAACTAATCTATATGAAATCCATGATTTTTAGGTTAAAATGACGAACAATCTTCTGTATGAATGTTTGCTGTAGCATCATCCATCACTACACAAAGACGTTTCTTTTTCCCTTCTTTGATATTTTTCAATACCACTTCCTTATAATCCTTTAACAATGGCATGGAAGCATAATCCGTATATATAAAGTTTCCATCCTGCATAACAAGTTTTACCATGTTTGCATCATAGCTTGCTTTATACGGGTGTATTTCAGATATCATGGATATCATTTCTTGTGATACTTCACGGTCTTTCACGGCAAAGCTTTTTGCCAGATTTACTAACTGCTTGTCGTCAAAACCATCAATCAAAGGAAAGTTTGCGATAACAGAAAGATTATCCTGTGTGATTTCTTTAGTAGATCCATCCTCCAGCAATACATAGTTTTTTTCATCTTTCACGAAATATCCTATACTTGTTTTTTCTTTGATATGGATATGAATGGATCCGTTAGCTTTTGTTACCTCTGCATCCTTTATCATGTCATCCTGTTTCAGTTTATATTCAATATACAGCTTTGGCATGACTATGTATCTGGTATTATAAGAAAGATTTGCTTTCTTCAATACCATATTTTTCGTGTAAAACAAATTGCCATTTACATCCAGACTTTTTACCTTACTGGAATCACTTGTAAAATACAAAGCTCCACTCAGCAATAAGACGGATAAAACAATCAGACGAATCTTTCTGCGTCTTTTTTTACGTTTCTTTTTTTTATTCTGCAAGGCAAGAAACTTGGCTTCGACATCGTTATATAATAAATCGTTTATATCTTCCAATTAAAGCGCTCAACTTCCGTTATCAAATCAATGCCGAATCGTTCCTTGACTTCTTTTTGAATCATTTCTACCAGTTCTTTGATATCCTTAGCACTTGCCCCATCATCGTTAACGATGAAATTGGCGTGTTTATCACTCACCATTGCACCACCGATTTTCTTACCACGAAAACCGATTTTTTCAATCAATTCCCAAGCCTGTGCACTTTCAGGATTACGAAACATACTGCCAGCACTTGGCTTATCCAGTGGTTGTGAATCCATTCTACGCTTTCTGCGGGAATCCATTAAATCACGAATTTCTTTTTGATCACCAGGCTGTAATTTCATACGTGCTCCTAAAATAATCCAGTCACGGTGTACCTGGAAATCACTGTGGCGATAGTGAAAATCAAGTTCTTCTTTTGGGATTTTCACAATTGTGCCATCTTTTAAAGCATATACTTCTTCAATAATCTGTGAAAAATCACTCTTATATGCACCAGCATTCATAAAGATTGCTCCACCAATGGTTCCTGGTATCCCACTTGCAAATTCAAGTCCGCTAAAGGAATTTTTCATTGCTTCATGAGCCAGCAATACAGTACTACATCCAGCCTGAGCAACAACGGTGCCATCTTCTTCAAAATAGCTATCCGTAAAATAACGGTCTAAATTGATGATTGCACCCTCATAATCATCATCACTACACAGGATATTGCTTCCCTTGCCAAATATTTTTACAGGAATCTGTTCTTCTTTCAGGATATCCAATATTCTAAGTAAGCCCAACTCACTTTTTGGATAAATATAATATTTACAGTTCCCGCCAATACGAAAAGTCGTTTTCTTGCTTAACGAGATATTACTTTCTACATCTCCATAAGCCTGTAAGCGTTTCTCTAATATCATTTATCTTTCACCTTTACCATTTCTTCACACCATGCCAATATATCCGAACTTGCGTTTGGTTTCCCTAAAGACAAAGCGTTTTCTCTCATCGTTTTTTGTAATTCACGATTACCCATAATCTGATTGATTTTTTCTTTCAGCGTATTCGCATTCAAATCTTTTTCTTCAATCATAAATGCAGCATGCTGATCAACCAGTACTGAAGCGTTATAAAACTGATGGTTATGTGCAACATATGGACTTGGAATTAAAATACTTGGCGTCCCTAATGCCGTAATTTCTGCGGCTGTTGTCGCCCCAGCACGACATACGATCAAATCAACATGTTCCATAATTTCCAGCTGTTTCACATAATCAACAACAATAATATTTTTCTGATGAACACTTGCCTTGATTTCTTTGTAATTGTTCTTTCCTGTCACAAAAAGAATCTGATATTTTTCATCAACCTGTGGAAGTGCATCCTTCATAATTTCGTTTACACTGGTACTACCCAAAGATCCCATAACCACCAAAATAGTCGGTTTTTCCATTGATAAGCCCAATGATGTAAAATATTGTGCATCAAATTTTACATTGATTGCACTTGTTGCACGAGGATTTCCAAGCAGACGAGTATGTTCTCTGCCAAATTCCTCATAGCATTTTTCATAACAAATAACGATTCCATCCATCTTTTTTGCGACCATTTTATTTGAAACACCAACAATAGAATTTTGTTCATGTATCATCGTTTTTACATGGCGTTTATGTGCAGCAAGCATGACTGGTGCACTGACATAACCTCCAAATCCAATCGCAATATCTGGTTGAAACTCGTCTATGATGCGAAGTGCCTTTCGATAAGCCTTCATCATTAACAGAATGGCTTTTGCCTTCTGCATTGGATTGCCTACTAATCCACTGGCATGCAGTGCACGAAATGCATATCCTTGTGCAGGTACCACTTCACTTTCCATTCGATCATCGTTCCCTACGAATAGAATTTCTATATCTTTATATTGACTTTTGGCAGCATCCGCTAACGCCAGGGCAGGATAAATATGTCCCCCTGTGCCACCTGTGGCAATCAGCATTCTCATCTCATCACTCCTTGTTTTTTATTATACCATGTATCTTGTATTTCCGTTAGTATTTTTTGTGTTTTTCTATTACTCTTCATTCGCAATACTGGCGAGTAACCCCATACTTCCCATCATAACCACAAGCGAGCTTCCACCATAGGAAATAAATGGAAGTGTGATGCCCGTTACTGGAAATAAGCCGACAACAACGCCTAAATTGATCATTACCTGAATGGCGAACAATGAAATCAATCCTATCGCTACATAACATAAATAGGGATCCACACAGTTTTTCGCAATCTTTACACCTTCATAAATAACTAGCAGGAATAGCAGAATCAAAAACACACATCCGATAAAGCCAAATTCTTCCGCAAATATCGCAAATATAAAATCAGTCTGTGGCTCTGGAAGATAAAAATGCTTCTGCATACTGTTATCAAAACCAACACCTAAGATGCCGCCAGGACTTATCGCAAATAAAGATTGTATGATTTGAAATCCTGCACCTAATGGATCTTTCCATGGGTCCAGAAAAGATGTGATACGGGCAAGTCGATAAGGTGCAGATAATATTAAACCACCCAATCCCGCAACACCCAGCATTCCTACTCTCACAAAATAAGAGATTGGTGAATCTGCGGCCAGCACCATAACAACAATAGAACATACCATAACGATTCCACTGCCAAAATCCGGCTGAAGAAGAATTAATCCAAAGCCTAATGCTACCAAAAAACATGGAAAGATTAAATCTTTTTTAAACGTTTTGATACGATAGCGTTTTGCCAGATGATCTGCGACATATAAGATGATGGCGATTTTGAAAAATTCTGATGGCTGTATCAAAAATGACCCAACCCCAAACCAGCTTCGTGATCCGTTTCGCTGTACACCTAAGCCCGGTATTAAAACCAACAATAATGCAACTGTACAAATGATAAAGAAGATTTTCGCATGTCCTCTTAATTTTGTTAAAGATATTTTACTGCTCATCCACATCACAAAGAATCCAATCAACGCAAACACTGCCTGACGGCTCATAAAATACATGGAATCATTGAATTTTGCCTGTGCCCATACACGAGAACTACTGCCAACCATGATGACACCAATCACAACCAGTATTAATATCTCAATTGTTAGTCGTCTGCTTTTTTTATTGAACATG